>JAJPHS010000175.1 GCA_021325175.1 Terriglobia bacterium
CCGGGAGGCCGTCTGGTCATCGTCGATTTCTATAAGAAAGACCGCCCCGATCACATCCGGCTCGAGCGCGACGATGTCGCCAAGGAAGTCGAGTCCAACGGCTATCGACTCATCTCCACCACGGAGCACACCGGCAACAATCAATACCTGCTCACCTTCGAAAAGCGATGACTCTTCTCGAGGAACTGGAGCAGCGCGGCGCGCTCGACGATGTCACCAACCGCGCCGCGCTCGAGCGGCTGCTCGCCACGCCCGGCCAGCCCATCTACATCGGATTCGATCCCACCGCCGATAGTCTCCACGCCGGCAGCCTGGTTCCCGCATTGATGCTCTCCCGTTTCCAGCGCGCCGGCCACCGGCCCATCGTCCTCGTCGGCGGATCCACGGGAATGATCGGCGATCCCAGCGGCCGCGCCTCGGAGCGTCCGCTCATGACGCCGGACATGGTCCGCGCCAACGTGGAAGCGATCCGTGCCCAGCTCGCTCGCTTCGTCACCTTCGATGGAAGCAACCCCGCGATCCTCGTCAATAACTACGATTGGACCGGTCCGGTCAGCTATCTCGATTTTCTCCGCGACGTCGGCAAACATTTCACCGTCAATTACATGCTCGCCAAGGAGTCCGTCCGGCGCCGCCTCGAAGATCGCGAGCACGGCATCTCTTACGCCGAATTCAGTTACATGCTCTTGCAGGCTTATGATTTCCTCGTTCTCCATGATCAACACGGCTGCAAAATCCAGGGCGGCGGCAGCGATCAGTGGGGAAATATCACTGCTGGCATCGAGCTGATCCGCCGGATTCGCGGCCAGGAAGCCTTCGGCATCACTTTCCCGCTGCTCACCACCGCCTCCGGCGAAAAATTCGGCAAAAGCGCCGGAAATGCCATCTGGCTCGATCCGGCGAAAACCAGTCCCTATCGCTTTTATCAGTATTGGATCAACACCGACGACCGCGATGTTGCCCGCTTCCTGAAGCTTTTCACCTTCTTGAGCCTGGAGGAAATCGCCGAGCTCTGCGCCGCGCCTGCCGAGCAGCGCGTCCCGCAAAAACGTCTCGCCGCCGAAGTCACGCGATTGGTTCACGGCGACGAAGCCCTCGCGCAAGCGCGCAAGGCGTCGGATGTTCTGTTCGGCGGCGAAGTCTCCGGCCTGACCGATCACCAGTTATCCGAGATCTTCGCCGACGTCCCGTCTTTCTCCGTCGATCTCTCCTCTCCGCTCAAGCTTACCGATGCCATGGTGCGCGCCGGCGCCGCGAAATCCAAGGGCGAAGCCGCGCGCCTCATCGCCGGCGGCGGAGTCTATCTGAACAACCGCCGCGCCCAAACCGACGCGCAAATCCGCCGCGAGGACTTAGCTTCCGAATCGATGTTCGTCTTGAGAGTCGGTAAGAAGAATTACTATCTCGGACGAGTCAATACCTGAAAAAATCGACTGGCTTAAAGGCCACGAACTCCCACTTCTTGCCCTTCTTCTCAATCCTGCATTGAATCAGCTCTCGACGCTGCGGCTGATCGGTAAACTCAAGCGTCCAATCGAGCTCCATCACTCGTTTCTTCTCATCGCCTGAATCACTCGCAATCTCGATCGCCGATCCTACCCCGCCGCGCGCAACTAACTCCTTCACCTCCGAACTGATCTCCGCATACCCCGGCATCGCCCGGTCAAAATGCTGCAAAAACGCCCCCGCATCGCATGCATCCGGACCCTCCGGGCACGGATTCGCCAAATCGCCGGCGAGTTCATGCAGAAACTGCATCACATCCGGAGGCGTCTCATACTGCGCCATCGCCGCCAGGCCAGCGAGCAGAAAAATCCAAATCATGTCCGGTAACTCGCGTTAATGCGGATATAGTCTTCCGTGAAATCGCAGGTCCAGAATCGCGTCCGCCCGCGCCCGCGCCCGCGAATCGAAAAACGGATCAGACACTCCGGCGCGTCAAGTTTCCCCTTCAACTCACTTTCGGGAAAATCCGCCGCCACGCCCTCCCGGCACACCGCGCACCCTTGCAGCTCGATATCGACACGTCCCGGATCGAACGGCACGCCCGCCATTCCCGCCGCGGATAAGATTCGCCCCCAGTTCGGATCCGATCCCGCGATCGCCGTCTTCACCAGCGGCGAATTCGCGATCGCGCGTGCAATCTTCTCCGCCGCCGCGTCGCTCGCCGCGCCTCCCACCTCGATCGTGATGAGTTTCCGCGCGCCTTCGCCATCGCGCACAATCTGCGTCGCCAGCGATTCCAGCACCTCGCCCAGCGCCGCTTCGAATTCTTTCGCCTGCGGCCTCGCTCCCGATGCTCCATTCGCCACCACCGCGACCATGTCATTCGTGGAAGTGTCTCCATCAACGGAGATGCGATTGTAACTCCGCTCGATGCCGCGGTGCAGCATCGCGCGCAGCGCCGCCGGCGTAAACGACGCATCGGTCACTAAAAATCCCAGCGTCGTCGCCATCCGCGGATGAATCATGCCGCTTCCCTTGGTCATCCCCGCGATCCGCGCGCCTTTTACCTCCGCGAACGCAGTCTTCGGCTTCGTATCCGTCGTAAGAATTGCCGCCGCGGCGTCCTCAAACCGCGCCTCATCTAAACCCTCCACCAGCTTCGGAACGCAATCGACGATCAATCGCGCATCAAGCTCCACGCCGATCACGCCCGTCGATGCCGGCAGGATCTCCTCCGCCGCCGCTCCCAGCTCGCGCGCCGCCGCCGCGATGCACTCCCGCGCAACGCGCTCGCCCGTTCGCGTCGCGCAGTTTGCATTTCCCGCGTTGATCAGCAGCGCTCGCACCTTCCCGCGCGATCGGCGAAGATTCTCCCGCGCCACGATCACCGGCGCGGCCACCACCCGATTCCGCGTAAATACGGCAGCGCCCCACGCCGTCAGATCCGAAGCGATCAGCGCGACATCGTCCTTCGCCGACTTCCGCACTCCCGCGTAAAGCGAGCTGTAGCGGTAGCCTCGCGGCAAATTCACGCCAGCACCTCGCCGGCCTGGATCGCCGTTCCGTTCAAAAACGACGCCGCGAGCATTCTCTTCTTCCCTTCCAACTGAATTTCGATCAGCTCCAGCGCTTTCTCGCCGCATCCGGCAAACAGATGCCGGCCCTCCGCGCGTATCTCACCCGGCGCGATCTCCAAATCCACAACCCTCGATTTCCAGATATGAAATCTCTTCCCCCGAAAGAAGCCGTAGCATCCCGGCCACGGCTGGAACCCCCTCACCCGATTCGCGATCTCAGCCGCCGGACGCCTCCAGTCGATCCGTCCATCTTCGCGCTTCAGAATCGGAGCGTAACTCGCCTGTGAGTCATCCTGCGGCCGTGGAGTTATCTCATCAAGTCTCCGGAAAGTCTCAACGAGTAACTCCGCGCCCGCGACCGCAAGTCTCTCGCCTAACTCCACTGCGGTCTCCTCATCGCCGATCGAAGTCTCCCATGTGAGTAAGATATCGCCGGTATCTAACCCCTCATCAATACGCATCGTAGTTACCCCGGTCCTGGTTTCGCCGCGCGCGATCGCCCACTGAATCGGCGCCGCGCCGCGATACTTCGGCAGCAGCGAGGCATGAACATTGATAATTCCTCGCGGCGGAATCTCCAGAATCGTCCGCGGCAGGATTTGCCCATATCCCACCACCGCCATCGCCTCGGGAGCCATCTCTCGAAGCTGCGCAACCACGTCCGGCCGCCGGATCCGTTCCGGCTGCTCCAGGCGCAATCCCAACCGCAGCGCCGCCGCCTTCACCGGCGAAATCGCCAGATCCCCGCCGCGGCCCTTCGGCCGATCCGGCTGCGTATACACCGCGATCACTTCATGTTCCGAATTCACGCGCTCCAGCGACGGCGCCGCGAACTCCGGCGTGCCCATGAAAACGAGTCTCAAAGTCGAAATCCCGCGTCTCTCATCCCCACTCGCCGTTCTTTTGCAGCTTGCGGATCTTCCTTCGAATCAAATCCCGTTTCAGCGGGCTCACGTAGCTGATATACAGAGTCCCGTTCAAATGGTCCGTCTCATGCTGAAACGCCCGCGCCAGCAGATCCTCGCCGGTCATCTCGAATTCGGCGCCCTTTGCGTCCCGCGCCCGCACCGTCACCCGATTCGCCCGCGTCACCGGCTCGCGAAACGTCGGAAGACTCAGGCACCCTTCTTCCCCCGTCTGTGATCCGTCCCGCGCCACAATCCGCGGATTGATCAGCACGATCTTTTGCGCCGGATCCTCCCCCGTCGAAATATCGATCACCGCCACCCGCTTGCCGATGCCGATCTGCGGAGCCGCTAGCCCCACTCCGCGCGCCGCGTACATCGACTCGAACATGTCCTCGATCAGCTTGTGCAGCTCCGGCGTATCGAACTCCGTAATCGGCTGCGCGCTTTGCTCCAGTACCGGTTGGCCGTACTTCACAATCGGATAAATCATCAGAAATTCTTCACCTGTTCCTGATATCCATCAAAATTCCTTTTCATTTCGACCAGGGAATCGCCGCCCAGCTTCTCGATCAGCGCTTGCGCGATCACCAGCGCCACCATCGCCTCGCCGATCACCCCCGCCGCCGGAACCACGCAAACGTCGCTCCGCTCGTAAGCCGCCAGCGCCGGCTCGCGCGTCGCCAGGTCCACGCTTTCAAGCGGCCTTCTCAGCGTCGAAATCGGTTTCAGCATCCCCCGCACCACCACGTCCTCGCCGTTCGTCATCCCTCCTTCGATGCCGCCCGCGCGATTTGCGCCGCGCCGGAACCGCCGCCCCTCCCGATCGTAATGAATCGTGTCCTGCACCTTGGACCCGAACGACGCCGCCCCTTCCGCCGCCGCGCCGATCTCCACGCCTTTCACCGCTTGAATGGAAACGATCGCCTGCGCCAGCCGCCCGTCCAATCGCAGATCCCACGCCACGTGCGATCCTAAACCCGGCACAACGCCGTGCGCGATCACCTCGAACACCCCGCCCACCGTATCGCCCGTCCGATAGGCTTCATCCACCACCGCCTTCATGCGCTGCTCGGCTTCGGCGTCCACGCAGTTCAGCAGCACTTGCTCGCGCCGGCTCAACGCCATTAATTCCTCAAACGATGCCGCCCGCTCCAGCCGAGCTTCCCCCACCGCAACCACATGGCTCAGCACTTCGATCCCGAACTCGCGCAGGAACTGTTTCGCGATCGCCCCCAGCGCCACGCGAGCCGTCGTCTCCCGCGCGCTGGCGCGTTCCAACACGTACCGCGCCTCCGCAAAATTGTATTTAATCGATCCCGCCAGGTCCGCGTGCCCCGGCCTCGGACGCCTCACCGGTTTGCGCTTGTCCTCCGTTGCTTCAACCTCTTCCACCGGCAGCGCTTCCGTCCAGTTTTTCCAATCTTTGTTTTCAAGAAGAATTGCGATCGGCGACCCGATCGTCTTGGAGTGCCGCACGCCGCTCACAATCCGCGCGCGATCTGTTTCAATCTTCATCCGCCCGCCGCGGCCGTAGCCTTGCTGTCTGCGCCACAGCTCGCGATCGATCGCTTCCACCGAAATCGGAACGCCCGCGGGCAACCCCACCAGCGTCGCCACCAGGCACTCCCCATGTGACTCCCCCGCCGTTTCGAAACGCAACATGCGAAAGAATATGGTAACAAGCGCCGCAAAAAACAAAAGAGCCGCAAACGTTCGCGGCTCTTTTCCACTGTTCGAAACGGAGGGACGTGTTTAGCTGGCGTGAAACTCCGAACCCAGCTTCGAGAAAATCGTGCTCACCGTGGGCATCAACGCGGGCGGCAGAAATCCGGCGACCACCACCGCAATCGCCGCCGCCATCAGCGCGTATTCGATAATGTCCTGCCCGTAGGCATTCGCCCACAATGTGCGGAGCGCGATCCGGAACCTTCTGGCCATGGTCGTCACCTCGTGTGTTCTCTCTTGTAACTATCTTCAGCCAACCGCGCGTTTCTTACAAGAACAAATTGACCGTAGTCAGTACTATCGGAATCTCCTAGCTTGCTTCCTAAACGAATCCTCTCGCCCCGCTCGGGTTTTTCCCTTACGGATTCGACTGCGCCGGATACCGGATCACCGTGAAATTCGTCAGCGAAATGGTATCGGTCGTCGCCGCCGCCAGGTCCGCCTGGAAAGAAATCGTCAAATTTTGACCAATCGCCGCCGATGCGTTGCCCGATGAAGCAGTGAAACTCAGATTATTCCCCCAACTTTCCGCATCCCAGCTCTGCGCGCCCGCGTTAATCCCAATCATGATCCGGCCGGCAAACGCCGTTTCCGCCGCCCCCGCCGTGCGCGAAACAAGGTTCGTCCCCGCCCACAGGATCGCTCCCGTAAATCCCGCCGACGTCCCCGTGTGCGAATAGCGATATTCAACCTCGATCCGGTCGCCCGCGCCCAGCAGCCCCGCCGGAATCGTGCAACTCCCCAGTTGCACCAGCGACGCCGCCGACGTCCCCGATCCAGCCGAGCTGCAAACCACCTGCGCCGCCGTCAGCGTCCCTAGCGGATTCGACGGATTGGCGTAACGATAGCTCGCCGTCATCACGTCGCCGCTCTGCGGAATCGAGCTCGCCAAAAACGTCACTGTGTTTCCGTTGATCGTGTAATCGATGCCTTGTTTCATGAGCAGCCCGTTCACGTACAACAGCAGACTCGCCGCCGGCGAAGGCGCGAACGCCAGCGTGAAAATCGTATTCGCGCCGTTCACCGCGCCCGCCGGCGTCTCTTCATCGGAAAACGACGGAAACACCCCGCTGCCGCCCGCCCCGCACGGACCCGAGCTGCCGTCCACCCGTACGCAGTCCGTCAAATTTCCCGCCGCTCCATCGATCTGCCCGGAGCTGTCGATCACCGCCGCGCGTCCCGGCGTGAACGACACGCCCGCCTGCGGCCGGATCGCCAGTTGATTCTGTAATCCGTTTACGTCGGAAATGTTGATCTGCGTCGTCACCGGCGGCGGACCCACCACGCTTCCCTGCGACACCAGCACGCTGCGCACCGTCAGCGGTACGGCGCTCGGCGGCACCGCCCAGATCTGCGTGAACTGATTAATCCCATTGCTGTTGAACGTCACGTTGTACTGCGCCCCCGCCGACGCCGTCGTCGTCGGAACCAACTGCACGTTCAGCACGCCGTTCACGATCGGAACCGTCAGGTTCGCCGTCGCGATGTTCGAAGCGTCGCCCGCTTGAAACGCTTCGTAGTTGATATACAGCGTTCCGTTGAACCGCGTTCCGTCGGCGCGGTACAAAATATCCTGGATGGTGGTCAGCGCCGGCTGACCCCATGCGGTCACCAATGGGATCGACGCCACCGCCGCCACCCGTATCGCCGCCGCCGCGCGTCTCAAACTGAACATTCGCTTGTCGCCTCCTTGAAGCGACTTCAGTCTAAAGCGCCAATTCGCTCCCGCCCGCCCCTCTGAATCTTCAAGTGACTCAAAGATCTGGCCAAACACCGCCGGTTCCGCTCTGAAACAGATGAATCCGGAGTTGAATCCCAAACTCTTCGAACCCCTACAACACCCGCACCGCCCGCTCCACCTCTCGCGCCATCCCGGCGAAATCTTCTCCCTCCAGCCGCATCGGCCGCCCGAATTTCACCTCCACCCTGCCAAAACTCGGCCACTTCGCACTTCGATGCAGCACTTTATCCAGTCCCACGATCCGCACCGGCGCCACCGGGATCCCTAAATGCGCCGCAATCATCCCCACTCCGGGCTGAAACGGCAGAATTTCACCCGTCGACGTGCGATCCCCCTCCGGAAAAATTAAAATCGACCATCCTTGCTCTACCAGCTCGCCCATATAGCGAATCGCTTCTCCCGCGCCCGCCTGCCGCTGCGGCAGCGGAAACGCGTTGAACACAAACGTCGCCAGCCAGTAATTCAAGCTGTTGGTCAGATACTCGCGCCGCGAATGCCGCTCCGGAAAAAAGTGCGCGTCGAAAAACTCTTTCGACATCGCCGTCGCCAGCCGATATCGCAGCCGCGGCGGCAGGCTCGCCAGAATCGCCGGAACGTCGAAGTGGCTCTGATGATTCGACGCGAAAATCACCGGCCCCTTCAATTCCGCCAGATTTTCGCGCCCCGAAACGCGCAAATGCGCCCAAATCCTCATCAGCGGCAGCAAAAAATACGGCAGCGCCAAACGCCTCGCCGCGCGCGCCGCGGCTGATCGGCTATACCTCGGAAATTTCATCTCCGGATGCGGCGCAACCGGCGCCGGATGCGCTAGATCCGCCACCCGGCTCGCCGCCGAAAACGCGCGCTCGTCGATTTCCGTCGATAATTTTTGCTCCAGCTCCATCATCAACTGCACCCGGTCAAGAGAAGACAAGCCGAGCTCATCTAGCGTCGTTTCGCGCGTAATTTTGCGTCCCGGAGCGTATTTTTGCAGCAATTTTGTGATCTCGTCGCCGTCTTCGGCCGCCGCCGCGCCCGTCGCGATCGCCCGCGCGATTTCACCCCGCCGCAGCTTGCCGGTCGACTGCGTCCGCGGCAATTCGCCGTGCGGCCAGATCGAAACGGCGCGAATTTTCTGATGATCCTCCAGCTTTGCGTTCACCTCGCGCACGATCTTCTCCGCGTCGGCGCTCTCCTCAAGCGCCAGCACCGCGTGCACCCGGTCCGTTCCGATCACCGCCGATTCGCGCACCCCCGGTTCCGCGTTCAAAACTTTTTCGACGTCCTCGGGAAAAACCTTCAATCCCTCCGGCGTGACGATCTGTTCCTTCTTCCGGCCGCGAATCCGCAGGTGCCCCTCGGCGTCCAACTCGCCGATATCTCCGGTGTGAAACCATCCGTCCTCGAACGCGGCCGCCGTCGCTTCGGGCGACCGGAAATATCCCGCCGTCACATTGGCCCCGCGCACCAGCACTTCACCGTCTTCGGCGATCTTCACATCCACGCCGCGCAGCGGCTTGCCCACCGTTCCTCCGCGCACGTGAAACGGATGGCTCAGCGTCACGATCGGAGCGGTTTCCGTCAGGCCGTAGCCCTGCACGACCACATAGCCGAGCTTCCGCCAAAAATTCTCAATCTCCGGCGGAAGCGGCGCGCCGCCCGAAATCAATGCCCAGAATTTCCATCCGAAGTAGCGATGCACGCGGCGGAATCGCCACCACCGCATCGGCCATTTCCCGCGATCCAGGCGCGGACTGTGTACCTCCGGGAAACGAATCGCCACGAGATCGCGCAGCAGCTCCAACATTTTCGGCACCGCGACGATCGCCGAAATTTTCCGCGATTTCACCTGCCTCGCGATCTCCTGCGCGCTGGTCCCGCTGATGAACACGACTGAGGCCGGGACCAGCGGCGGCAAAAACATGGCCAGGGACTGGCCGAACAGGTGGCTCAGCGGCAGCAGATTCAGCAGCCGCAGCGGCAAAAACGGCTTGGCGTATTTCTGATATTTCGCGATCTCGCCCGCCACCGGCTCCAGGTTCGCCAGCAGATTGCGATGGGTGATCACCACGCCCTTGGGCTCGGCGGTGGTTCCCGAAGTGAAAACGATTTCGGCGATGTCGTTTTCATCAAGCGCCGGCGTTTCGAGCGGCGCCGCGCGCTCTTGCGATTCTATTTCCGCGATCCGCCACACCGGCGCGGTGCTTTCCGGGGCCGCCACGCGCTCGCCGATCAGGATCACGCGCGCCAGGGATTGATTTTCGATCCGCCGGCACAGCGCCGCCGACGATTGCGGATCCACCGGCGCCACCACCACGCCTTCGAGCAGACACGCCCACAGCGCCGCCACCCATCCGGGGCGGCTCTCGCTCCAGATCAGCGCCACGTCGCCTTTGCGAATCCCCGCGCCGCGCAGCCGTTCGCGCACGGCGTTCGCCATCGCGGCCACCTGACGATAGCGATACGTACGGCCGCGATAACCGTCGTCGTAAATCAAAAATTCCGCGTCCAGTTTCGCCGCGCGATTCAGATATTCCGTAAGTTTGCTTTGCGTAGCGCCCTCTATTATTGAAACTCGCACACTTCGCCCGGTTTTTTCCGGCAACGATGCCCCTTCCGCCGTCATCCAATGCGGGGAGGCTTCTCTGGCGGAAACCGCGCGCGTATCGCTTCAGGATTGGTGTCCCACCTGCAACCCGTGGCTGATTGCCGTGGCGGTCATGCTGCCGACCTTCATGGAGGTGCTCGATACCTCGGTCGCCACCGTCGCCCTGCCGCATATCGCCGGCAGCCTCGCCGCCACCACCGACGAAGCCACCTGGGTGCTGACCAGCTATCTGGTCTCCAACGCCGTCATTCTCCCGGCGAGCAGTTGGTTCGCTCTGCGCTTCGGACGCAGAAATTTTCTGATCGCCTGCATCGTTGTTTTTACGCTGGCCTCGTTTTTGTGCGGCGCCGCGACCAATCTGGGAATGATTCTTTTCGCGCGCACTATTCAAGGCGCCGGCGGCGGAGCTTTGCAGCCGCTTTCGCAGGCCATCCTGCTTGAAAGCTTTCCGCCCGAAAAGCGCGGCTCGGCCATGGCCGCTTTTGGACTCGGCGTCGTGGTCGCGCCCGTCCTCGGCCCCACGCTCGGCGGCTATCTCACCGATCAATATTCCTGGCGCTGGGTTTTTTACATCAACATTCCCGTCGGCATTCTCGCGGTGATGATGATTTTGCGATTCGTCGAAGACCCGCCTTACATCACATCCGCGCGCCCGGGACGAATCGACGGCATCGGCCTGGGATTGCTCGCCGTCTGGATCGGCGCGCTGCAATACATGCTCGATAAAGGGCAGGAAGAGGACTGGTTCGGCTCCCTCACCATTCGCTGGGCCGCCTTGGCCGCCGCGGCCGGCCTGGTCCTGTTCCTGATTCGCGAATTCACGGCGCGCCATCCCATCACGGATCTTCGCGTCTTCAGCGATCGCAACTTCGCGCTGGGCTGTCTGTTGATCGCGCTGTTTGGCGGCGTGATCTACGGCATCATCACCATTCTGCCGCTGTTTTATCAGACGCAGATGAATTACACCGCCTGGGCGGCGGGCATCGCCGTCAGCCCGCGCGGCATCGGGGCGATCGTCGTCATGCCCATCGTCGGCGCTCTGCTGGGCCGCCTGGACGCCCGCTGGATCATGACCAGCGGATTTGTCCTGTTCGCCATCTGCGCGCTGTGGATGAGCGATCTCACGCTGCAAATTTCGCAGTGGTCGCTGGTCTGGCCGATCATCCTTAGCGGCTCCGCCGCAGGAATGGTGTTCGTCCCCACCTCGACCGTCGCCGTCGGCACGTTGAGCAACGAAAAAATCGGCAATGCCACCGGTCTGTTCAATTTATTACGAAACGTCGGCGGCAGCATCGGAATTTCGATGGTGGAAACAATGATCGCCCGCCGCCAGCAGGTTTATCGCGCCGAACTGCTGCGCAATCTCAGCCCGCGCCAGCCCTTCGAGCATTCCTACAACGCGCTTCGCAGCCTGCTCCTGCCCCACGCCGGACCACATCAGGCGATGCTGCGCGCCTACGCCATGTTGAACAACAGCCTCAATCAGCAGGCCACCATCTACGCCTACGTCTATGATCTTCGCTATATGGCCGTCATCTGCGTCGTTTGTATCCCGATCGTGTTTCTGCTGAAAAAAACCAGAGCGAAGCCAGGCGCGGCCGCGGCGCACTGATGCGCGCCGCCGCGCTCATGTAAAATTGGGTATTTCTTATGACTGAGCAGCAAAGAATGGCGCGCCCGCTTTCCCAGGCCGATCCCGAAATCGCGCAGCTGATTCACAAGGAAACCGAGCGCCAGAATTCC
This sequence comes from Terriglobia bacterium, assembly GCA_021325175.1. GTDB lineage: Bacteria > Acidobacteriota > Terriglobia > Bryobacterales > Bryobacteraceae > Palsa-187. The sequence continues at coordinate 11,728 of JAJPHS010000175.1, forward strand.
CGCCTGGAATTGATCGCCAGCGAAAACTTCACTTCCGAGGCGGTGCTTGAAGCCGCCGGCAGCGTCTTCACCAATAAATACGCGGAGGGCTATCCCGGCCGGCGCTATTACGGCGGCTGCGAATGGACCGATCAGGTGGAAAATCTGGCGCGCGAGCGGGCCAAGAAACTTTTCCACGCCGAATACGCCAACGTGCAGCCCCATTCCGGATCGCAGGCCAATCAGGCCGCCTATGCGAGCGTGCTCAACCCCGGCGACACCGTGCTTGGCATGAATCTTTCCCACGGCGGCCACCTGACGCACGGCCACCATCTGAATTTTTCCGGAAAGACATACAAAATTATTCCCTATGGCGTTCGCCGCGACGATGAGCGGATCGATTACGACGAGCTGGCGCGCCTGGCCGACGAGTACAAACCGAAAATGATCATCGCCGGCGGCAGCGCCTACCCGCGCATCATCGATTTTCGCCGCTTTCGCGAAATCGCCGATTCGGTGGGCGCGATCTTCCTGGTCGATATGGCGCATTTTTCGGGACTGGTGGCGGGCGGCGTCCATCCGAATCCCTGCGAGTGGGCCGATATCGTCACCTCCACCACGCACAAAACACTGCGCGGGCCGCGCAGCGGAATGATTCTGGCGAAGGAAAAATTCGGCGCGGCCATCGATAAAACCGTATTTCCCGGAATGCAAGGCGGGCCGCTGGTGCACATCATCGCCGCCAAAGCGGTCTGCTTCCGCGAGGCGGCGGCCCCGGAGTTCGCGGCCTATTCCCGGCAGGTGGTGGCGAACGCGAAGGCGCTGGCCGCCGGGCTTCAGGAATGCGGATGCCGCGTCGTTTCCGGCGGCACCGATACGCACCTGATGCTGGTGGATGTGTTTGCCAAAGGCGTGCGTGGCAAGGAAGCCGAAGCGGCGCTCGATCGGGCCTATATCACGGCGAACAAGAATACGATTCCCTTCGACGCCAATCCGCCGCTCAACCCGAGCGGGATGCGCTTCGGAACTCCGGCGGTCACCACGCGCGGATTCGGCGAGGCGGAGATGCGGGAAGTGGCGCGGCTGATCGCGCGCGTGCTCGAAAACATTTCCAATGAAGGCGTTCTCGAGGAGGTGCGGCGCGCCGTCGGCGTGCTTACCGGGCGCTTCCCGCTCTACGCCTGGAAGCTCGCCTCCGCGGCGGCGCGATAAGCAACGCAGGCGGTCATCGATGTTTCATATTGTCATCGACGTCCGCCGCATCCGCGATTTCGGCATCGGCACTTACATCAGGAATCTGGTGCGCGCGCTGTCGCGGCTCGATTCGGAAAATCGCTACACGCTGGTGGCGCGGCCCGGAGAAACGGCGGAGCTGACCGGGCTCGGCGAAAATTTCAACGTTGCCGTTTATGCGCGCCCGGAAACCGACCTGGTTCATCACTTCACGTTTCCGCAATTTTTGCGCAAATTTCGCGCGAATCTCTACCATATTCCGCTGAATTCCGTTGCCTGGTGGATGCCCCGGCCCTACGTCGTCACCATTCACGACATGAGCACGCTGCTGTTTCCGCCGCGCCGCGATTTCCGCCACACCCTGCGCGAGGAGCGCTATCGCCGCGGCGCGCTGCGCGCCAGCCGCATCATCACCGTTTCGCAATCCACGCAGCGCGACATCGAAACCGTGCTGCACGTGCCGCGCCGCCGCATCCGCACCATTTACAGCGCGCCCGATCCGGCGTTTACCGCGCATCCCAACGGCGGCGACGGACCGACGCTTGAGCGCTACTCCATCACTTATCCGTTCATCCTCTACGCCGGAACGATCCAGCCTCAGAAAAACGTGCCGCGGCTGATCGAGGCGTTCGCGGTGCTGCGCGCCGACTTCGAGCAGCATCCCCAATATCGCGACCTGCATTTAATCATAATCGGCGATGAAATTTCGAAAAATCCCGCCGTGCGCCGCGCCGTGGCCCAGGCACGAATGGAGCCCTATGTGCGCTTTCTGGGATTCGTTCCTCTTGAAACCCTTCGGGTTTTTTATCGCGCCGCGGCGTTATTCGCGTTTCCGTCGCTGTATGAAGGCTTCGGGCTGGCGCCGCTCGAAGCGATGGCGTGCGGCACTCCGGTGGTCGCCTCCGATATCCCTCCGCTGGTGGAGGCGGTCGGGAACGCGGCCGAGCTGGTGAGCCCGGACAACGTTTTCGATATCGCGCGCGGCATCCGGACGGTGCTGCTCGACCCGGCGCGCCGCCGTATTCTCACCGAATCGGGCGAAAAACAGGCGCAACGCTTTCATTGGGACCGCACCGCGCGGGAGGTTTTGGCGATATATCAAGAAATTTACAGAAATTAGCTTGGGAAATTATTGACAGTATTCCGAGAATGGACGTACTATACCTACATACCTACCCCCGAGAGGGGATCGACCAGGAGGATACTGGCAATGGAGTGGAATCGATCGGAAACGCTGGCGCTGGCCATGCACAATTGCACGCAATGCCACGGAGCTGGATTGCGATTCAATAAGAAGGGCGCGGCGTCGCCCTGCAATTGCGTTCTGCGCGCGATATTTCGCATCTGCTGGGATCGTTTTGTGCGCTGCGTCACGCAGGAACGGCATTTGAGCCGCGTTTCGCTGGAGCCGCACGCGGGACGGATGCGGCCGGGAACGTGGGGAAGAAAAGATGAGGAATATATCGCGGATTTTTGCCTGATTTCGCGCCGTGTTTTGGACGATTTCGAGCACCGTCTGTTTCGTTATCACTTCCTGCTGGGCGCGGACTGGCGGCTGTGCTCGCGGCGTCTGGGAATCGACCGGGGGAATTTTTTCCACGCGGTTTACCGCATCGAGCAGAAGCTCGGCCGGGTGTTTCGCGAATTGCAGCCGTATCCGCTGTTCCCGCTGGATGAATACTTTCATGGGCCGTCGCGCATGGCGCCGGCTTGCGCGGTGACGGCGAGCGGGCGGCAAGCGCCGCCTCCCAGGCATTTGCAGTTCCCGCGGCCGCTGCGGAAAACCGCGTAGCAGCGTCGCGAACCTCGACGTTTAAAATGAGCCACGGCATTTATGCCGGGGGTAAGCCGCGTTATTACCCTGGCATTAAATGCCGGGGCTTGTTACATGATCGTCCCCGAATTAATTCAATTTGCCGATCTCTTTTTCGACCGCCTCGAGAATCTCGCCGTCTTTGGCGATCTTCGCGAGCGCGTCAATATCGGGATGCAGCGCGCGATCCGCGTCGAGCCGCGCCACGCTCCGGCGAATTACCCGGTAAGCCGCGCGCGTCGCCGGCGCGGGTTGGAGCGGCGCGAGCAGATCGAAGGCCTGCGCCGCCATCATCAGCTCGATCGCCACGATTTGCCAGGAATTTTCGATAATCTGCCGCGTCTTGATGGCCGTAGTCATGCCCATCGAGACGAAATCTTCCTGATCGGCCGCGGCGGGAATGGAGCCGGTGGCGGCGGGCGTGCTCAGCAGGCGATTTTCGCAGACCAGCGCGCCGGCCGTGTATTGCGAGACCATCATGCCGGAATACATGCCCGCGCCCTTGGTTAAGAATGCGGGAAGACCCATGGACAGGTGCGGATTCATCAGCCGGTTCATTCGCCGCTCCGACAGGACGCCGATGGTGGTGAGCGCCATGCCGAGCAGCTCCAGGCCGAACGCCATGGGCGTGCCTTGAAAGTTCGCGCCGGTCAGGGTCAGCTCCTCGTCGGGGAAAAAATAGGGATTGTCGACGGCGTGATTCAGCTCGATTTCGAGCATCTGGCGCGCCCAACGGAACGCATCGCGCGCGGCGCCGATCACCTGCGGCGAGGATCGCAGCGAATAGGCGTCCTGCAACTTCTTTCCGGGCCGGTTGAGCATCCCCGATCCGGACGTGAGGCGGCGGATATTTTCCGCGCTTTCCTGCGCGCCGGGGTAGCCGCGCACTTCATGAATGCGCCGGTCGAAAGCCATCAGGTTGGCGTTGAGCGCTTCAAGGGTCATGGCCAGGGCGATTTCCTGCGTGCGGAGCGCGCGACCGGCATCGTAAAGCTGAAGGCAACCCATGCCCGTGATCAGATCCGAGCCGTTGATCGCCGCCAGTCCGTCGCGCTCATGAAAAACGATCGTCGGGATGCCGGCGCGCTTCATTCCTTCGGCGGCGGCGAGCCGCTCGCCGCCAAAGAATACTTCGCCTTCGCCCATCAGCGTGATCGCGGCCTGCGACATAGGAGAAAGATCGCCGCACGCACCCACCGATCCTTTCTGGCACATCACCGGCGTGACGCCGCGGTTTAACTGCGCGATCTGGGCCTCGACCACTTCCAGCCGGATGCCGGAGTGGCCCCAGCAGTGGGTGTTCAAGCGCGAGACCAGCGCCGCGCGGGCGTCCTCTTCCGCGCACGGCTCCCCGCAGCCGGCCGCGTGCGAATAAAGCAGATATTTTTGGAAGTCCCGCGCCTGTTCCGGAGTCAGGACGACGTTGGCGAGCTCGCCGATTCCGGTGTTGACGCCGTACATCACCTCGCGCGCGGCGATTTTTCGCTCCAGAAGCGCGCGGCATTTGCGAATGCGCGCGATGGCGCTGTCGTCGAGCTCGATCGGGCGGCGATGGCGCGCGATTTCCGCCACCGACTCGATCGTGAGGGAGCGCCCGTCCAGTCGAATAGGATTCATCCACCGCAGTATGGCAGAAGGGATCGGGCCCGGGAAGGATGTTTCGACGGCGAACTGCGGGAATCGTAGTGGATTCAGCGATATTTTCCTGATTGTATGATGGATTCGTGAACAATTCCGAGATGAGCCCGTTGATTGATGACATCGCGCGCAAGCTGCTCGAGGAATTGCAGAAAAACGCCAGGGCGTCGTACGCCGAGCTGGGGCGCCTGGTGGGGCTGTCCCCCTCGGCGACGGCGGAGCGGCTGCGGCGCCTGGAAGATGCCGGGATCATCCGCGGCTATCGCGCCGATATCGATCCGGCAAGTTTAGGATTGGGCCTTACGGCCCTGGTCCGAATGACCGCCGATGGAGTGCAGTATCAGCACCTGATGAATTTCCTGGAAAACTGCGAGCAGGTGCGCGAATGCTATCACGTCACCGGCGGCGATGCGCTGATGATGAAAGTGCTGGCGTCCTCGATCGAGCAGTTGGAGGCGCTGATTATGAAGCTGCTGCGCTACGGGGTGCCGACCACCAGCATCGTGCTATCGACGCCGGTCGAGCGCAAGATTTTCTCCCTGCGGCGGCCGCGCAAGGGCTAGGCGGCCATGAAGCCAGGCCTGGAATCCGCAATCAGAACATGAACCGCAGCCCGAGCTGAAGCTCGCGCGGCAGATTCATCTGATATGTAATCTTGCCGAAGTTGCCGTTGGGCTGGCCCGCCGAGTTCAGTCCCAGGAACTGTACCTGCGGATTGGCGAACAGCGGCGTGTTGAAGGCGTTCAGAGCCTCGGCGCGGAACTGGGCGCGGAAACGCTCGCGGATGGAGACGGTCTTGAACAGCGAAATATCCCAGTTGGCCATGCCCGGGCCGTACATCGGGATGCCGCGCGAGAGATTGCCGAAGGTGTACGCCGGCGCGAGCGAAAACGCCGCGGGATTCAGGTATTGATCCAGGCGCGATTCGGGGCTGCCCGATTTATTCGGGCTGATGCCGGTCGCGTTCGGCCGCTGTTCAAGCGTTCCGATGACGGAGTTGTTGTTGGTCTGATAGACGAACAGCGGAAATCCGGTGGAGAACGTCAGGACGCCATTGATCGACCATCCGCCGATTACGTAATCGAGTGCGGCGGGAGCATTGCCGGCAAACGGTTTGCCCTTGCCGAAGGGCAGTTCGTAGGTCCAGGTCGCCGAGGAGCGCCAGGGTGTGGTGCTGCCGGCGAGCGACCACTCCGCGCCGAGATTGTAGACGTTTTGCGGATACGGCGGCGCCGTCGTGCCCGAAGATGAGATGAAGTAATTCGACGCGGGCCCGGCGTAGGTGTTGTCTTCGTTCTTGGCCCAGGTGAACGTATAAAGGAAGGTCAGGCCGCGGGCCAGACGCTTGTTGGCCTTGATGATCATCGAATCATAGCTGGCGCGTCCCAGGTTGTTGGAATCGTAGACCTGCGTATATTCGGGGAAGGGCATCAGCAGTTGCGCCGCGGCGACGGTTGCGCCCGCCAGCGCGCCGCCGACATTCGGAAGGCCGTAGAACGGATTGGCCACCTTGGCGCTGAGCGCCGATCCCATGCCGAGATACTGCGTCGGAACTTGGTTCAGCGGCAGATAGGCGGTGGATGTTGAGCCCATCTGAAGATTCCTCGACCGCGCGCCGGAGTAGCCGATCTCCAGAGCAATTCCCCACGGAAGCTGCCGCTGGATGTCGGCCGAGAACTGCTGCACGATTCCTTGCGTGCGGCGCTGATCGGCGAACGAAATCGTGCTGCCGAGCTGCTGGAGCACGCCGGCCTGAACGGTCGTAGGCTGGAGGAGGCCTTTCGGGAACGGATTGCTCAGCGTGTTGGCGGGCGTGGCGTTGCCATCGGTCGAGGCCAGATACGTCGTTGCCTGCGCCAGGCCGGGCGAATACTGGTTGTCGAAGCCGAAATAAACCGGCGCGTAGAAAACACCGTAGCCGCCGCGGAACACGGTCTTATCGTCAATCTGATACGCAAAGCCGGCGCGCGGGCCGAAGTGATTCTTCGACGCCGTGCAGCAGGAGCTGGGATTGCCGTTTTGTCCAGCGATCAACGGGAGCCCGTATGCGTTGACGCCGGAGGCCGTGGGCAGAAACGCCTGAATCGGGTTATACGCCTGCTGATTAAACCCGACCAGCATATTGTTAAACTGCTCGGCTTCGCCGGTTTCATATTCGTAGCGCAGGCCGGCGTTGATGGTCAGCTTGTTCGATACGCGAATATCGTCCTGAATGTAGCCGGAATAGTAGCGAATGAAGAAGTATTCGTTGGAATTCGTTTGCACCAGGCCGGCAGACGGCGCTCCGAGCAGGGCGTCGGCAAAATCAACTCCGTTGGCGCTTTGATTGGTGGGGGAGGTGAAGATTCCGTTGAAGGTGAACGCCCCGGCGCCGTTGGTCCAACTAATGCCGTCGGTGTGGATCAGGCGATAATCGAATCCGAGGGTCATGTTATGACGCCCGGCGTTCTTCGAGATCGCGAAATTGGCGTTGCGCGACCAGTAGGTTATATTCGACGGGCTGCCGTTTCCGAAAGCGGTTCCGGCCTGGGACAGGTTGATAGACGGGAACTGCTTGATCTGGAGCGAATTCACGTAGCTCGCCGGAAAGCCGAGCTTGGTCTGGTCAAAGCCTTTGCTCACGTAGTTGTAAATATTCGGGAAGCGGTTGAAGCCGAAGCGCGCGGTGAGCACCGTGGTCGGATTCAGGGTTGCGATGGCGTTCACCGCGGTCGCATCCACGTGCCGGTCGAGCAGATAAGAGCCGCTGCCCGGCAAGGTTTCAAGCGTGTTGCCGCCGGGCTCGTGGCTCTTGTAATAAACGAAGGAACCGCTGAAACGCAGCCAGTTGGCCGGGACCTCTTCCAGCTTGAAAACATGCTCTTCGGCGTGGACGGCGATGGTGTCCTCGCCGGCGAAATTCACCTGATCGACCGCGGCGTTCGGGTTTTCGTTGGGATGTGGCAGATAGCTGAGGATCGCCTGGCCGACGGGATTGATCCGGTTCGCCGGAATAATGTTGTTCGGGAAGGGACTGCGAGTGACGGTGCCGTTCGCGTTGGTGACGTTGGTCTGCGGGTCGTAGATCGTTTTCTGGCCGGAAAAATTGCCATTGAGCTCGTTTACGGTCGGGACCGAGTAGCTGCCGGAGGCGGGCTGATCCTCCAGATAGCCTTCGGTCGACGCAAAGAAAAAGGTTTTGTTACGGCCGTTGTAAAGGTGCGGGATCACCACGGGTCCGCCGAGCGTGGCGCCCCAATTTTCCCAGTTCTCATACGGCCGCGGGAGGCCGGCGCGATTATTGAAGAAGTTGTTGGCGGTCATGGGCGTGTTGCGCAGGTAGCCCATGACGTCTCCGTGCAGGTCGTTGCCGCCGGTTTTGAGCAACACGTTGAACATGCCGCCGCCGGTGCGTCCCATGGTGGCGTCGTAGGTATCCTCCTGGAGCTTCATTTCCTGAACCGAATCCTGTTCGGGGATGAAGATCGCCAGGTTTTGCGAGCTGGTGATCGGAATGCCGTCCACAATATAGTTATTGCCGCGGATCGGGCCGCCGTTGATCGAAAGGTTCGAGGAGCCGATCTGATCCTCGAAGCGATTCCACTGTGGAGGGCCGGAGGGGACGACGTTGTTATCGACCTTCGATAGCAGGAACGTATTTCGTCCGAGATTGGGCAGGTCCGAGATCTGCTGCGTGGTGGTGACCGTGCCATTCGAGGCGGTCGCGCTTTCAATCAGCGGAGCTTCCGCCGTGACGGCGATGCTTTGATTGACGTCGCCGAGCTCCATTTTAAGATCCAGGCCCACTTTCTGCTGCACGCCCACGATAATTCCAGGCCGCGTCAGCGTCTTGAATCCCTGAACCTGAACGGTGATGGTGTAGGTGCCCGGCTCCAACTGCGGGAATGCATATTGGCCCGCGGTAGTGCTGACGGTGTTGACGACGGTTCCGGTCGCTTCATTTTTGAGCGACACGTTGGCGCCGGCGATGATGGCGCCGCCCGGGTCCTGAATCAGCCCGCGAATTTCCCCAACAAAGGACTGCCCGATGGCGAGAGCCGCGGAAAGGGCCGCGATCGCCGCAAACGGAGCGATTCGATTTATTTTCATAGGTCCACCCCGAACAAAGTATTACGAAAACAATATTCCAGAGTTAAGGCTTTGTCAATGCCCGTCCCGACCAATTGATGACGCTCCGCGATTTTGGCTTAGGTTTAACCCGGTATCGAACCGATTGACTTTATACGTTGAAGTGGGGTATTCTACCGCCGTACTGAGGTCGGTTTTGGCCTTGCGGCTCCAAGCACCCAGTTCGTGCAACATTCCCAGCCAAGGAGAGCATTTCACGTGACACTGACGACCGAGCAGAAGAACGATTTTTTGGCGCGAGGTTTTTCGCGGCGGAGCTTCGGCCGCCTGGCGACAATATTTGCCGCCGGCTCCAGCCTGCCGTTTTATAACGAATTCGCTTTTGCACAAGTGGCGATTGACAACCGCAAGCTTCCGCCGGGCGCGGTCAAAATCGACAACAACGAAAATCCGCTGGGCCCCTGCAACGAGTCCCTGGAGGCGATGCGCGCGATCCTGCCGCAGGGCGGACGTTACATGTTCTACCTGCCGGGTGAGTTGTCCGAGCTGCTCGGATCGCAGGAAGGCGTCTCGCAGAAGTACGTGCAGGTGCACGATGGATCGAGCGCGCCGCTGTTACAGGCGGTGCTGTCCTTCACCTCGCCAACCAAGCCGTTCGTCATCGCCGATCCGGGCTATGAAGCCGGATCGGAAGCGGCGAAGTTCATCGGCGCCAAGGTCATCCAGGTGCCGCTGACCAAGGACTACGCGCACGACGTCCGCAAGATGGCCGCGGTCGAAAACGCGGGGCTCATCTATATCTGCAATCCCAACAATCCCACCGGGACGCTTACCAAAAAAGAAGATATCGAGTGGCTGGTGGCCAATAAGCCCGCCGGATCGGTAGTGATGATCGATGAGGCCTACATTCACTTTGCGGGCAAGGACGAGCACACTTCGATGAAGCTGGTGGCGCAGGATAAGGACGTCATCATTCTGCGGACCTTCTCAAAACTCTACGGCATGGCGGGATTGCGCGCCGGCGTGGCGATCGGCCGTCCCGACCTGATTAAGAAAACGCGCGGATTCGGCATCAACTGGAACCCGGTAACCTCGGTCACCGGCGCCATGGCCGCGCTCAAGGCCAAGGAAGTGATCCCGCAGCGGCAGAAGATCAACGCCGAGATTCGCGACAGCACCATCGCCTTCCTCGAAAAGAAAGGCTTCAAGGTGATTCCGTCGGTATCGAACAAGTTCATGGTCGATACCCGACGGCCCACCCGCGAAGCTCGCGCAGCGCTGCAAAAAGACCTGATTTACGTCGGCCGGCCGTGGCCGAGCATGCCCACCTGGATTCGCGTTTCGGTGGGAACCAAGGAAGAAATGGAGAAGTTCCAGGCGGCTTTCGTCAAATCCTTCGCCTAGGTTCTTCGCCTAAATCCCAAGTAAAGAGTCGGAAACGGCGCGCTCTATCGCAGAGGTGGAGCGCGTCTCATTTTTTCGGCGGGAAACAGCCGCTGCGGTGTAGCGTCTCACAGCCGAGGACCTATGAAACACACCCTTCTATTATTCGCAGCTTCCCTTGGGCTCGCCGCGGCAATTTCGCTGCCCGCGCAACAACCGCCTCCAGACCGGCAACAGGACCGTGGCCGAGATAAGGAGCACGCCCGCCCGGAGTATCATTTCCGCCAGGAAGACGCGCCGAAACTTCGCCAGCATTATAAGAACATTGACGGCGACATCCGACAGCATAATCGCGGCCATTTTGCCGCTGGAGAACGTCTCTCCGGCGACTGGCGCAAACGGATCCATCCGGTGCCGGAAACCGTAGTCGCCGAACTGCCGCCTCCGCCGCCCGGATATGTGTTCGGATACATCGACGGCTACTGCGTCGTTTATGATCCGCGCACCGGCTATATCGCCGACGTAATCGATCTGACAAATCTCCCGTAATGTTTCATCTCGTGATTTTCCATCCGGCAGATTCTAACTTCCCGAGGCAGCGGCGGATGAAGTATTCACGGACCCATTCACTCCGTTCGGAAAGAATCCGCCCGAGGTGGCATTGGCTTTGCCGCCGTAAACGATATACAGCACCTGCCCAGGAGTTCTAACCGGCGTCAGCCCGTTTGAATCCGTCGTAAAAAACTGCTTGCCGGTTGGCGGCGGCGCTATATCGATCGAGTCCACGGTGATGGTGGAGGCCTGGTAAAGAGCCGCATGCAAACGTAGGTTGCCGGTGTGTTCGGCTTCCGCAGCCAGGATTCTGGCCGCCGCTGCCAGGATGGTCTTGTTCTGAAGCAGCGGTGCTGCTCCCCCATAAGCGGAAACGCCGACATCTTCAAACGCGCGGGCGAGATTGATAAAAGCCTCCTGGCTCTCGAACCCGGTCTGTAGCGCGTTTAAATTGATCGCCGGCTTGGCAATCGGCATGACCCCGAGCGAGCTTAAGGTCTGACGAAGTAAGGCGACATGCTCCCGCTCGTCTTGCGCAATTTGATCGGCGCTCAATGCGAGTGTCGAGCCTTCGATAAACGTTACCTTTTGCCCGCCCGTAGTGGGCCCGGAATTGCCGCTTCCTGTGATGCTAATCCCGAATTGGTCTATTGTTTTGCCGGTGCGCGCCACGGTGTAAAACTCGGCTTCCAGGTATTCTAAGTTCAGCGCGAACTGGACGATATCGGCATCTGATATGGTTTGGGCTTCACCGTTCCGGATGGAAGCCAGGGTGGCGCCAACGCCAGCGCTGGCCAAGCCTAAATTTTTTAGAAACGAGCGGCGATCCGCCAACACGTCATGAGCAGTCATTTTAATATCTCCTTATAAGACTTTTCGAATTTTTAAAACGAGCCAGCGAATCGACTCACTGGATGCCGATTGTCACGGCATTGGCCGGCACACCGTCAACCGTAAGAATCAGGCTGATGTCTCCTTTGCCTGCAAGGCTACTGGGAAGCGGGCCGATGTTGATTTGATCCAGTCCGGGATAGGAAGGTTGAACTCCGGCGTAGGGCACCGTTACACTTGTTCCACCGATTGCCGCCTTGACGGGATTTAAGGAATGGCGCCGGACTCCGGTTCCATAGAGGACAAGGTAGGCTGCACCAGAGCTTCCCGAAACGTCGACTGGATTCGTAACAAAACCTGATGACCCTGATTTAAACAATGTTTGGACCGTCTGTGTACCGGACGCGCTGACGTAGACGACTTGGCCCACCGGCACGCCCGTTCCGTTTTGGTTTGCCGTCCAGATTCCAGGCGCCACATTCGAGATCAAGACAGGTCCTTGGACGTTTGTGCTTCCTGAAACTTGCGCGGTTCCTTTACCCAATGCGGCTCCGGCCGGAATGACGTAGTTGATCTGGGTTGGCGCAACCAAATACAGACTCACAGTGGCGCTTTTCCCGGCGCTATCCGCAACCGAGACTTGATCCCCGCCGAGACTTGTCGGCAGTGGCAGACCCGTTGATGGCGCTGTAACGCTCGCTAAATTCATCCCCATGCCGGTGGCGATCGAATCGGGAGCGACGATCGATCCGTAGTTCGCTGCTGAAACGGTGCTGAAGCTTGCTGTCTGCGCCCAGAGACGCGGAACACCGAACAATAGTGCGAAATAAAGCAAAGTGGCCATAGTTCGATTGCGAAACATTTTTTCTCCAATCCTGATTAAGATTCCGCCAGCGCTCATAATTCGCGCGCGATTTACATTTGCCGGGACTCCGAACCCTTCAACTCGAACTACGTTTTGAAGCGAACAACTGGATTTAAACTTTGAAAAAAAACTGCAAATCGCGGATTATTAAATCGCCGAACCCGGCCGGCGGCATTTCGTTTCGAAACGTAACCGTATCTTTTTGACGTTCGCCGCGGCGCGGTGCTAAGGTTTCAAAAGTGCCACAACTCAAGTTCGACGCAGCAGATTTTATCCGGCGGCAGGAAGCCGGCGAATTTGACGCTACACTCTCGATGGAAATCGACAAACTCTCTCTTTTGGAATTGGAGGAGCTGGCTTTTCTGGTTCTCAGCCAAAGGCGAGCCAAAGCCGCCAACGCCACCTGAACGGACCTACGGCTGCCGGATATTCGCGCTTAACACCACCGGCCCTGTAGGCGCGGTTGCGCGAGCGTTATCCTCGGCCGTAACGACCAGTTGAAAGTTGTGCAGCGCGGTCGTCGTCTTCAAATCCGCCTTCAGGTCGTTGTTGACGTTCAGTTGGCCGAGGTTCTGCGGCGGCTGGTCCGGGGCTTCGGCCCACACGACGTAGGTCATCTTGGCCGGTGAAAGGTCGCCTGGCCGGGCCAGATGCTCCACGTGGAGATTGAGCGTCGTGTTCCGATTCGAATCGCGTCCGACGTCCACCATTCCCCGTGCCGCGGGAACGATCTGTGTCGGGTCCAAATGAAATTTTTCGGCCAATAGCGGCATCGCTATCAGCAATAGAGAGAGTCCAATCGCTTTGTAGTTCATACTTCTTTGATGACGCGC
>JAJPHS010000155.1 GCA_021325175.1 Terriglobia bacterium
AAACGAATTCGCGTAGGCGGCGACGTGGCGCCCAATTCGATTGTGCGCGAAGGCCGGGAGGTTCGCTTCACGCTCTCGCAGGATAGTCTGAAGCTGCCGGTGGTTTATAGCGGCATCGATCCTCTGCCGGATACGTTCAAGGACGGAGCGCAGGCGCTGGCCGATGGCAAGCTCGGGCCGGACGGCGTTTTTCGCGCCACCAAAATTCAAGCCAAGTGCGCTTCAAAGTACGAAGCGAAGCCCACGGCGGCAAAGCCGGTTTCTTAGAGAATTTAGAGACTTAGGACCAATCCATGGAAAATATCGGCGCGCTCGCAATTCTTCTAGCCTTTTGTTTCGCGATCTACTCGGTGGCCGGATCGCTGGCGGGCAAGTGGGCCAAGCGCCCGCTGCTGGTGGTGAGCGCGGAGCGCGCCGTTTATTGCATTTGGGCCCTGCTGACCACCGCGGCGGGCATCCTGATCTATTCGCTGATCAGCGGCGATTACCGCATGTCCTACGTGTGGGAGCACTCCAATCGCTCCATGCCGGCGATCTATAAATTCGCCTCGTGGTGGGGCGGGCAGGAAGGATCGCTGCTGTTCTGGAGCTGGCTGCTCGCGTCGTATTCCAGCGTCGTCGTTTTCAAGAATCGCCGCAAGTTCCGCGACATGATGCCGTACGTGACGGCGATCCTGATGACCACGCAGACTTTCTTTTTGATCCTGATTGCGTTCGTCGCCAAGCCGTTCAACGTCTGGCAGGAGGGTCATCTCATCGTCGATCTGCGCGACGGCAACGGGCTCAATCCCCTGCTCCAATACTGGACGATGGTGATCCATCCGCCGATGCTGTACCTGGGCTACGTCGGCTTCGTGGTGCCCTTCGCGTTCGCGATCTCCTCGCTGATCACCAAGCAGCCCGGCGAGGCCTGGATCAAGACGACGCGCCGCTGGACGCTGGTCACCTGGATGTTCCAGACCACGGGAATTCTGCTCGGCGCGGGCTGGGCCTACGCGGTGCTGGGCTGGGGCGGATATTGGGGCTGGGATCCGGTGGAGAACGCATCGCTGCTGCCATGGATCACGGCCACCGCGTTTCTGCACTCCGTCATGATGCAGGAAAAGAAGGGCATGATGAAGGTGTGGAACGTCGTGCTGGTTTCAACGACGTTCTTCCTCTGCATCTTCGGAACGTTTTTAACGCGCAGCGGAGTGGTGAATTCGGTTCACGCCTTCGCGCAGTCGTCGATTGGAACCTACTTCGTCACCTTCCTGGCGATCGGCATCGCGCTGACGATTTATCTCATCCTGAACCGGCTCGATTACCTCAAAAGCGAGGCTCAACTGGAAAGCGTTCTTTCGCGCGAATCGAGTTTTCTGTTCAACAACCTGATCCTTTTGGCGAGCTGTTTCGCGGTGCTGTGGGGCACGCTGTTCCCGGTGATCTCCGAAGCGGTGACGGGAGAAAAGATCAGCGTCGACGCGCCGTTCTTCAATCGCGTGCAGGTGCCGATCGCGATGTTTCTGATGCTGCTTACCGGCGTTGGGCCGTTGATCGCGTGGCGCAAGAGCTCGCTTGAAAGCTTGAAACGCGCCTTCCTGTGGCCCATGGCCGCCGGAGCCGCCGTGGCGATCACGCTGGCCGCTCTCGGCGTGCGGAATTTTTACGCGCTGGTTTCCTTTGCGCTGTGTACCTTCGTGGCGGTGACGGTTTTGATCGAGTTTTACAAGGGCGCGAGCGCGATTAAAGCGAAAACGGGCGCCAATCTGCTGGTTTCGATGGTGGAATTGACGCATCGCAACACGCCCCGCTATGGCGGCTATCTGGTGCACATGGGCGTGGTCCTGATGTTTATCGGATTCACGGGAAAGGCCTTCGACAGGGACACCACGGTCGAGGTGACGCCGGGAAGCGTCGTGAAACTCGGCTCCTATGAGCTGCGGACGAATCCCGTGGTCAACGCGCAGAACGAGAATTACATCTCCGAGGCGCTGCCGATCAATGTCTCCAAAAACGGCGAAGACCTCGGCGTTTTATCGCCGGAGCATCGCGTGTATATCGCCTCCAAGCAACCGACTTCGGAAGTGGCGATCCGCCGCCGCCTGAACGAAGATTTGTATCTGAATTTCGCGGGAATGTCGGCGGACAATCAGCGGGCCGTTTTGCAGGCCTACGTGTTTCCGCTGGTCAGTTGGATCTGGATCGGATATTGGGTGGTGCTGATCGGCACCTTGATCTGCCTGACGCCGGCCAAGACGCGAATGGCGTGGCCCAGGACTCAGGTTGTGGGGATCGCGGGGAAACATGAGCAAGTGGAAAAGTAGCACGATCGCATTGCTGTTTGCGGTGTCCGCCGTCGCGCAGACGGCGACCGAGCTGGAATCCCCGGCGGTCAATCGCGTCGCCGAAAAATTGAACTGCCCCTGCGGCTGCAAGATGAACATGGCTTGCCGCATGGATCCTTATCCCTGCCAGGTGTGCCGGAAAAACAAGATCGAAATTTATAACCTGCAACAGGCCGGAAAAAACGACGATCAGATTCTTGCGCAGTTCGCCTCCGAGCAAGGAAAGGATATTCTCGTCCAGCCGCCGGGGATCATGGGCGTCGGCGGCGTCGCGATCGCGGGGGCCATCGGCTTTGGAATCGTGCTGTTGGTCATCCGCCGCTATCTTCAAAAGCCCGCGCCCGCCGCCGCTCCGGAAATCGATCCCGCGATGATCGCCAAAATGGATGAGGATCTGGACAAGTTGGATTAAATGTCATTGCTTTTCGTGGTCGTCCTGGTCGTCGCCGTGACGACGACGTTTACCCTTTTTGTGCGCGCCAAGGACGTGCCGCCGCCGGAACCGGTCCCGCCCACGCGTCACCTGGAGGAACGCAAGGCGACGATCTACGAAAATTTAAAAGATTTGCAATTCGAATACCGGCTTGGAAAATTGAGCGACTCCGATTATCAGCAAACCAAGCTCACCCTGCAAAGAGAATTAGCGGTGGTGCTGGCGGAGATTGAGAAGATGAGCGCGGCCGCGCCCGCGCCGAAGCCACCCAAGGCGCAGCCCAAGCCGAAGTCCGCGCCCGGAATCGACTGCCCGCACTGCGGCGCGCACTTCGACCACGCCATGAAATTCTGCGGCGAGTGCGGAAAGGCGATGACATGAAGCTTTTGGCCGGATTTCTCTTTTCGCTGTGCTGCTGGGCCGCGGTCGACGGGACCATCATCAACGGCACCACCGGCCAGCCGCAGGGATCGGTTCTCATTACGCTGGTGCAGCCGGGGCAAAACGGCATGCAGACAATCGCCTCCACCAAGTCGGAACCGGACGGAAAATTCAGGATCGATAAGCCGTATCCGCCCGGCCCGGTGCTGCTGCAAGCGATTTACGAGGGCGTCGTCTATAACCAGATGATCCCGCCGGGATCGCCCACCAGCGGCCTCAACGTGAAGGTCTACAATTCGACGAAAGATCCCGAGCTGATCCGGAACTCGCAGCACATGATCGTGCTGGAGCCGAGCGAATCCGGCATTCAGGTGAGCGAAACTTTCTTGTTCAGTAATCCCTGGCAGCAAACCTATAACGATCCCGTCAAAGGCTCGGCTGAATTTTATGTGCCCAGGGACGTGAACGGAAAGATCCAGGTGGTGGTGAACACGTCCGGCGGCATGCCCGTGCCGCGGGAGGCGGAGAAAACCAAGGAGCCGAACGTCTATAAAATCGATTATCCGGTGAAGCCGGGCGAGACCCGCTTCGACATCGCGTACTCGCTTCCACCGGGCGATACGTTTAGCGGTAAAAATCTTTCCGGTGAGAACACGTACCTGGTGACGCCGCCTTCGGTGACCCTGACCGGGGAGGGCATCGACGATCTGGGGCAGGAGCCGCAGACCCAGGCGCACACCTACCGGCTGCGGGCCGCCAATTTCCGTGTGAAAATCGAAGGCACCGGATCGCTGCGCAACAACTCGCAGTCATCGGCGGAGGACGATACCGGCCAGCCGCAGATCGCGCAGGCGCCGGCGCGCGTCTATTCGAAATTGCCGTGGGTGCTCGGGCTCACGCTGGGGATTTTGACGCTCGGCGGCGTGATGCTGTATCGCAAAGGAGCCGTGTGAGCGCGGTTGCCATCGAAGGAGTCTGGAAATACTACGGCGACTATCCGGCGCTCAAGAAAGTGGAGCTGCGCGTCGAGCCGGGCTCGAGCGTGGCGCTGCTCGGCCGCAATGGCGCGGGCAAGACGACGCTGCTGCGCATCATCGCGGGACTATCGAAGCCCAGCCAAGGGCAGGTGCGAATCCTCGGCTCCGATGTGCGGCAGGAGCGGGCGAGGCGGCGCATCGGCGTGCTGGGGCACGGCATTTCCTTATACGACGAGCTTTCGGCGGCCGAAAATCTGATGGTGTTCGCGCGCCTTTATGGCCTGCCCGATCCCCGAAAATCGGCCCTTGAATGGCTCGAGCGCACCGGATTGGAGCGCGTCCGCGACGGCCTGGTGCGCGAATTTTCGCGCGGCATGAAGCAGCGGCTGGCCGTGGCGCGAGCCTTCCTTCACGATCCCGAAATCCTGCTGTTCGATGAACCGTTCACCGCGCTCGACGACCGCGCCATCGAGGTGCTGCAAAAGCTGCTCTCCGGCGCGCACGCCGCCGGCAAGACCATCGTCATGTCGACGCATCAATTGAAGGAAGCCCTGGTGATCGCCACGCACGTCGCGCTGATCCGCCGCGGCGAGATCGCCTACGCGGGCGAACGCACGCAGCAGATGGCCGACGACACCGGCTGGCTCTACAGGACCTACGAGGCATGAGTTCAGAACTCAGAACGGCGGAGGCCGGCGCGGCGGTTCGCATCGAGCCGCGCGCCAGACCGCGAACCTCCCTGCTCGCCAAGATCTGGACCATAACCGCCAAGGATCTGCGTTCCGAGATGCGGACCAAAGAAGCTCTGAACGCCTCCATCGCGTTTTCGCTGGTGATTCTCGTGCTGTTCAGCTTCGCCTTCGATCCGTCGTCGGATCAGTTTCAGGAATTTTCCGGCGGCCTGCTGTGGCTGGTGTTTTCCTTCGCCGGAGCGCTGGTGCTGAATCGCAGCTTCGCGCGCGAAACGCAGAACGACTGTCTCGATGGCTTGCTCGCGGCGCCCATCCCCGCGGCGGCGCTGTTCCTGGGGAAAGCGTTCGCCAATTTCGCGCTGCTGATCGCCGTGGAAGTCGTCTCCATTCCGGTGTTCGGACTTTTTTATGACGTCCATTGGGCGGGCCAGTTCGGCGAGCTGGCGCTGGTGACGCTGCTCGGCACCTGGGCGCTGACGGTGATCGGTACTTTTTTCAGCGCGCTCACCGTCAATCTGCGGATGCGGGAGCTGATGCTGCCGACCCTGGTTTATCCGTTGATGATTCCGGCCCTGATGGCGGCGATGAAGCTGACCACCGATCTGCTGGCCGGCACGCCGATCAACGCCGAAAACGTTTTCGGCTTGAAGCTTCTGGCCGGGTTCGATTTTATTTTCACCTTGTTGTCCTTAGTCATGATCGATACGGTGTTGGTGGGGTGAGCCATGCGTAGCAAGATACTGTTGGCCTTGGGCGCGGTTTGCGCCGGATTGCTGACCTGGGATTTTTACCGGATTTTCGACATGTTGCCCGACGAGGCGAATCAGGGCGCGATCTACCGCATCATCTACATCCACGTGCCGAGCGCGGGAACCGCCTTCACGTTTTTCACCATCGCCATGCTGGCCAGCGTGCTATACCTCGCCACCGGAAAATTTAAATACGACGCCGTTTCGGCGGCGCTGATCGAGGTGGGCCTGGTGTTCGCCGGCATCGTGCTGGTCACCGGCAGCATCTGGGCGCGAATTATTTGGGGCGTGTGGTGGGCTTGGGAGGCGCGCCTCACCACCATGCTGATCTGTTGGCTCACGTATGCCGGATATCTGATGCTGCGCCGCGCCGTCGAAGAGCCGACGCAGCGGGCGCGCCTTTCCGCGGTGCTTTCCATCTTCGGATTCGCGGAAGTGGTGATCGTCTACAAGGCCAACGTGTGGTGGCGCACGCTGCATCCCGGCCCCGTGCTCACCATTCGCAACGGCGGCGGCATGGCGCCCGGCATGGAGAACGAAATCTACTGGAACATGCTGGCGTTCGTTTGTCTGGCCGTGGTGATGGTGATGGTCCGGATGCGGCAGGAAGAAATCGCGCGCGAAATCGATTCGCTGCGGCGCATGGCGCACTCGTATTAGGAGATCGGAATGGAAAGTCGCAATTTAGAGTACATGTTTTACGGCTTCCTGGCCGCGTGGCTCATCGTGCTGGCGTACGTGCTCTCGTTGGCGATGCGCGAAGGGCGGCTGCGCCGGGAAATCGACCGCGTGCGGCGGATGGTCGAAAAAAAGTAGCTCGCGCTCCCGCTCAATTCGCATTCAGGCGTTTGAGTTCGCGCAGGTATAGCGGATTATCCGGAAAGCGCCGATGCAATTCATCCAGCAGTTCGCGCGCCCAGCTCGGATTCTTGTCGCGCAGCGCCGCCACCGCCAGCAGAAGCTTCGCGAACGGCTCCAGATATTTTCCGCGCCGCGCCGTGACCGTTAACTCCTCGATGCCTTTTTCCCGGTCCGCGGCCGACCCGGTGATGCGCAGGATCCATCGCACCGGCGCCGATTTCAAACTCAGC
>JAJPHS010000053.1 GCA_021325175.1 Terriglobia bacterium
CCCCCGCAACCAGGATTTTCTTCCTTCCAATTTCTTCAACACCATCTCCCGGTTGGATGACAAGGACACAAGCTCCGCGCGGGATAGTCCAACCTCCGTCGCGTATGCGAAGCTGGATCATTGGATTCTTACGCTTCCTTCCGCTCGCGCGATTTCAGACTTTTTCTCGCCGGATCGTTTGCCGGAAATTTCGCTTTCCAGATGCTGTTCGTCGCGGTCGGATGGGATCTCTACCAGCAAACCCGATCGGCCGTGGTGCTGGGTGACGTCGGCTTCGTACAAGTCGCGCCGTTTCTGGTCTTCGCGCTCGCGGCCGGACACATCGCCGACCGCCGGGAACGCCGCGCCGTCATTCTGCTGACCCAGGCCCTCACGGCGGCCGCCGCGGCGATCCTTTGCGGCACATTTCGACCGGTCTGGCTGATTTATTCGGCGCTGCTGCTGCGATCGATGGCGCGCAGCTTTCAGGCGCCGGCGCGCGTGGCGATCCTGCCGCACGTCGCGCCGGAGGGCGCGCTCTCCAACGCGATCACCTGGAATTCGAGCGCGCAGGAAATCGCCAATGTCAGCGGACCCGCGCTGGCCGGAGTGCTCATCGCCTCCTCCGGCACGCGAACCGTCTACATTTCCCAGCTTTTCTGCGAACTGCTGACGATGGTCTGCTTTGCCTTCATCCGCGCGCGATCCCGGGCAGAAGGATCGCCGGAAAAACGCGGGATGCTCGACGGCGTGCGTTTCGTGCGGGAAAACAAATTGATTTTATCGGCGATGTCGCTCGATCTGCTCGCGGTTTTATTCGGCGGCGCGACCGCGCTGCTGCCAATTTTCGCCGTGGACATCCTGCACTCCGGCGCGCGTGGCTTGGGATGGCTGAGAGCCGCGCCTTCCATCGGCGCCGTATCGATGGCGCTGATCTTATCGCACCGCCCGCGCGCCAGGAACGCGGGTCGCGTGCTGCTGGCCGCGGTCGCCGGATTCGGTGCGGCGACCATCGTGTTCGGAATCTCGCGGCATTTCTGGCTCTCCTGGGCGATGCTGCTGCTGACTGGCGCCTTCGATAACGTCAGCGTGGTGCTGCGGCAGTCCCTGGTGCAAAGCAAGACGCCGGATTTTCTCAAAGGGCGCGTACTCGCGGTGCAGAACATTTTCATCAGTTGCTCGAATCAGTTAGGCGCGGTGGAATCGGGCTGGACGGCGGCGTGGTTCGGCCCGGTGGCAAGCGTGGCCGCCGGAGGCGTCGCGACAATCGCGATCGTCGGTTGGTTCGCCACGCAATCGGCTGCACTGCGCCGCTGGACCCAATAAGGGATTTACGAGGCCGCTACAATAAAAGCGTGCCGCGGTACGACGCCCTGCTGGTGGTCTCCTTCGGCGGACCGGAAAAACGCGACGACGTGATTCCGTTTTTAGAGAATGTTCTCCGCGGGCGCAACGTTCCACGCGAAAGAATGCTCGAGGTGGCCGGGCATTACTATCGCTTCGGCGGCCGCAGTCCCATCAACGATCAAAACCGCGAGCTGATCGCCAAATTGCGCCAGGTGGTTCAGATGCCGGTCTATTGGGGAAACCGCAACTGGCATCCGCTGCTGGGCGATACTGTGCGCCGGATGCGCCAGGACGGCGTGCGGCGCGCCATCGCCTTCACCACTTCGGCTTTCGGTTCGTACTCCGGGTGCCGGCAGTATCTCGAAGATATCGAGAGAGCGCGCGCGTCGGTGGAAGACGCCCCGCCGATCGACAAGATTCCGCCGTTCGCCGAGCATCCGGGTTTTCTCGAAGCCATGGCCGATCGCGTCAAACAGGCGATCGAGAAAGTGCCGGATGGACGCCTGGTGTTTACCGCGCACAGCATCCCGGTCGCCATGGCGCAATCGAGCCCCTATCTGCGCCAACTGGAAGCGGCGTGCGCGGCGGTGGCGGCCAGGGCCGGGCGCGAGGAGTGGAACCTGGTTTATCAGAGCCGCAGCGGGCCGCCAGGGCAGCCGTGGCTTGAACCCGACGTCTGCGATTTTCTGCGCGCTATCCGTTCGAACGTGGTGATCGCGCCCATCGGATTTTTATCCGATCACATGGAAGTGCTATACGACCTCGATGTCGAGGCGCGCGCGGTCTGCAAAGAGATCGGCGTGAAGATGGCGCGCGCGGCAACCGTGGGAACGCATCCGGCGATGATTCAAATGATCGCGGAGTTTTGCCGCGGCGAGCCGGTCCCCTGCTCCGCGCGATGCTGCCCGCCCATGAGGCGCGGCTGAAAACCTACAGACCGCTGCGCTTCACGGCATAATCGATCGCTTCCCGCGGCACTTCAAATTTCGCCACCGCTCGATTGCCCAGGTAGCCGATTTCCTTCATTCCCGCCGCGCTGGTGTAATAGGCGTCCACCGTCATGCGCCGCGCCCAGGCGAAAAAGCGGATTCCGGCGGCGAGTTCCGGCGTCTCATTGTTGCGATAGGCAATGCGATCGAGCATCGCCGTGCGCTCGGCGGGCCTGGCCATGAGAAAATCGGCGGAGTATTCGCGGCGCATCGCGTCATCGAGCCAGGCCAGGCCGCCGGTGTAAATCGCGAGCATCCGCGCGTTCTGGCCCGAAAGAACATCGACAAATTCGGCCGCGCCGCCCTTGTTTGCCCCCGGCACGATCATCTCGCAAAGCAGCTTCAAAGTGTCGAATTCGTGCTGCGTCAGAGCTTTCGGCTTGTAAACGCCGCCCGCGATTTTCGCGTCCGAGACGGCTTGCTGATGCACATGCTGCGCCGCGGCGAACTCGATCGGTCCGGCTAAAGCCAAAGCCGCAATTTTCGCCAGCTCACGGCGCGAGATGCGGGACGTTTGCGGGTCAGACATTACCCTTCCTCATTTCCTCGGCCAGATATTCCGCGGTTCTCCACGCCAGCGCGCAGATGGTCAGCGTCGGATTCTTATCCGGATTGCTCACAAACGGACCCCCGTCGGCGACAAAAAGATTCTTCACGTCGTGCGCCTGGCAGTATTTGTTCAGCACCGACGTCTTCGGATCGCCGCCCATGCGAATGGCGCCGACTTCGTGGATAATTTCGCCGCCCTTGGAAATTTTTTCGGCTACCGGTTTCGCCGACCGCGTCACCTTTCCGCCCATGGTTTCGATGAGGGCGGTGAAAGTCTGCTCCATGTGCTCCACCTGCTTGAGTTCGGCGTCGGTCCATTTGAAATGGAACTTCAGAACCGGAATGCCCCAACGATCCACGACGTTGGAATCGATTTCGCAATACGTATCGGCGTTTGGAATCATTTCGCCGCGGCCGGAGAAGCTCACCCGCGCACCGTATTCGTTGTAGATCGCTTTTTTAAGCGATTCTCCATAGCCCTCCTGGCGATCGGCCACGCCCCAGAACGATCCGACGCCGGGCATCCCGTAGCCGCCGCCCAACTCGATGTGATAGCCCCGCGGAAAATCGGTTTTCTTGTCCCACAGCCACCACGGCATGTACAGATGCGCGCCGCCCATGCCGTCCGAATTGTGGCGCGGCATTCCTTCCAGCGCGGGAATCAATCCGCCCAGCGAGAATCCGGTGCTGTCGGTGAGATAACGGCCGACGGCGCCCGACGAATTGGCGAGTCCATTGCTATGACCGGGCGCTTTGGAGTTGAGCAGCAGCCGGGCCGATTCACAGCAGCTCGCCGCCAGCACCACCGTGCGGCAGCGGATCTGTTTTTCATCACGCGTGGTCTTGTCGATGTAGGAAACCGCGCTGACCTTGCCCTCGGAATCCGTGATCAGCTCGCGCGCCATCGCGTTGGTGATCAGCTTCACGCGACCGGTCTTCATCGCCGGAAAAATCTGCACCTGCGAGGAGGAATAGTTCGACGCGCTCACGCATCCCCGGCCGCATTGCGCGCAGTAGTGGCAAGCCGGGCGGCCGTTGGTCGGCTGCGTGATTACCGCCAGCCGATTCGGGATGCAGGGAATGCCCAACTTATCGGCGGCTTTCTTGATCAGAACTTCATGCACTCGCGGCGGCGGGCAGGGCTGGAAAATTCCGTCGGGCGCGCTGCGGATTCCTTCCTTCGATCCGGTAACGCCGATGAATCGTTCCGCTTTGTCGTAATAGGGCGAGATGTCCTCATAGGAAATCGGCCAATCCGTTCCGACGCCGTCGCGCGAGTACAGTTTGAAATCGTAATCGGCATAGCGTAGCGAAATCCGGCCGTAGTGATTGGTGCGCCCGCCCACGATCCGCGAGCGGAACCACATGAACTCCGATCCTTCCGCCGAAGTGTACGGCTCGCCTTCGATCTCCCAGCCGCCGGCGTGCGCGGAAAAGAATCCGAATGGGCGGCCCTGGCCAAAGTAGCTCGCGCCGCCATCGCCCGATCCGCGATGGGGGTAATCGTAGGGCCACTTGTGCTCCTTGAAGTCCGTTTCCGGATGAAGCATCGGCCCGGCTTCAAGAATCGTGACGTTAATCCCAAGATCGGTCAGGACTTTGGTCACCGTACCGCCACCGGCGCCAGATCCGATGATCACCACGTCGTTTACCGGCGCGCTCCGCGAGATTTGTGGCATGAATCGATTATACGCGGCGCAATACAGAAGGCAACCCAAGCCCTTGCAAGCTCGTCTATAATCCACGATAGGAGTCATGGAAGAGCTCACGAACCAGGGTCCGGACGCGGCCGAATCGGCTCAGAATGTTTCCGAGCGGCCGGCGGCCTCCGCCACCCTGGCTTGGCTCCGGGACCTGTCTTTAAGCGTACTGATCGCGATCATCGTCATCCTATTTCTTTATCAGCCGGTGAAGGTGGAAGGCACCAGCATGATGCCCTCCCTCATCGATCAAGAGCGGATTTTCATCAACAAGTTCATTTATCGTTTCGGACTGGCCGATGTGGGGCGCGGCGATACGGTCGTGTTTTGGTTCCCGGGCGATCCAACGAAATCGTACATAAAACGCGTCATCGGCGTTCCAGGCGACACGATTGAGGTGAACGATGGAACCGTGATCGTCAACGGAAAGCCGCTGGAAGAAGATTATGTTCCGCCCGATTATCGCGATCACGTCTCCATGCCGCGCCGCGTGGTGCCCCCGGATCAATACTTCGTTCTAGGCGACCATCGCGTCTCTTCCAACGACAGCCGCAACTGGGGGATGGTCCCGCGGCGCTACATCTACGGCAAGGCGGTATTCGTCTACTGGCCGCTGGACCGCATCGGCGTGCTGCACTAGTTACCTGGACGATCACGAACCAGCCGCGGCATTCAAACAGTGGGGGAAGGAATCAAGCCGTCTTGCGCAGCCGAATCAACCCAAGCATCAGCAGAACACTTGCGGTGAGCACCATCGTCGCCGGCTCAGGAGCATCGATCAGGTCCAGATTCCCCATCGCGGCCCAGCTATCGGACTTGTCATTCACCGTGCTCAGAAGCACCGTCTCGCGGCTGGCGACTTCGTTGGTCGCCGCGAACGATGCGACGATGCCGAAGGAAACAGAGCCGATGTTGCTGTTGTTGATCCCCGCCTCCAAAACCTGGTATCCGGAGCAGCCCTGGCTGAACGTCAGCGTTCCAGGGCAAACCTCCAGAAACAGCAGAGCCGTCGGCTTGCCGAACGTCGACCCGTAAGCGGCGCCGGAAAATCCGAACTCGGTGACCGGAAAATTAAACACCGACTGGAAGGTGATCTGCGACGTCAGATACTGATCCGCGCCGTTGACGCACCATCCTTCCGAACCGGTGTCGCCATGGCAGTAGTTGGTCGGAAAATTGTGCCCCGGATTCGGACCGCCCGGATAGTAATTCGGGCCGGGCGAGAAAATCTCGATCGATTTCGGATTCGACGGGCCCGTAGTGAGGAAGATCTGGCCGGAAGTGACGTCGGGAACCGTGCCACTGGACCCAAACGTCGTGCCGTTGATGGTTTGATTGTAGGCATCGCCGACGCTGAAATCCTGAAAGGTTCCGTCCGGCGCCGAACAGCCATTACCTGCGCCGACGTAGGGTGTGATGAAATCCGACGTGGTTGCGGGAACCGGCGGACAACTGACGATCCCGCTCGCGAAAACGGGGACGGCCGCGAATCCGAACAAAAGCAGCGCCGAACCGAGTTGATTCGCTAATATCTTTGAAACATGCATGTTAGGACCTCCGGATTTCCAAGAGTAAAATGTAGCGGCTGCATAGGCAATGGACCTTTTTCTTAAAAGCACTGGTTCTGTTGGGCTGTAGTACTGGAACTCAGGCGGGATTCGGGCTGGGTGACACAAAAATCGTGCCTTGGCTGCGGGACAAAATGCTGCGGCGCAAAATAGAAAAGGCCCGCTGGTTAGGCGGGCCTTAAAAACCTGATCGCGATGGAATCTTTACACGAAACGCTTCTTAAATCGGAGCAGCACAACTCCGGCCAAAGCCGAGCCGAGCAGCACGAAGGTCGACGGCTCCGGGGCATCACCAAAACCTTCCGTTAACGAGTTCAGCGCTACGGTGGTCCCCCCTCCCGTATTCACGCGGTCCAGGATGACGTCGGTTTGTACAAATACCGTAGAGTAGGTGCCGAATCCGTCGATGCATCCTACGGTAGCCGTGCTGCAATTCACCGCTCCCGTCGGCAGCGTAATCGTTTCTGACGGCGTTCCACCTTGCGTGGTCAACTCGAGGCTGATGGTACCTTGGTGTGCCGCGGTGCATCCGGCCAGCGTAGTTTGTCCGAGGCAGAACACCTCTGTAACAGTGATGGTATTTCCTGAGTTCGCTGTAATTGTGTTCGTGCCGAGACTTAGCTGGAGAAGGTCGATCAACGGCGAGGACGTGTTCTCGACCGTGTATGTAAACTGCGAATCCATGGTGTGGGTTCCACCACTTGCAAGCGACCAGGTGGCG
>JAJPHS010000015.1 GCA_021325175.1 Terriglobia bacterium
AGGGTCAGGCGCACCCCAAGATTGCGCGCCATATCGAAGTACATGGAGTTTCCGTTGTCCTGCATGAAGAATTCGCCGTAGGCGACCCGCACCACGGTTTTGGCGTCGGGCGAATAGGCCAGGCCTATGCGCGGCGCAATGTCATTCCAGCGTGTCTTATCGAGGGCGTCATTCTCCAAACCGTTGCTGCAAACCGCCGGTGTCGACGTCCAGGTAAAGGGAATCGCGGGATATCTCGGGGGATTACCGGCGTAGGCGCTTTGGCAGGTGCCCTGGCGTATGAAGTAGGGTTCGATGCTGGCCGGCGCGTTGGACCCGTCGATGATGGCGGGCTGGGCAATTTCAAAAAGATTGCCCAACTGATCCGTGAACGGCGGAGTCAATTCCCAGCGCACGCCCAGGGTCAGCGTGAACTTGGGCGTGATTTTCCAGGTGTCGTCGGCGTAAACCGCGAAGTCATTGCGCTGGAAGTTCGCGACCGCGTCCTGGTAGGCCACCGTCGACTGGTACAGATCCCCGAGCAGAAATTCGGCGAAGGCGTCGCCGGTCCCGGCCGGCTTGGCGGGGTTCTGGGTCGCGTTCGGCTGGAAGGTGAACTGGCCGCGCAGAAATTGATTGCCCAGAGTGTCGAAGTTGTCGCGCTCATACTCAAAGCCGAACTTGAACGTGTGCTTACCGTGAATCCAGGAAAGATTGTCGACCGCTTGCGTGGTATTATCGGCGATCTGATAGGGATCGTCGCTGCCGTCCCCGATCTGATAAAAACCGTCGCCAGCGAAGGTCGCCAGGGGAATACCCCACTGCACCGGCGGGCCGGGAGCGATATTGGGAATGCCGATCGCCGCGACGGCGTTGTTGGTGAACGCGTCGGCTGTGGTGATCGCGTTGAAGATGCGGGTGTGGCCGAATCGCGCTTCGTTCACGATATTGGGCGTGAGAATGCGGGTGTTGGAGCCGAGGTATTGCTCGCATCCGGTGGTGACCTTGGTTCCGGTAACGCCCAGACTGCCGCTCTTCTGCACCTCGCTGCACCAGCTATAGCGGCCGGCCCATTGCGACTTGGCGGATTCAACAAAATCCATGCGAATCACGAAGCCGTCGCGGTTGAACGGTGATGACACGTTGGTGGTGTAGTTGTTGGTGAGGCCGGGCAGTGTCGGGGTGGCGTAAGCGCCAGGGTAGTGCAGCAGCTTTTGCGAGGTGGGATCGAGCATGGTTGCCGGAATTTTGTTGTTGGGAAATGGCACGCCATTGGAGTTCGGCTCGTAGATCGTGACCGGATATGCACTGTAGTCGCCCTGCTGCATCTGCGCCGTTGGCAGAGAGTAGACGGCCTGCTGCGTCTGTCGCTGGTCCAGGACTTCGAAATTGGACATGAAAAACAGCTTGTTCCTGCCGTCGAACAGTTTCGGAATGCGCACCGGGCCGTCGATCTCATAGCCATAATCGTTCCAGTTGAAGGCCGCGGCCACCGGCTTGGACGACGTAAATTGGTAGGGCAGCGCGTTGTAATCGACATTGCGGTTGAATTCGAACAAAGACGCGTGATAGGAGTTCCCGCCGGACTTGGTGAGCACGTTGACTTGCGATGCCTCGTGCCCGAATTCGGCCGGATATACGCCGGTCTGGACCTTGAATTCCTGAATGGCGTCGATCGACGGCAGCACCACATACGTGTTGAAATCGAAGTCGGTGTTGTTTACGCCGTCCAGCGTATAGTAGTCGAAAAAGATGCGATTGCCGCCCGTGGAGATAGCCTGGGCGGCGCGGTCGCCGCCCTGCCGGGAACCGGCTTGTCCGGCCGAGGGCGACAGAGTGTTCACGTTCGAGCTCAAAGCCACCAGATTCAGGTATTCCCGGCCGTTAAGCGGCAACTCCGTGATGCTGCGGTTGCTGATGACCGTTCCCACGGTTGCGTTCTCCGCCTGCAACAGAGTCGCCGAAGCGGCCACTTCCACCGACTGCGTGATCTGGCCGACCTCCAGCGTCAGATCCAGGCGCACCGATTGCTGCACCTGCACCTCGATATTATTGCTGGTGATCACTTTAAAGCCCTGATGCTCCGCCTTCACGTTATAGACGCCCGGCGGAACCGAGGGAAAAGTGTAGAATCCGTCGTCGGTAGTTACGGTGGCGCGCGTTGCGTTGGTGGCGGTGTTGGTGAGAGTCATGGCCGCGCCGGGAACCGCCGCACCGCTCTGATCGCTAACTCTTCCCGTAATTTCACCGAACGTTTGACCGTAAACGTTGCCTGCGGGCAAACTCAGCAGCAGCAAAAATCCGGCTTGAAAAATGAGGCTAGAACAGACAACGTGTCTGGACTCTTTCATAGAGACCTCCTTAGCCAATTTCGTCAACATCTGTGACGAAGGCCGTCCCGAGGTTCCGTTTTAAATCCCGCTCGCGTTAATCCCCAACGTAGAGGTAGACTTCGTCCCCCGGGCAACCCGCCTCGCTCGCCCTCTGACATGGAGGTGCGTGGCAGAAAGCGTATCACGAGTTTTTAGCCAAAGCAAGCGAAAAATGATCGATTAAATCGTCAATTCGCGCGCCAAAGCGATCAATTCGGCGCTTCGCGCGGACGTTAAGATGAATTCTATGCCCCACGATCACCGCAGGCGCGTGCGCGTGCGCCGCGTCGATGAATGCGAATCGCTGGACGAATTGATCCGGCACTGCTTCCCGGCCTTCGGCGGCGCGTTCTTTCGCCGTATTTATGAGATCCTCGATCGGGCGATCGGCATGGGGTGCCCGCTCACGGTCGCCGTTTCCGGACCCGTCACCGTTTCCGGCCAGCATCAGGCCTGGCTGATTCCGCTGATTGAAACCGGCTGGGTCGCCTATCTTTCCACCACCGACGCGGTCTGCTATCACGATGGCCACCGCAGCCTCCCGGCACATCGCGATCCGATTTACGAGGTGCCCATCTGGGGCGACGACGGCGCGCTGCGCCAGGAGCGCACCATTCGCGTCACCGACATGGCCTTCGACGAGGAGGTGCTGCTCGATCAGGACAAATTTCTGACGGAGGTTTTGTCGCGCCCGGAGTTCCAGCGCCCGATGACGGGAACCGAGCTGCGCTACCGGCTCGGCGGAATTTACGCGGAGCAGGAACGGTCGCACAATATCGCGCACGGGCTGCTGGCGGCGTGTCATGCTCGCGCGATCCCGATTTTCGTCGGCGCGCCGTCCGATGGCAGCATATTTTTGAACTCGATGAAGCTGTGGGCCATGCGCGAAAGCGGGCTGATCGATTCCTATAAATTCGACCTGGATCTGCACGCGGAAGTGTTCGAGGCCTGCGCCTATCATCGCTGGGGACTGTTCGACCATCCGCCGCGCGCGCTGGCGGCGCTGATTCTGGGCGGTGGCGTTCCGAAAAATTTCAATTTGCAGCCCGAGCCCGCCCTGGGCCAGATCCTGGGGATTCCCAACGTTCGCGGCTACAACTTCGACGTGCAGATCGTTACCGCGCCGGTGACGGACGGGTCGCTGTCCTCGTGCCCGCCGGCGGAAGCCGTGACCTGGGGCAAAGTGGATAAGGACACCTATCAGCAGGCGACCGAGAGCATGCAGGCCGACTATTCGACCCTGATGCCGTTTCTGGTGAAGGCGCTGCTTGAAAATCGGGCTCGCTATGAGCGGCGGCTCGCCCAGGAAGGCGAAGCGCTGTTCGATCGCGAGCCGCAGGCCCGCGGATATTTACGCCCGCGAGAAGGATACCGGTTGTTTGAAATGCGCGAGGAGTTGTGCCGCCGGTTAAAGGAAGACGTCCGCGCCAATCGCGAATGGCTGATGAGCACCCTGACGATTTAGGCGCGGGAGCCGATGGTATTCTTGAGGTCATGGGCCCCCTACAAAATCCGGAACAGTGGGATGATTTCGTCAAACAGCGCTACGATCCCAACCGCAAGAAAGAAGAGTTTCGCAATTACGAGAACACGACGCCCGGCGTCCGCGAATTTTACCGGCTCAATCACGCGCACCAGACCCATGAGTTTGCCAAGGCGAAGCGGGCCCAGTACGCATCGCTGAGCAAAACGAAAATGGGAATCTGGGAGGCGCTCGAATATCTGAACACGCTGGTCGATGACAGCGATCCCGATACGGATTTAAGCCAGATCGAGCACAATCTGCAAACCGCCGAAGCGATCCGCCGCGACGGGCATCCGGACTGGTTTCAGCTCGCCGGATTGGTTCACGATTTAGGCAAGGTTCTGTGGCTATGGGGAGAGCCGCAATGGGCCGTAGTCGGCGACACGTTCCCGACCGGCTGCGCGTACTCCGACAAAATCGTGTTTCACGAGTTTTTCGCCGCCAATCCGGATGCGGCAAAGCCGGAGTTTCAGACCAGGCTCGGCATCTATGAAGAAAACGCCGGGCTGGATCAGGTGACCATGTCGTGGGGCCACGACGAGTATTTTTACCACGTATCGAAGAATTATTTACCGGAGCCGGCGCAGTACATGATCCGCTACCATTCGTTTTATCCGGCGCATCGCGAAGGCGCCTATGATTACCTGATGAGCGATCGCGACCGGGAGATGTTCCAGTGGGTGAAGGCGTTCAATCCCTACGACCTGTATTCGAAAAGCGAGCGAAAGCCGGATCCAGTGGAGCTGCGGCCGTATTATCAGAAGATCATCGATAAATATTTTCCGCGCCAGGTCGAGTTTTAAATCAATTCTGCTTTTTGGCGGGCGGCAGCACGATTTCGCGCGGGCCGTCATCTAAACCGAAGATGCGGATCACTTGCGGGCCTTGCGGCGGGGGCTCTTCCGTCTTCTTTGTTTCAATGGCGGCCGGTTGCGGAGCCGCTGGCGGTTTCAGCGCGGCAGCGAGCTGATCGCTGGTCACCTCCAGCGTGAGCAGAACGCTCGCGGCATCAGCTTTCACTTCGGTGGCGCGCGCGATCGCGGGCCAGGACGGGATCATCCGGCGAAGATTTTCGGCGACGGCGGCGGAGCGTTCGGGCGAGCCGGCATCAAGCGATGCGCCCATCTGCAAACCGCCTCGCAGCGAAACTCCGCCATCGAATCCGCCGGCTTCGATTTCGAGCGGAACGAACTGGCTGGCGAGCTCATCGGGAAGCTGCGAGGCGACCACCCACAGATCGTAGTCGGGCGCCAGGCGAGCGGCCCGGGCAAGAAGCGGCGAATAGCGGCGGCCGGTTTCGGCGAGACTGCGATCGATGGCGCGCTCCAGAGTTTTTTTGGAGCCCAGAAGAAGAACCTGTTCGGTAAGCTGGGCGAGGCTGAGCGTATCGCCGCCCGGCGCAAGGAACATCTCGATTCCGCGATAATTCCCCGGCTTTAATCCCTTGGCGAGCGCTTGTTTGCGCAATGCCTCCACCGGAAAAGATCCGGAGAGAATCGCTAGCATCGAAGGCGAAGAAAGCAGAATCTGCCGGCTTTCGAACAGCAGCGGCACACCGGGAAAATCGGCGAGCGCGGCGCAAACGGCGGGCGCGAACGGCGAATCGCGCAGTGTTTCCCAATGGATGCCGACCAGCGCGGTGGCTTCGGGTTCGGCGTAGGTCCACCAGCTTGGATGCGATTCGGCGTGCAGAAGCGCGGCTGCCAATATTAATGTAACGATACGCACACCCAATCATCGGAAGATTTCTTCGATACGCATAGTGCTCCCGAATTTTTTACCGGAGCAGCGCCCCGTCGATTCAGGTAAAACGTTGATATGGCGATGTGACGCGCTGGCACGGTGATTGCAACCGTTAACGGCGCCATGGAACGGAACGACTACGCGGAAGCATTTGAGACGGGATACAGCGCTACCCGCCGCTTTCTTCTGGCGCATGGAGCGCCGCTGGACGACGCCGAAGAAATTGCGCAGGCGGCCTGGGTGCGCGGCTGGGAGTGCAGGGATCAGTTGCGGGATCCGGGGATGGTCGGGTTTTGGGTGAACTCGATCGCGCGGAATTTATACCGGGCCAGATTCCGCGGCCCGATGGCGACGCCGATCGACAACGTGAACGCGTCGTATTCAATGGATCTGGAATCGCTCGAGCTGCGGCGCCTGCTCGAGCGCTGCGGCGGGCGCGACCGCACGCTGCTGGAGCGGAATTTGGAAGGATATTCGGCGGAAGAAATCGCGCGCGAAGCGGGAATCACGTCCACCGGAATTCGGGTAAGATTATTGCGGATCCGCAATATGCTGAAGGAGCAACTTGCACCCGCGGCATGAAATTCTGGTTATTGCCCACGCTGGCGTGCGCCGTATTCGCGCAGGATCGATATGAGATCGGCGCCGATATCGGCTATGGCTGGTATCGCGACGGGACGATCTACGGCGCGGGCGTGAGCGCGCAAGCCGGGATTCGCAACCGGTTCGCGGCCGGCATCGATCTGGGCTGGGAATTTTCCGATTACGTCTCGGCGCAGTTTTCCTATCTTTATCACGACGGCCATCCTTTCTTGCAGACGCCTTCGACGAAGGTTGATATTCAGGGAAATTCGGACGCTTTGACCATCGAGGGGTTATTTCACTTTGCGCGGCGCGGCCGGCGGCTGCGTCCGTTTGTCGCCGGCGGCGCGGGCGCCAAGGAGTACGTGATTGCCGGGCCGGAGCCGTTCCCGCAGCCGCTTCCGCAGATCGCGTCGCTAACGGAGAACGACGTTTGGAAGGTCGTCTATAGCGTGGGTGGAGGAGTAACGTACCTGTTGCGTCCGCATCTGCTGCTGCGTGGCGAATTTCGCGATTATCTGACGACTTTCGACCGGCAGGAGATCGTCCCGGCGCCGCACAACACGGCGCGCGGGATTTTCGAGCAATTTACTCCACTTTTCGGCGTAAGCTACACATTCTAACTTGAAGGGCGCTCGCTCCCGTCTGTTCCCCATCGACAGCCGGCTGGCGGCCACGCCGTAACGGCTCAATGGCGCATCGCGGTGATGAGGCGGGCGCCGCGTTCGAAGGAAAGATACTGAAATCCCCAGCGGATGAAAACGATGAGCCGGTTGCGAAATTCCACCAGATACATCAGGTGGATGAAAAGCCAGAGCAGCCAGGCGAGAAATCCGTGAAAGCGCCAGCGGCCGATTTCCATTACGGCGGCGCCGCGCCCGATCACGGCCAGGCTGCCTTTGTCGAGATAATGAAACGGCGGCGTGGGACGGCCGGCCCAGCGGCGGATCAGCGTCCGGGCGGCATAGCGGCCCATCTGCATGGCCGCGGGCGCGACGCCGGGCACTTCGCGGCCGTTCGATTCGACATGGGCCAGATCGCCGATAACGAAGATTTCAGGATGCCCCGGGATGGTGAGATCCGGAGCGGCGATGACGCGCCCCTGCCGGTCGAGCGTGGCGCCGGCGCGCTGCTCTAGCACTTTGGCGAAATCGGAGGTGGTGACGCCGGCGGCCCAAAGCACGGTTTTGCTTTCGATGCGCTCGCCGGTGGATAGCGTCACTCCTTCCTGGTCGATTCCGGTGACGCGCACGCTGGTGCGCGGGAGCACGCCGAGCCTGATCAACGCTCGTTCGGCGGCAATGGAGGTTTCCTTGGAATAGGTGGGCAGCACGTGAGGCGAACCTTCCAGCAGCAGAATCCGGGATTCCTCGGGGCGGATG
The DNA here is from genome assembly GCA_021325175.1 of Terriglobia bacterium. GTDB lineage: Bacteria > Acidobacteriota > Terriglobia > Bryobacterales > Bryobacteraceae > Palsa-187. Next base: position 7,584 of record JAJPHS010000015.1, read on the forward strand.
GTCCGGAAGTCGTGGCGCAGCGTTTCGCGCGCAATCTCGGCCAGGGCGCCGGCCAGCTCGACGCCGGTGGGGCCGGCCCCGACGATGACAAAGGTGAGCCAGGTCCGCCGCCGCGCCGGATCGGGCTCGCGCTCGGCCGCTTCGAAGGCGTAGAGAATTTTGTGGCGCATCGCGGTCGCGTCCTCGACGGATTTCAAGGCGGGCGCGAATTTAGGCCACTCCGAATTGCCGAAGTAAGAATTTTGTGCACCGGTGGCGACAATCAGGGCGTCGTAGGGGAGCTGCAATTCGCCGGGTGCATCGGTCTCCTCGCCGTAGCGCATGGTGACCGTGCGGGCTTGCGCGTCCAGATCGACGGCTCGGCCAAGCAGCACTTTCGCGTTTTTTTGCTTGCTTAAAATCGAGCGCAGCGGCTCGGCGATTTCTCCCGGGGCAAGCGATCCGGTGGCCACCTGATAAAGCAGGGGCTGGAACAGGTGAAAATTCCGGAAGTCGACAAGGGTGACTTCGGCATCGGCACCGCGCAGGGCCTGGGCGGCAAGCAATCCGCCGAATCCGCCGCCGAGGATCACTACCTTTTGCATGATGTTTAGATGCCAGACGATGGCCCGCCGGATCAGGCGTCGCGCCCGGCGAGAATATCCGGCGAATTCAGGCCGCGCAAGAGAGGGAAGCGCACCCGTTGCAGGAACCAGCTCAGGCGAGAAACAGCGAGTAAGAGCATTTCGCGGCGCCGATTTACCGCTATTCCTCGTCCTGCTGGGAAGCGAGTTTGGCGACGACGCTCAGATCTTCCAATGTTGTGACATCGCCCGTGACAGAATTGCTGGTGACGATTTCGCGCAGCAGGCGGCGCATGATTTTGCCGCTGCGCGTTTTCGGCAGCGCGTCGGAGAAACGAACTTCCTCGGGGCGGGCGAACGCGCCGATTTCGCGCGATACCCATTGCCGCAGCTCATTTCCGAGCTGATCATGGTTCCAATCGCCGCGCTTGAGGGTGACAAAGCAGCACACCGCCTGTCCGGTGATCTCGTGCGGCTTGCCGACGACGGCGGCTTCGGCCACCGCGGGATGGCGCACCAGCGCCGATTCGACTTCCATGGTGCTCAGCCGGTGGCCGCTGACGTTCATGACGTCATCGACGCGGCCAAGGACCCAGTAATATCCATCCGAATCGCGGCGGGCGGCGTCGCCGGTGAAATAGGCGCCGGGGACGCGGCTCCAGTATTGCTCTTTGTATCGCTCGGGATCGCCCCAGATGTTGCGGATCATGCCGGGCCACGGCTGGCGGAGAATCAAGAAGCCCTCGCGGTTATCGCCCATCGGCTGGCCGTGAAAATCGACGATTTCGGGAACGACGCCGGGCAGTGGCAACGTTGCCGAGCCGGGCTTCAAGGGGACGGCGCCGGGCATGGGGGCGATCATGATGCCGCCGGTTTCGGTCTGCCACCAGGTATCGACGATGGGGCAGCGCTGCTTTCCGATCACGCGGTAATACCATTCCCAGGCCGCGGGATTGATCGGCTCGCCTACCGAGCCGAGCAGGCGCAGGCTGGAAAGATCGTGCGCATCGGGCCATTGCTCGCCTTGACGGATGAGCGCGCGAATCGCGGTAGGCGAGGTGTAGAAAATATTCACTCGATACTTTTCGATGATGCGCCACCAGCGATCGAAGCGGGGAAAATCGGGCGCGCCTTCATACATCAAAGTGGTCGCGCCGGCCGATAGCGGGCCGTAGACGATATAGCTATGGCCGGTGACCCAGCCGATATCGGCCGAGCACCAGTAGGTATCCTCCTCCCGCAAATCGAAAACCCACTTCATGGTGGCGGTGATATGGGTCAGATATCCGCCGGTGGTGTGCAGGATGCCTTTCGGTTTTCCGGTGGTGCCGGAGGTGTATAAGACGTAGAGCGGATGCTCGCTATCAAGGTGCTCCGCCGGGCAATCCTCGGAGGCGGCGGCGTCCAGATCGTGCCACCAGAAATCGCGGCCACTTTTCATCGAAATTTCCGAGCCGGTGCGGCGGTAGACGATGACTTCGCGAACGCCGGGACAGTCGTTGAGCGCTTCATCCACCGCGGTTTTCAGACTGACTTCTTTTCCGCGGCGAAAACCGCCGTCGGCGGTGATGACCAGCGTCGTGCCGAGGTCCTGAATACGGGCCTTCAACGCCTCCGCGGAAAATCCGCCGAAGACGACGCTATGAATGATCCCCAGCCGCGCGCAGGCGAGCATGGCGATGGGCAGCTCCGGCACCATCGGCATATAGATGATGGCGCGATCGCCGGCACGATAGCCGCGGGATTTCAAAACGGAGGCGAAGCGCACCACCAATCGATGCAGCTCCTGGTAAGTGAGCGCGCGCTGATCGCCGGGCTCGCCTTCCCAGAGGATCGCGGCTTTGTTCTTGCGATGGCTGGCGGCGTGGCGATCGAGACAGTTGTAAGAGACGTTGGTCTTCGCGCCGGCGAACCATCGGGCAAAGGGCGGATTCCAATCGAGCACGCGCGACCAGCGCTCGAACCAGTGAATTTCCCGCTCGGCGATCTCGCCCCAAAACGCCTCCGGGTCCTTTTCTGCGCGGGAGTAAAGCGCGCGGTAGGCTTTTATGTCCGGTACGTGCGCTTTGCGGGCAAACTCTTCGCTGGGAAGATAGACGGACTGGCTCATCGAAACGGATTTTATCAGTTACGACGAGGGCTATTGCGGATGAGACGTGTACTGCGGCTGCGGCGGCTTCAATTTGACCTCGATGGTCTTCTCATCCTGCTGGATGTCGAAGGTCTGGCCGAAGGTCTGATAATTTTTGTCGATGACCTGGATGAGGATTTTCCCTTGCGGGATGGGCGGCACTTTGACTTTGCCGTCGGGTCCGGTCTTCAGGTCCCATTCCTCGCGGATTTTTGCGCCGAATTTAATTTTGGATCGGCCTTCGATGAACTTGACGATGACGCTTGCGCTCTCAAGCGGTTTGCCGCTTTCATTGGTGACCACGACTTCGAGATTGGTCATTTTGGGATTCGGCGCCGGCCCCGCGATCATCAGCGCTGGAATCAGCAGAAAAATTACGTACCGCATTTGCCTCGATTATCCCACGCGCGCGATGGCTTCGATTACGGCGTCGGTGAATTCGGCGGTGGTGGCGGTTCCGCCGACGTCATGGGTCAGATGGCGGTGGGCGGCGTAGGTGTGCTCGATGGCCGATTGCAGACGGCGCGCGGCGTCGTGTTCCTGCAAATGAATCAGCATCAGGACGGCGGACATCATCATCGCGGTGGGATTCGCCAATCCCTTGCCCGCGATATCGGGTGCGGAGCCGTGCACGGCCTCAAAAACGGCGTGATGTTCCCCCATATTCGCGCCGGGGACGATTCCCAGGCCGCCGACCAAACCGGCGGCCAGATCGGAAATGATATCGCCGTAGAGGTTGGGCATCAGCAAAATATCGAAGGTCTCGGGACGAATCACAAGCTGCATCGCGGCGTTATCGACGATCACTTCCTGATACTCGATGGCGGGATGGCGCGCGGCGGTTTCGCGGCAGCAGCGCAGAAACAGGCCATCGGCGAGCTTCATGATGTTGGCTTTGTGAATCGCGGTGACTTTTTTGCGGCCGGCCGATTCGGCAAAGGCAAAAGTATATTCGGCGATGCGCGATGAGGCGGCGCGCGTGATCACTTTAATCCCGGTAACGACGCCGGGCACGACTTCGTTCTCAAGGCCCGAATAAAGATCCTCCGTGTTTTCGCGGAAGATCACCATGTCGATTTTGGCGTCGCCAAAGCGGGTGGCCACTCCGGCGAGCGAGCGGACCGGGCGCACGTTGGCGAACAGTTCGAGCCTTTTGCGCAGCGCCACGTTCACGCTGGTGTAGCCTTCGCCGATGGGCGTGGTGACCGGTCCTTTCAATCCGACGCGCGTCCGCTGCAAGCTTTCCACAACGTGCTCGGGCAGCGATTGGCCGGTTTTCTGAATGACGGAGGCGTTCAGCTCGACCTGCTCCCAATCGATGCGAACGCCGGTGGCGTCGACCGCGCGGCGAGCGGCACTGGCGACTTCGGGGCCGATGCCGTCCCCGGGAATAAGAGTGATTTTGTGGGTCAATCCCTATTATCGATCAGTCAAGGCCGCGGCCCATATAGAGCTCGCTCACGGTAGCGCGATGGTTCTGGAGCACGCGATCGCGGCGGATTTTCATGGTGGGGGTCAACTCGCCGGTCTCGATCGAAAAGTCGCGTTCGAGGATTTTGAATTTGCGAATCTGCTCGAAGGAGGCAAGCTGTTTGTTGACATCCTTGACGGCGCGCTCCACCGCCTCGCGCGTTTCCTCGGGATTGCCGTTGACGGTGAACAGCGCGGTGACGTAGGGCAGGCGATCGCCGATCAGCAGGACCTGATTAATGGCGGGCTCGCGCTTGAACAGCACTTCGATGCGCGCGGGATAGATTTTTTTCCCATTGGAGGACACGATGACTTCCTTCTTGCGGCCGGTGATGTACCAGTAGCCCTCCGAGTCCTGCTCGGCGATATCGCCGGTGGCGAGCCATCCATCGCGCAGCACGGCCGCGGTGGCCTCCGGGTCCTTGTAATATCCGGTGAACAGGCAAGGGCTGCGCAGCATCAGCTCGCCGTCATCGGCAAGGCGAGCTTCGACGCGGGGCAGCATTTTCCCGATACTTCCCGCCTTGGGCCGATCGAGCGGATTCAGCGCGGCGACGCCGCCCTCAGTCAATCCGTAGCCTTCGATGAGCGGCATCCCGATGGCGGCGTAGAATTCGGCCAGCTCTTTTCCGAGCGGCGCCGCGCCGGAGGCCGCGATGCGAATCCGGCCGCCCAGCCGGGCGCGAATCTTGTGGAAGATCACGCGATCGAAGAATTTGAGCGACGCGCGGATGGCGAGCGGAACCGGCTTGTTCTGCTGCCGCAGCCGGCTGGCTTCGCTGCCCACGCCGAGCCCGGCGTAAAACAGCTTGCGGATGGGCGCGGGGCGCTTTTTGATTTCGTTCGAGATGGTGGAATAGACCCGCTCCCAGACGCGCGGCGGCGCGAGAAAGAAGGTGGGCCGCACGGCGCGAATCTCATTCGGAAGTTTTGAAATTCCTTCGGAGAAGACGACGCAAGTTCCCTGGCGAATCGGGACCAGCTCCACCACCACGCGCTGGGCGATGTGCGCCGAGGGCAGGAATGCAAGCGTTACGTCCTCGGTGTTGAGGGGCAAAACGTCGGGGGCGTGATCCATATTGGCGACGAGGGCGGCGTGCGTCACCAGCCCCATTTTCGGCTCGCCCGTGGCGCCGGAGGTCATGTACAGCACGGCGGAGTCCGAGTCCCGGACTTGGGAATGGATTCGCTCGAATGCCGTGGGATCGCTTTTCAGCTTTTCCTCGCCGGATTGGCGGATCTGCTCCAGCGTGGCAAAGCCGCCGGATTCGCCCGTGAGCAGAATCCAGTTGGCGCGCTCTCCCGCGGCTTCGAGCGCGCGCAGGGCGTTCAAGTTTTCGACCATCGCGAAGCGGGCATCGGAGGCTTTCAAGGCGCGGGCCTGATCGGCGTAGGGCAAGCTGGTGTAAAGCGCGGCCGCGATCGCGCCGCAGGACATCAGGCCGAGGTCGGCGAGATAAAACTCCGCCCGCGTCTCCGATTGCAGGGCGACGATATCGCCTTTTTGAATGCCGAATTCGCCCAGCCCGACGGCGATCTGCCGCACCGCGTCGCGATACTCGAGATAGGTCCAGGATCGGTAAGCGCCTCCGCCCGCCGGCTGGCGAAGCGCGACGGCCTGCGGATGTTTTTCCGCTGTTTCCTCAAGTACCGCGTAGACTGTCCGGGAACTCATTCCGCTCAATGCTACCATGCGATCGAATGTCCTTCGAAAAAGAATTAGAGGTCGCGCGCAAGATCGCGTTTCAAGCGGCGGAGCTGGCGTTAGAGCATCAACGCCGCGGAGTCGCCGCCGAAACCAAGCCGGACGATTCGCCGGTGACCATAGCCGACCGGGAGTGCGAGCGGCTGATCGCCTCCGCGCTCGAGGAAAATTTTCCAGAGGACGGACTGCTCGGGGAAGAAGGCGCGCGCAAGGACTCCCGCAGCGGCCGCCGCTGGATCATCGATCCGATCGACGGCACGCGCGACTTCGTGCGCGGCAATCCACTGTGGGGAGTGCTGATCGGGCTGGAAGACCGCGGCGAAGTTGCGGCCGGCGTCGTCCATCTCCCGATGCTGTCGCAAACCTCGTGGTCGGCGCGCGGATGCGGCGCGTTTCGCAACGGCGAACGCCTGTGTGTTTCTTCGATCGCGGATCCGTCGCGGGCGGTGCTCAGCGTGAACGCGTTGACTCGCATCCAAAACCAGCGGTTTTCGCGCGATTTGATCGATTTTATCGGCCGTTTCTGGTCGTTTCGCTGCCTCGGCGGAACTCCCGATGCAATTATGCTCGCCGCGGGAGAAAACGACGCATGGATCGAGCCGATGGTCAGCCCCTGGGACCTTGCGGCGCCTCAAGTCATTCTGGAGGAAGCCGGGGCGAAGTTTTTCAGCTTCACGGGCGAACGGACCATTTACGGCGGCAATGCCATCGCTTGTAATCCGGCATTAGAAACGCTGCTGCGCGAGTACTTCGCCGGAGGCTCGCAGGAACTGGCCGGCTAGCCGCGAGCTTTCTTGTTCTGCTTCGGCTCCGCCTTGGCCGGCGCCGATTTTTCCTTGGCCGCGCGCACCGCTGCCCATCGGCGTCGCGCCGCTTCCGCAATGGCTCTGCGTCCGGCGGCGCTTAAGGTACGTTTCGGCTTCGCGGCGGGCTTACGGTGGCTAGCCACGGCTTGACCGCCGGCCTGGCGGCCGCCTTGAGGAGCATTTCCCTGAAGCGCTTCAATCGCTCGCGATAAGCGGTCACGTTCTTCGATCAGTAAAGCGACAATCTGTTGAGTTTGCACATACAAATCGTACCATTAGAGACATGAGTAACTCAAACACTCATGGCGGTGGAGTTTAGGCAATTCACTTTGCAGTCGCTAAATTGGGGTAATTACTTGCCCAGATCGGATTCACTCGAAGTGAGTCCGGCATATAGGACAGTCACCGGAGTCGTATGCCGCATGAGTTGCGATTGCGAGAAGAACGCCGGCGGCTGCCAGGAGCAGCGCGATCTGCGGGCCATTCCGCGGCAGGGCTGCGAATCGTCGATCTTGCCAAATGACCGCGTGGGCCGCGTTGGTCCGAGCGTCTCCGCCCGCGATTCTTTCCTGAAAAGCTCCAGCTTTGGATAGCGATCTCTTCGGGCCGCTGGCGTTTCGTCAGCCCGGCTCTACCGGCTTGGCTCCGGTTCACCGCTATTTTTAGCACAGTTTCCTGTGCAACCGGCTCCGCAAGTTGTGGATCAAATGGTTATCGAGGAGAAAAGTTTTTAAATGGAAACTGCCGACACGAGGAATACGTTTCGGCTGGACGTCAGTCTTAACAGTTTATTGACCCAGCCGGCGAAGCGATCTAGCGTGGAACCAGCGGCCGGACCACCTCTTCCCGATCCTGTATTCCCCCAACATCCTGAATATCTTGGCGACGCCGCCGCCGAGCCCGCGAGTCCGCCGGAACAGCGCCGGTGGGAACTTCGCCACATCCGCCGCACGTTTCGCGGATGGGCCGTACCATGGATAAAATCCCGCCTGTTGCCTGGCGACTTTCACCCGATCATCGCCTATTTATTTACGGAATGGAAGTGCAATCTTGATTGTCACTACTGTTGGGCTTTTGAAAATAGCGTCGGCGGCATGACAGAAGAGATCGCCCGGCGCTCGATCGACTGGTTGCGGGATAGCGGCGCCGGGGTGCTCGCTCTCATGGGCGGCGAGCCGCTGCTACGCCCGCGGTTTGCGCACAAAGTTTGTTATTACGCCGCAAAAAAAGGCTTTTGGATCTATGTCCCCACCAACGGGCGCCTGCTTCGCCCGCAAGTAACCGATTGGCTGGCCGACGCCGGGGTGGCCACCTTCAATCTCGCGGTGGATGCGGTGGAGGTTAAAAAAAGCCTGCCCAAGGCCCTCAAGCCCATCCGAAGCTATTTCGATTACCTGGTAAAAAAACAATATCGCTACGGGTATACGGTATTTTTCAACATCAATATTTGCCGGAATAATCTCGCCGACGTCAAACAGCTTACCGAGATCGCCCACGATAACGGCATCGCCACGGACTATCACATCAACGAATCCCCCATGATGGAACAGCCGCATTTCAAGCATTCCGGCGTGAACGAAACCTTCATCCGCCCCGAGGACTGGGATCGCGTCGATGAAGTCATCGATTGGCTGATTGATAAGAAAAAGTCCGGTTATAAGATGGTCAATTCCACCACTCGTTTAAATGAAATGCGGCTTTTTATGCGGGGGAAGATACAGGACTGGAACTGCCGCGCCGGATGGAATTCACTCATCGTCCGGACCGATGGCACGCTAGCGCCGTGCTTCCCGATGTACAACGCCAGTTACGACTGGGGCGCGGTCGAAAATCACAAATTCGACTCCCGCCAACTCCGGGAGATGAAGGCGTCCTGCCAGCCGCATTGTTTCTCGACTCTCAATCACATTCTCGCGTTCTGCTACAACGACGCACGCGTGATCAAATGGATGTTCAAACAGGCTTTGCGCCGTTTTCAGGGAGTGACCAACTTCGACTGAAGCTCCGTCCATCGCAGGAGCGAGTTATCCGGTCCCAGTGACTTCCTGGAGCCTCTTTTCGAGAAACTCCCGTTCCACCTGATTCGTCGCCATGCCGATCGCCAGGCGATAGGCGGCCGCCGCTTCTTCGCGCCTGGCGGCCCTGCGTAACAGATCGGCGCGCGCGGCGTGGAACAAGTGATACGATCCCAGCGCCTCGCCCAGAGAGTCGATCCGCTCCAATGCTTCCGCCACTTGCCCACTCATCGCCACCGCCACCCACCGATTTAGCGCGACCACCGGCGAGCCGTGTACTTCGAACAATCGTTCGTACAAAGCGGCGATCTGAGGCCAGTCGGTATCCTTTGCGCTCGCCGCGGAGGCGTGCACCGCCGCGATCGCTGCCTGTAGGCCATAAGGCCCCGCCGATCCGAGGCGCAGCGCCCGATCGACCAGCGCCAGCCCTTCCTCGATCGCGGCGCGATCCCATAAGGAGCGATCCTGCTGCTCAAGCGTAATCAGCGCGCCGCCGGCCATCCGCGCCTCGCGCCGCGAATCCTGAAGGATCATCAACGCCAGTAACCCGAGGCTTTCGGCGTCGCCGGGCATTAAGTCGCACAAGACGCGGCCCAGCCGGATCGCCTCCGCGCACAATCCGCGGCGGACCAGCTCGCCGCCGGAGCTCGCCGTATAGCCTTCGTTAAAGATCAGGTAAATGACGGCCTGGACGGCGGCCAGGCGCTCCGGCAGCCGATCCGCTGGCGGGACTTCGTAGGGGATGCGCGCCTCCTGAATTTTTCGTTTGGCGCGGACCAGGCGTTGCGCGAGCGTCGCCTCCGAAAGCAGAAACGCGCGCGCGATCTCCGACGTCGTCAGGCCGCCCAGCGTGCGCAGTGTGAGGGCGACGCGGGCCTCGTTGCTCAGGGCGGGATGGCAGCAGGTGAAAATCAGGCACAGACGATCGTCGGGAAAATGCATGGCGGCCTCTTCGGGCTCCGGCTCCGCTCTGGCGATTTCGGTTTCATAGCGGATCGAATCCTCCTTGTCGCGGCGGGTCCGCTCTCTTCGCGCCGCGTCAATCAATTTGCGATGTGCCGCGGTCATGATCCACGCCGCGGGATTTTCCGGCACGCCTTTTTCCGGCCACGAAGCGAGCGCGCCGGCGAAGGCCTCCTGCATGGCCTCCTCGGCGCGATCGAAGGAGCCCGAGATGCGAATCAGGCTGGCGATGATCTTTCCCGATTCGCGCCGGAAAACGGACTCAATAGTGTCGGAAGCGTTGGGCATCCGGTGATGGCCGGCGCTGTTCACTTAATCCAGCGGGGGCAAGCCGGGCATGGGACGAATCTCGATACATCCGGCTCCGCCCTTGCACGAGGTCGGGATTTTGGCGGCCCAGTCGATCGCTTCGTCCAGATTGGCGCAGTCCAGAATGTAGTATCCGGCGAGCTGCTCCTTCGTCTCGGCGAAAGGACCGTCGGTGACCAGCGGCTTGCCGTTTTCGACTCGCACCGTGGTCGCACTGCTGGTGGGCGCCAGGGGCTCGGCGCCGATAAACACACCTTTTTGTTTGGCTTCTCGCATCACTTTGGTGTGCGAGGCGCGAAGCTCGCGCCGGTCTTCCTCAGAATGCATGGCGGGCGATTCGCGGGAGTAAATCAGCATGATGTAACGCATCGGGTTCCTTTTTCGATGATGGCATCCAGGGCGCCCGGTCTCAACGCGACGGGAAACCGGGATTCGCGCGCACTTCCAGGATCTGTTTGGTGTGCCGATCCGTGTGCGCGAGCGCGAACAGCAGCCACTGATAACCATCGGCGGTGGTGTATTTGCCCTTGCTGAGCGCTTTGAGCGGCGGGCAATCCAAGACGCCGGCCCGCAAATTTGCCGAGGCCAGAAGCTTCGCGATGCGCGCGCCGCTTTTCTGAAAGCGATCCAGCGCCTCGGCCGGCTCGATGCCCTTGGGATGAGCAAACTCGGGCGCCGGATATTTCTGAAGCCGCACGGGAACTTCGAGGATTGCGATCCTGTCAATCTCCTCGTTATTACGCTCGCCGGCAGGCGGAGCGTTCGGCAACTCCTCCTCGACGCGCCGCGCGACGATCTCCTGCACGAAGGCAATGTGCTCGAAGATCTCGACGATCGACCATTGGTCTGGGGCGGGCTTGAACTTCCATTGCCCGTCCGATAATCCTCGAACCGCTCCCATCGCTCCGTTGGCGGACTGTTCCAATAAAGTTTGGGCGACTCCCTGTTCATACGAACTGAGTGTCGAAACCGCTGTTGTAGCCGTGCTCATGATTGTTGCTCCTATGGATGATTTCAGCGCCGTTTCTAGCGCCCTCATCCTGACGACGCGCCTGTTTGCCGAAATCGACGGTGGAAATAAAAAAAGGCTGCATCTTTTCCGATGCAGCCCAAGGATTGATTGGCTTCGAGTTAGGAGAACGTCATAATTGGCCGGATCTCGACGCAGCCGAAGCGCGCGCCGGGAATTTTCGCTGCGACTTTCGCCGCCTGATCGGCGTTGGGCGCCTCGATCAGGTAGTATCCGCCGAGCTGCTCCTTGGTCTCGGTGAACGGACCGTCGGTGACCACCGGTTTTCCGTTCCGCACGCGAACGGTTTTGGCGGTGGAAGTGGGCTGTAGCGCATTGCCCCCGAGAATGCTCTTGGCGAACTCCTTGCCGAGGGCCTGATACTCCTGCATCTCGCCAGGGTCGTAGCCTTTTTGGAACCGCTTTTCGTCTTCGTAAATCAACAACAGAAATTGCATTTTTCCTCCTTCCTTGTTATGACGCGCGACGTTGCGGAAATCGACCTGCTAATGATCGCGTTCCGTGACCAGGTCGGTTACGGCTAACAAGGCCCGCTGGTGGGTGGACGGTGGAAATTCGGCGATGATTGCGCGGGCTTTTTCGGTGAACTCTTCGGCGCGGCGGCGGGTGCGTTCGATTCCGCCGTGCCGGTGCAGGACGTGCAGAATTTTTCCGAACGGCACCTGATCGTAATTGCCGTCGGCCAGCACGGTTTCCACCAGCCTGCGCTCCTCCGCATCGGCCGATTCCAGCGCGTAAATCAAAGGCAGCGTCACCTTGCCTTCGCGCAAATCGTTGCCGACCGGCTTGCCCAAAATCTTTTCGCGGGAGGTGAAATCGAGAACGTCATCGATCAACTGAAAGGCGATCCCGAGATTCCAGGCATAATCGCCGAGCCGCCGCTCGGCTGCTTCATCGGCGCCGGAGGCCGCGGCTCCCAGGCGGGCGCAGGCGGAAAAAAGGCTGGCGGTCTTGCGGTCGATCAGTTCCATGTAATCGGCTTCGCTGACGATCTTGCCGATGCGGTCAAGCTGGAGCAGCTCGCCTTCGACCATGCGCTGGGTTAGATCGATCAGGAGATCGAGCACGGGGAAGCTGCGTTCGCGCAGCGCGACCTGAAAAGCCTGCATGTACAGCCAGTCGCCGGCGAGGACGGAGGTGTGGTTGCCCCAAACCATGTTGATCGAGGGGCGGCCGCGGCGCGTTTTGGCCATATCGATGACGTCGTCGTGGACCAGCGTCGCAGTGTGTATCATTTCCACCACGGCCGCCATGCGGACCAGCATGGGAGTCGAATCGCGGAACAGTTTTCCGCAGAGCAGAACCAGAATGGGACGCAGGCGCTTGCCGCCGCCGGATTGAAGATACTGGCCGATATAGGTGACGGCATCAACCGAGGAGATGGATTCGAGCCCGATTTCGCGCTCGACTTGATTGAGCTCGTCGCGAACGAGATCGAAAATTTCCAGGGCGGTCAGAGAGCGGCCGAGCTTGCCGAATGCCATGAAGTGAATCTTCGAGTTTATCTTAAAGCGCGGCGCCTGTCGCCATGGACTCCCATGATCTACGCCGCGCCGGCCAGTGATTTCAGGTTGCGGCCGCAGATCATGCTGGCTTCGTGTTTGTCGCCGTTGGGACCGCGCCAGTGCGTTTCAAGGCTGATGTAGCCTCGGTAGCCGTCGCGCCAGAGAGCCTCAAGCTGCGGCTTCCATCCGATGTCGCCCTCGCCGAGCGGTCCCCAGACCGGTTCGCGATCCTTCATCGTGCAGTCCTTGGCGTGAACGTGGACGATGCGATCGATGGGCAGCAGGCGGTAGCCGTCCGGATAAGGTCTTTCGCCGGCGACATAAGCGTTGGCCGGATCCCAGATGAGCTTCAGATTGGGATGGTCGACGGCCTGGAGCAGGCGGGCGGATTCGGCGGCGGTGGCGATGTTGCAAGCGTGCTCGTTTTCAAGCCCGATGGTGACGTCGTGGCGCGCGGCTTCCTGGGCCAGATTGCGCAGCGCGGCGGCGGCGGGAGCGAAGCATTTTTCCGGTTCCACCGTGCGCCAGTAGGAAAAGACGCGGATGATGGACGCGCCCGTTTTTTTTGCGATGGCGAAGGCGCGGTCAGCCAGGCGCGGCTGATCGGCGATAGTGAAGCGCGCGCCGAACAGATCGTGCTGGATCGAGGAGTCGATGGGCGGCGCGCCGGGAAGCTCGCACTTCAAAATTGGCGACGCAATGGAGAGGATGCGCAGGCCGTAGCGCTCCGCGATGGATGTGACGCGATCGAGATCGGCGTCGGTGAAGTCGATGATGTTCCTGCCGTCGATGACGCGCAGCTCGGCCGCGCTCATGCCCAACTCGCGCATGGATTTCGCGGCGGTTTCAAAATCCGGGGAGAATTCGTCGGTGACGGCGGAGAGAGGAAACATCGAGAGCGATTCTACCATGCGGCATCCGCTAAACTGAGCACATATGCGAGTGTGGATCGCCGGATTTTTCGTGGCTGCGAGCGGGATGGCCCAATCGAGCCTGCCCGCCGGGCCGGGCCGCGAGGCGTTGACGAAAGTTTGCAGCGGCTGTCATAGTCCGGAAAGCGTGGTGGGAATGGCCAAGACGCGCGAGGACTGGGCGGCGCTGGTGGGCGACATGGCGAACCAGGGCGCGCAGGGAAGCGATGAGGAGTTCGACCGGATCATCGATTATCTGGCGGCGAATTTTCCGGCGAAGGTCAATGTGAATACGGCGGGGCCGCAGTTGCTCGAAAACGCGCTGGGCTTGAGCGAAAAAGAAGCGGGCGCCTTGGTCGCTTATCGGGAGCAGAATGGCAAGTTCAAATCGATGGACGATCTGGCGAAGGTGCCGGGCGTGGATGTGAAAAAAATCGAAGCGCGGAAAGACCGCATCGAGTATTGACACGGCGTTTTTATAATTTCTTCAACGCCTCCGCCGCTTTTTCCGGAACCACATCCTCCAGAAAAGTCCAGGACGAGCTCTCGACGGCGGCCAGATATTTGAGTTTCGCCGCGGCGCGTCGCAGCGGCAGAAACTCGACGTAAAAATGCTCCTCCTGATGCAGGACCATCATCAGCGGCATGGGCCTGGCGAACAGCGCGTCGTACTTTTTGCGGATCGCGAGGATCGCCGCGGCCAGTTCGCTTGCTTCGGCCGTGGTGAATTGATCCAGGCGTCCGGCGTGGCGCCGCGAATAGATCTGCGTTTCGTACGGAAATCGCGCAAAATAGGGTACAAAAGTGACAAAAAAGGCGTTTTCCGCGATAATCCGGCGGCCCTCGCGCTGCTCGTCCTCAAGCACCTTGCAATATAGACAGCGATGTTCCCTGGACCGGAAATGCGCCGCGGCGGCGCGCTCGCGTCCGGCGCGAGGCGGGACAAACGGGAAGCCATAGATCTGGCCGTGCGGATGCGGCATGGTGACGCCCACTGCTTCTCCGGTATTTTCAAAAATCATGACGTATCGGACGCGGGCGTCGCGGGCGAGTTCTCCGGACCGGCGGGTCCACAGGCCGACGACTTTCTCCCACTGCTCCAGCGGCAGCTCCGACGGCAGAAGATCGTGCTTCGGGCTGTAGAGGACGACGTCGCAGGCGCCGGGCGCGTCTGGATCGTCAAAGGAAAACGCCGGAAAATCGTTGGGGTAGAGATAAACGTCGTATTCTTCGGGCACGCGGCCGGAGCCGGGGCAGAACGGGCACCAGTCTTCCGGCATCTGCGGCCGGTCCTGGCGGTGCGCGCTAACGATCACCCACTGTTGCAGCAGCGGATGCCAGCGAAGCTCGCTCATCCGCTTTATTTTCCTACGACGCTTACTGCTGCGATCCGCTGCTGTTGGTGTTGTAGACCGGAATGGTGACGACGTTGCTGGTGTAGATATCCTGGGCGATGGTGACCTGCGTGGCGAGATTGCTGGGAATCGCCGTACTGAGCTGAAGAACGACCTTATAGAGGCCGACGGAGCCGGGTTGAAGTCCCGCCGAGACTACGGTGGCCGTATTTCCGCCGGCCAGCGCCGAGACAGGCGAGGACGGGTTGTTGTTCACCGGGCCGTTATACACCTGGCCGTCGTTCTGCTGGGCCTTGGCCGCGTCCGGCGTCACCAGTCCGAGGCCGGTGGCGTAAACCCAGATGAATTCGCCGGCGACCGCCGGATTCTGCTGCGTGACCGGGGCGCCGGCGACATTGGCGCAACACAAGGCGGGACTCAGCGCGGTGAGCACGATAGCCGGAGCTCCGGAAGCGGCGGTGGTGGTTTGGGTCGCCGTAATCGGGATGCCGTCGCCCTCCGGCCCGGGGACCTTCGCCTGCAACACAATTCGCGTGTAGGCGGCGGCCGCGGACGCGGTCACGATCTCCTGCGGGTTGGAGTTGATCAGCTGGATCAGCGAATCGCGCACCGACGAGGTGGTATCGGTGGCCTGAATGTTGTAGTTGTACGTTCGATCCTGAATCGTGATGGTCGCCACGTCGCCGGCGTTGATGCTGCCGTCGACCGATACGATGTCGGTTGCGTAGCTGGAGCCGTGATAGGCGATCGCGGGGCGGGGGTCGGGCAGGGGATTGCCGCTTGCGTCGGTGATTTGCGCGAAAATCCCCGGATTTTCCGGCGACAGGGGAATGCCGATGGGATTGGTCACCGTCACGGTTCCGTCATTGTGCACTGTGCGCACGAAGACGCTGCTGCTGTTGGTGTCGATCGTCTCCCAGGGAATCTGTAAATTGATCTGCGACGGCGAAACGTACATCAGCGGCGAGCGGATGCCGTCAATGTAAACCTCCACGCCGCCGAGCTGCGCCGGAAGCGACGCGGCGTTGGGATCGGCCGCAGCGGTGTTATCGGAAAGATTGGCGCCCATGATGGTGATAAGCGTTCCCGGCGCCAGAGTGGTGGCATTGCCGCCGCCGGTGAGGGTATTGCTGCTCGCGGTGGCTTTCTCGGTGGCATTGGTTGAAACCGTGGTGGTCAGGGTGATCGTGTTACCGTTGCTTCCGGGCGTGCGGGAAATCAGCTTCACGATGGCGTAGCCGATTTCCGCGCTGGCCAAAACGCTGGGATCGCCTTTGCCGTTATTGGCGCCATTGATCAGTTTGGCGATGTTGGTGATCACAGTATCGTAGGCATCGAGAGATCCAGCGGGATAGGCCGAGCCGCTGGCGACGTCGGCGGTGGTCACGGTATAAGTGTAGGCGTTGGTCGTTGCATTTGGGGTGGTGGCGCCGCCGGTTGAAACATTGGCCGGAGTCCCGATGGTGATGGTGATCTGGTCGCCCGCAGTCAACGTGCCTCTAATGGTGACGGTTCCGAAGGCGTATATCGCGCGGCTGGCGGAGTTGACGATGCCGGTAGTGGGCACGCTGGCGTTTTCCGGCGTGAACACCAGAACGCGGAAATTGCTGGGGTCGGCGACGTAGAGATTCTGGCCGTCCCAGGCGAGCGAGGTCGGCATGGGCGTGACGTTCGACCCCGATAAGGTGAGGTTCGGCGTGAACAGGCCGCTGTTGCTGGTGACCACATCGGAAAATTCATCGGGCTCGCCCAGGACGACGTCTGCGGCGGCCGCGTTGTAGGCCGGGATGTGCTCATAAACCAGCACGCGATCGTTGCCGCCGTCGGCGACGTAGAGCCGGCCTTGATTATCCGGAATGACGAATCGTGGAAAACTCAGGGTCGATGCGCAGATGGTTGGATACGTCGGATTGCCGCTGCTGTCGATGCCGTTCGACTGGCACAGGTTGGTGTTATCGTTGGCGACCGCCGTTACCATGTCGCGCTGCCCGATCTCGACGTCGGCGGGCTGATCGTTGGAGGTCGGAATCGAGTTCCAGATCAGCACGCGGTTAAAGCCCAGATCGGCGACGAACAGATGCGTCCCGTCGCTGCTGACTCCGGTGGGGGAAAGCATGCTTTGCGGCGTCACCACGCCGACCGGCAGCTTGGTTTGATCGAACTGCGGGACGGTGGTGAAGTTGGGCTGTCCTAAAACGACGTCGGCGGGCTGATTATTTTTGGTCGGGATGGTGTTCCAGATCAGAATGCGGTTATCCTGCGTATCGGCGACGAACAGCTTGCCGTTCTGCACCCATACGCCCTGCGGGGCGCGCACGCTGCTGGCGTTGACCACTACGGGCTCGGTTAGGGTCGTAAAATCGGGCTGGCCCAGCACGACATCGGCCGGCTGACCGATATACTGCGGCATGCTCAGCCAGACGAGCACGCGATTGTTGCCGGTGTCGGCGACGGCCACGACATTTCCGTCGGTGGCGACGCCGAGCGGAAGATTCATGCCCTGCGACGTTCGCGCCGGACTAGCGGCTTGAATGTCGGTTTGCCCGATCACCAGCGTCGCCTGGCCCAGGCAGACCGGACACAGTGTGGTATCGGGCAATTCGTCGGTGGGCTGAGGGAAGGAATTGACGGGGAACATCAAAACGCGATGGTTGATGGGCTGCATTCCCAGGCGATTGGCGTCGGCCACAAAAAGATAGCCTCCGCCGGCGGCCAATCCTCCGGCGCTGCCGAAAACGGTATTGGAATTTCCGTAATTTTGCGAGGTAAAGGTGGTTTGTCCGATCACCAGGCGCGCGGCCTGGCCGGTAAGAAAATCCCCTCCCAGCGAGGCGCAGGCACACAGTGAAAGAAACGCACAGTATTTCAGCATCAGAAGTGACGAGAATGGGTGTTTCTTGAGTATAACAATGTACTGACGCCGGATGACCGGTGCAAGTTGCGGACCACATCCCGAGTTGCCGGACCGGCTTAGAAGGTGATTATTTCTTCGGTTTTTCGGCTTCGAGCTTGATCTGCTTCAGCGCTTCGGTGGTGCGCGGAAGTTCGTGGTCGCCGGCCGGAAATTTGTTGAAGGCCAGAATGAACGCGGTGATATCGGCGTTGGTTTCGCGGCTGAGCTTGCCGGGATTGTTGGCGGGCATGGTGGTGCGGATGCGCTCGAACAGATCGCCGACGGTGAGGCCGTTCCAGTTGGACATGAACTCGCCGCCGGCCAGCGGCGGAGCCATTTCGCCCCCATTCAGCTGATCGCCGTGGCAGGATGCGCAGTTGACGGCGTATGCGGATTCCCCGCGCTTGGCCTGATCGGCGGTGTACACGCCGTCCCAAACCGAACGGGTGGTATCCTGCGAGACCGCGACAGCCGCCGCCAGCACGGCGCAGAGAAGGACGTAACGAGCTTTCATGTGCTTAGTATACTTGTTGCTCTGACAAAAAACCCGCCGTTTCCGGCGGGTTTTTGGGGGAGACCCGGAGCAATCTTACCTCTGCTCGCGGCTGCTGCCGGTTCGCGAGCTGGTGGTTTCTTCGCTTTCCGGCAGCGTGAAGGCCAGATATTCGCCGGAATAATTTCCGCCGCTGACCGCTACGATGATGTACTGTTTGCCGTTCAGTTCGTATGTCATCGGCGAGCCGCTCTGCGGCGCGGGCATGCACACCTCGCCGACTTGCTTACCGGTCGCCTTGTCGTAGGCGCGAAGCATCGCGCAGCGACCGCGATCGGGAAGATTCGTCACCTGGCCATCGCCCGCGATCAGCAAGGTTTTGGTCACCAGCGTTCCGATGTTGTATCCGCTCTGGCCGGTGCGCGGGAGGTTCAGATGATGCTCCTCGGCGTACTTGCGAATGTTGTCCGGCGTCTCGCCATGGGCGATCTGCCAGACGATATCGCCGCGATCGACGTTGATGGCGGAGAGGGTGCCGTAGGGCGGTTTGATCAGCGGCAAGCCGTCCACGTTGAGAGCCTGATAACCACCGCCGCCTCCTCCGCCGCGGCCGGCGCGCGCGGGTTCGCGCTTGGGCATCGGCGAATCGGCGCCGGCGTTTTCACCGGGACCTCGCGCGATGGCGACTTCGCGTCCGGCGATTCCGGAGACATAGCGCATGTCGGAGATCGACTTGGGCGCCTCCACCAGGCCGATCGGCGTGAGGCACGCGTTGCAGGCGTAGGCGTAAACGGTGTGCGTTTCGGGATCGAAGCTGGCGCCGGGCCAGTTGGTTCCACCGCTCGCGGTGCCGAGCGTCAGGGTCGCCAGCGGTCCATCGAGCTTGCTCACCACCGGCGGGGTGAATACCGGTCCCAGATGATACTTCTTCACGATTTCAAGAGCGCGCGCGTGCAGCTCCGGCGTGAAATCGATCAGCTCATCTTCGGTGACTCCATTGCGCGCGTAGGCGGGAGGTTTCACCGGGAAGGGCTGCGTCTTCGAATACCACTCGCCCGGAACGCTGCCGACTTCAACCGGCCGCTCCTCCATGCCGAACACCGGCTTGCCGTTGGTGCGGTCGAACACATAAAGAAAGCCCTGTTTGGTAGGCTGCGCGACCGCTTTGATGGCCTTGCCGTTGACGTTAATGTCCATCAGCAGCGGCGTCGAGGAAATATCCATATCCCATAGCGGATGGTGAACCAGTTGGAAGTACCACTTGCGCTGGCCGGTCTTCAGATCGACGCAGACCAGCGATTCGCCATACAGATCGTTGCCGGGGCGATGGCCGCCGTAGTAGTCGCCGGTGGGCGATTCGATGGGCAGGTAAGCCAAGCCGAGTTCCTGATCGATGGCCGGCTGGGTCCACATTCCGGTGTTGCCCGTGTATTCGGCCGATCCGTTCTCCCAGGTCTCATAGCCCGGCTCGCCTTTTTTGGGAATGGTATGGAAGATCCACATGCGCTTGCCGGTGCGAACGTCGTAGCCGCGCACGTAACCTTTGTTATTGCGCATGCTGCGCGGGGTCATGCCTTCGCGAAACGCGGCGCCGATGATGATGGTATTGCCGCCGACGATGGGCGCCGACTGGATGCCGATTTCGCCATGAATCAGATCCGGCACCCACTCGCCCTTGTCGTTCCAGGCCGAAATTTCCTGATCGTCATCGAGCTTTAAATCCACCACGCCGCCCTTGCCGAAGCTCGGGATCAGCATGCCCGTTTTCGCGTTGAGGCAGATAAGGCGGAAGCCGGGCGTGATATAGAGGATGCGGTCATCGCCGTGGCCGTCGGACCAGAATGCCAGGCCGCGACCGGAAAGCTGGCGCGGGGCGTTGGCGCCGCGTTCGCCTTCGTGCTCGCCATGGACCCACAGCAATTCGCCGGTGGCGGCGTCGAGCGCGATGGCGGCGCGCCGCGATCCGGCAGTGGCGTACACCACACCGTTCACCATCAGCGGCGTGCCTTCGAGCTTATACTCCGGGCGATTGCCGATGGAGTCGGTCTTGAATCGCCAGGCGATTTCGAGCTGGCTGAAATTTTTCGCGTTGATCTGATCGAGAGGGCGATAACGCGAACCCATCGTGTCCGCGTTGTAGGTCGGCCACTCGGTTTCCTTGGGCTTCCATTGCGCCAAGGCGACGGCCGCTACGGCCAAACCTGCTAAAAACATTCTGCGACGCATATCCAATTCCTTCCTGGAGGTACTTGAGTGCATTCTACCGCGTGTTGCATCATGATTACAGATCCTTTGCTTCCGCCGCGCGCAGATTCTAAAAGTATAACTTCAGCGCCAGTTGAATTTCACGCGACGTGCGCTGAAAAAATGCCGGATTGCCCGCATAATTCAACGCCGCTGCTCCGGGCACGCCGATTGTCGCGGCTCCGGAGGACGCCCCCGACTCGTTGGGATTGTCGAACTGCGGTTTATTGAATAAATTGAACACCTCGCTGCGAAACTCCAGGCGCATGCCCTCGCGCCAGGGCAGCGGAATCACCTTGAAAAGGGACAGATCGATCTCGTTGGTCCCCGGCCCGCCAATGATATTTCGTCCGGAATTGCCATAGGTATAAGCTGGAGGAGCCGTGAACGCCGCTGCGTTGAACCAGGCATTCGGCCCCGGATTCGGGACATGCCAATCGCCGATCAGGTTGGCGCGCTGCGTTCCTCCGCCCGATCCTTCCGTATTGGTCCCCGAGTTCACGCTGAAGGGCGATCCGCTCTGGAAGGTGTCAATGCTGTTCAATTTCCATGCCCCCAGGAGGTAGTTGACCGCCTCATTCCAATCCTTGCCGAAAGCTTTGCCTTTACCAAAGGGAAGTTCATAACTCCAACTCAGCACCAGACTTTGGCGGATATCGAAATCGGAAGGGCCGCGGTCGCATTTTTCACATACAGGATTCTGCACTCCCCCGCTTGCGGTGGTGCTGGTGATGTCGATCGAATGTCCCCAGGCATAGGAGGCGAGAAACGCCAGCCCGTGGGAATACCGCCGCTCGGCGGTGACTTGCAGCCCGTTATAGGACGAGCTTTCGCCGTGCGAGATCTCAGTGATCGTCGCAAACAGGGGATAGAGCCGCCGCGGTCCCGCGGCTCCCGGCCCGGGAGCCGGCTGATTGATGTTGGGATAAATGGTCAGGTGCTCTCCTTGCGTGCCGGCATAAGCAATGGTCAGCACCGTGTCGGAGGTGATCTGCTGCTGGATCGAAAAATTCCGCTGCATGATCATCATGTCGGGATCGTTGCGCGGAAAATAGGAAACGCTGGTTCCCAGCGTCTGAAAATTGCCGATCGGCTGGTACGGCAAAAAGCCCTGGGAAAGGGGCGTAATGCCGGTGGCCAGATTCGTCGCCGTCACATTATTGACAATCGACAGGTTCCCGGCAAATGGCGCGTTGTTGTTGCCAAGCGAGTTCACGCTTTCGCTGGTGAAATCGTAAAATACGCCGAAACCCGCGCGCACGACGGTCTTCGAAGCAGCCTGATAGGAAAGTCCGAGGCGCGGCTCGAAATTCAGATAATTTCCGTTGTACATCGTGTCTTGCGGGATCTGCTGCGTTCCCACCGGGAAAACATTGTCGAGGGCCGGAACGAAATTCGCCAGCCGGTTGTGAATTTCCGTCCAGGGCGTGGCGATTTCGTATCTGAGACCCGCATTCCAGGTCAGTTTGTTGGTGATCCGATAATCGTCCTGCACATAGAGCCCGTGCTCCCATCGCCGCGTGCCCGTTTCCTGCCACACCGAAAGCGCCGCCGATGCGTCGAGCCCCAGCAGCACATCGGCGAGCCCGCTGCCCGTTCCGGCTGGCGCCGCCGGATTTTGCGTATACTGCCCGGTGAAGCTGAACAATCCCGACGGATCCGCCATTTGCACCGTATTCATCCCCCGCCGGAACAGATCGTAGCCCCATTTCAACGAATGGCGATCGTGGATCCAGTTAAAGTGCCAGCTATACTGATAGTTGTTGGTCGCCTTTACGAACGGGATGTTGCCCGATCCGCCGACCTGCGACGCCCCGGTAATCGCAAACACCGCTACAGCCTGCCACTGATACCCGTAACCGTCGATGCCGGGAATGCCGATCTGGTCCATGAAATGGCTCCCCTGATTGAAATTCACCCCGGTGTTATCGATTCGCGAATATCCGGCGCGAATTTCCGCCAAAAAAAACGGCGAGAAAACGTGCGTGTAGCCCAGAACCATCTGATTGCCGTCGCTTGAATAGTTGCCGGGAAAAATCGGACCGCCGGCGTACTGCGGAAAATATCCCGGATTGACGATGTTACCGGTGGTCGAATTGCTGTACCGCCCAAACAGCGAATCGTTGTCGCCGAAGCGATGATCGATGCGCAGATCGCCGGAAATCGGGCCCAGCGTCCGCGGAGGATTGTAGGAGTAATTGTTTGCCAGCCCAGGGCGGTTCGGCAGAGGATACAAATCCATGATGGCCACGCCGATGGGGTTCATCAAGGAGGGCGGAACCACGTTTCCCGCAAACGGCAGGCGCGCCGTCACTCCGTTGGCGGTAGCCGTCGTGTACGGGTTATAGAGCACGCTGGAAAGTTGCGTAAAAACGCCCTCGTGTTCCAGCGCCGTCGGGACCGTTTGCAGAAACGACTGGCCTTGAATCGTATACGACTTTTGCAGATCCGCAAAGAAAAACGTCTTATCCCGCACGATTCGGCCTCCCAGGCTTGCTCCGAATTGATTCTGGTGAAATGCCGGGATCTGCGGCGGATCGAAATAATTCCGCGCGTCCAGATCGGAGTTGCGGAAAAATTCGAACGCCGTGCCATGAAAATCGTTTCCTCCTGATTTGGTCACCAGGTTCACTGCCGCTCCGCCGGTACGCCCGGTCGAGGCGTCACGGCCGCTGGTTTGCATCTTGAACTCCTGGATCGCGTCCTGGTTCGGCAGCAGAATCATGTTGCCATACTCGTTGTCCTGCGATTGAATCCCATCAAAATAAGTGGTGCTGTCGCCGTTGCGGATCCCATTGACGGAAACGCCTTGCAAGCCGAGCTGGTTGCTGGCGCCGCGGGACATCGTGTATCCGGACCCGGAGCTGCTCGCACCCGGGGTCAGATAGGTGAGTACGAAAAAGTTGCGCCCGTTTAACGGAAGGTCGTTAATCGCCTGCGGCGTGCGTACATTTCCAAGCGTCGCGCTCTGCGTATCGAGCATCGCGGCGTTCGCCTCCACCGTTACAGACTCGGAAATCTGGCCCGGCCGCAGCGAAAAATCAACCCGCGCGTGCTGATCCACGTCCAGATAGATATTTTGGATGACGCGGGCGAAGCCTTGGGCTTCGGCCGCGATGGAATACGATCCCGGCTCCAGCGGCGGCGAAGCGTAGTTGCCCTCGCCAGAGGTCTGTGCCGCGACGGCCGCATTCGTTCTTGTGTTGCGAATCGTGACCGTGGCTCCCGCCACCGCCGCTCCCGTCGAGTCTGTGACGGTCCCCACAACCGAGGCCGATTCGGTCTGCGCGTTCAGCCCCAACGCCGCCGCAAGAATCGCCAAGGCAACCTGGCCCGTTTTTCTCATTCGCGCGAACTCCCGGCGGGAACGATAACATGCCGCCAAAACCGTGTCAAATGTGAATTCTCCAGGCGAAATTCTCTTTTGCGAAAAAACCGTCTATCCTGCATAAATGTCGATCTTCCGTGATCACCTGCTCGCCGGGCGGACCGCATTTGTCACCGGGGGCGGCAGCGGCATCGGTCAGCGGATGGCGGAGCGCTTCGCCGAGCATGGCGCTTGCGTGATGCTCGTCGGCCGGAATCAGGAAAAACTCGATGCCGCCGCATCCGCCATCCGCGGGCGCGGGGGTGTAGCCGCAACGCGGGCGGCCGATGTCCGCGATTACGGCGCCATCGCCGCCGCGGTCAAGTCGGCCCGCGATCAGTTCGGGGAAATCGACATTCTGCTGTGCGCCGCCGCGGGCAATTTTCCCGCCCCCGTTCTCGGCATGTCCGCCAATGGTTTTAAGGCCGTGATCGATATCGACCTCCTCGGCACATTCAATGCCTGCCGCGCCGCGTACGAGCACCTGAGGAAACCGGGCGCCTCCGTGCTCGCTATCTCCGCCAGCTTCGCCTTCCAGCCCGCCGCGCTGCAATCGCACGTCGGGGCGGCCAAGGCCGGCGTCGATAACCTGATCAAGACGCTTGCCATCGAGTGGGGAGCCGACGGCGTGCGCTGCAACTCCATCTGTCCCGGCCCAACCGACGACACGGAAGGCATGCGGCGGCTCGCCCCTACCGAAGAGGCGCGCCAGCGAACGGCTCGATCTGTCCCGCTCGGCCGATTGGGAACCAAGGATGAACTCGCCGATCTGGCGCTGTTCCTTTGCTCGGACGCCGCCGGTTACATAACCGGCGCGGTTTACGTCTGTGATGGAGGTATGTCTCTTTGTAGATCGTCGTTCGCGCTGCGGGCGGTAGAATGATTTCGAGCGTGACTCCTGCCACAAAGCCCAGTCTTCTCCGCCAGCTCGGAGTGGTCAGCGCCACCGCGCTGGTCATTTCGAACATGATCGGCGTCGGCATCTTCACCACCACCGGATTTCTCGCCGGCGACCTCGGCCGGCCTTCTCTCGTCCTCTGGATCTGGGTGATCGGCGCGGCCTGCGCGCTGTTCGGCGCGTTCTGCTATTCCGAGCTCGGCATCAACCTGCCCTCCTCGGGCGGCGAATATGTTTATCTGACGCGCGCCTACGGTCCCACGTGGGGCTTCATGAGCGGGTGGGCGTCCTTCTTCGCCGGATTTTCCGGACCCATTGCCGGCACGGCCCTGGCCTTCGCTGATTATCTTGGCCACTTCTGCGCCGCCTGTGCCGACGAGAAGCCGCGGATCATCGCGGGCTCCGGCGATTGGACGTTGCAGCTCGGCAAACAGCAGATCTTCGCCTGCGCGGTGATTCTGCTGTTCAGCATCGTGAATTTGCTGGGCGTGCGGCGTTCGGCGCGCGTTCAGAATTTCCTCACCGGCGCCAAGATCGCGGTTCTGCTGGTGTTCATCGTGCTCGCCTTTACGGTAGGTAGCGGGAGCTGGCACAACCTGTCGCTGGACGCGGTGCGCACTTCGCCTCATCCGGTATACGAACAATTCGCCATCAGTTTATTTTTCATTTATCTGTCTTTCAGCGGATGGAATGCCGCCACCTATGTCGCCGAGGAGCTGAAGCAGCCGGCCAGAACGCTGCCCATCGCGCTCGCCTGCGGCACGACGCTGGTCGCGGTCCTGTACATTATTTTGAACGTCGTGTTCATGTACGCCGCTCCGCTGGAAAGCCTGAAGGGCGAAGTGGCGGTTGGCGCGCTTGCCGCCTCGCGGCTGTTCGGAGCAAACGTCGGCGGGTTGTTCGCGGCGTTGATGGCGATGTCGCTGATGGCGACGGTGAACGCGGAAGTGACTATCGGCCCGCGCGTCTCCTACGCCATGGCGAAGAATGGAGCATTTTTGGCTTCCGCCGCCAAGGTCCATCCGAAATGGCGGACGCCGTATGTGGCGATCATTGCGCAGTGCGTTTGCGCGATGCTGATGACGATGACGCCGTTTCCACAGCTTGTGACGTATATCGGCTTCACGTTGAGCCTGTTCGCCGCGATCAGCGTCGCGTCGCTTTTTTATTTCCGCCGGCAGCCCGGCTGGCACAAGACGCGAATGGTGAGCTTTTGCTGGCCGCTGATCCCGATTCTTTTCCTGATTCCGGAAGCCTGGATTGTGGTGTGGGGCGTTCAATTGAAACCGATGATCTCGCTGGCCGCGGCGGTGACGATGATTACCGGCGCGCTGGTGTATCATTTCCGGCTCCGCTCGCGTCCCCCGGAACGCGTGGGGATAGAAACGTACTGAGCTGTCGTATACTGAGGTTTTGGCGCTATCGTCTAACGGTTAGGACGGAGCCCTCTCAAGGCTCAAATACGGGTTCGATTCCCGTTAGCGCTACCAGATCTCCTTTGCATTCAGCGACTTAACAGCGCGTCGATCACCTTTAGCATACACGATTGTGGTTGTTTTCAGGGTTTTTGCGATTCTCCAAATACGGGTTTTCAACCCGTTACAAGATCGATCTCAACTGCGGAAGCCAATGATCCGGCGGGAAACAGCCGGAGCAGATCCGCGCGCACCGTTATACAGCGAAGTGGATCAACTTCTGGCTTGCGCGTGAAGCGGGAATGATCCGCCAGAGCACAGGTGGGATATTGAGGCTATTGCGTCGGCTTCGTTGTTTGCGGTACCGGCAACTCATTCGGGATCGGTGTCGGCTGCAGAGTTCAAGGCACTCTCCTCATCTCGGCAACTTGCGTTGTCCGCTTGCGTTACCTCGTTGAAAGGGAGCGTAAGAACTGAATCAAGTTCCGCTTTTCGCCCTCTGAGAGATGAAGCGGGTGAAGCTCCGGGTCCAACTGCGGATTGCCATTGCCGCCGCGATTGTAATACTCGACTACGGCGTTAAGGGTTGCCAGACTGCCGTCGTGCATATATGGTGCGGTACGCGCGATCTCACGGAGAGTCGGTGTTTTGAAATCGCCGTGACCGGCGCCGGAGTCGGCGAACCTGCCGTCGCGCCAGGCGATACCGGTGTTGTGCAGGCGCTCATCCGTGAAATTCGGCCCGACGTGGCAGGCGGTGCAATTGGCCTTACCGCGGAACAACTGTAATCCCGCTTGTTCTTCGGCCGAGAGGGCATTGCGGTCGCCGTTGACGAATTGGTCGAATCGCGAATTGCCGGACAGGATCGAGCGGACGAAGGTCGCAAGCGCGTGGGAGATCTCGCCGGGTGCGAGTCCAACACGTGCGGAGGCTTCGGCAAGAGACAAGTTCATTTCATCGGAATCCTGGATCGGCAGTAGGACCTGCTCTTCCAGACTCGCCGCGCGGCCGTCCCAGAAAAAGAGCCGCCCGTAGCCGCGGTTGATCAGGGCCGGCGAGTTCCGCCGGCCTATGCGGCCGGACACACCTACCGCGACCGAACGCCCGTCGGAATAGGCGCGCTCCGGATCGTGGCACGACGCGCATGCCAGCGATCCATCGCGCGAAAGGCGGCGGTCGAAGAACAACCGCCGCCCCAATTCGATCTTCTCCGCTGTAAGTGGGTTCTCCTCCGGGACCGGTAGATACAGATCCAGCCCCAGAGGAATCGCGATTGCCGCCAGCAGCAGCATTACTTGCCCCCCGACTTGGGAAGGAAGTTTTCCAGCACCGAGACTTCGCTGATGGAAGGGCCGTTCTTCACGAACGCGATATACTGCCCGTCAGGGCTGATGATGAGCGGAGGAACGGCCTGTAGACCGCCAAAATCCGGCTCGATCTTGCGTGCTGTCCTGCTTTCGTCCGCCGGCATAGCCCATAACTCGCCGCTGCCGGCCGGTTTCCCCGGCGATACGGGCAGAATCCCCACCAGCGCCTCGCCGTCCGGCGTCCAACCGTCAATCCGAACATCCTCGCCCGCCTTCGTCCGATACAGCTCTTTGATACGCTGTACGCCGGTAGCCGAAATCGCTACCACAGCTTTGGGTGAATCTGCCGAGTCCGCGTTCACCATCGCGATCCACTTCCCATCCGGCGACACCCGCATCGATCCCAGTCTCCAGTTACGCAGCAACTCACGTTCCGCTCCGGAAGCCAGATCCTTCTCCATAAAAGCCCGCCACGCGCCGTTCCCAGAGATCTTCAGGTAATAGATCTTTTTCCCATCCGCCGACCAGTCGGAGTTGGTCACCTGATCCGGTTTTCCCGAACCATTCGGGTCATCGCTGACGGCAACCGGAATCGCGTCGCCGGTATCGGGCGCCAGCAGGAAAACGCCAAGCCGCCCTTTCCAATCCGTTCCGTCCACCACGAACGTACGCGCGTCCGGTGACAGGTGCGCGGCGGCAACGAAGGACATCCGCGGCCGGATCTCTCTTTCGATCTTGCCGGTCTCGACGTTCACTACCGGCAGCACTATGGGATCGCGCAGCGATCTACACCCCAGATACCGTCCATCCCGGGACCACGAGGGGCTGGAATTAGAGCCGACGAACTTCCTGATCACATCCGCCGGAGGTCCGGTAAGCCGTCCCGTGCTCCAGTCGATTCCCGCGATCTGCACGTTCCTGGCTACGCCCGTTCTGCCGAAGAACAGCGCGCCCGAGTTCGAAATCCCCAGCGACGATTCGAAAGTGCCCAGATCCGCCTTCAGCAACTGAGCCGGCCCTTGCACCTTCGCGTCATGGAATGGCAGCCCCCACAGCCCCATGGATCCCGACCGGTCGCTCGCAAACAGCAGCAACCCCCGCGCCCAGCCCATCACGATGTCTTGATTCGGATCCACCACTGCCGCGGTCTCCCTGCTCCCGTCCACCGCGATCACGTATACGTCGCGCTGCGCTTCGCCGTCCCCGGCCGCCATGTCGTATGCGAGGTATTGCCCGTCCGGCGAAAAGAACATCCGGGTCGATCCTCTCCAATCGGCCGACTTCAGTACTTTCAGCGTGCCGTTTTCCGCCGACAGGAGTCCGATTTGCGCCGTGCGATCCGCCCGCTTGATCCCGACCGCGATCCATTTTCCGTCCGGCGTCCAGTCATACGGTTCGATGTCGCTGACCTCCGGATTGTCAAACAAGCGCCGCGGCTTGGCATCCCCCGTAAGGTTCGCCAGTCGCACTTCATACCTCCACACGTCGCGCTTGAACCACGAGTAAGCCACTAGTTTTCCATCCTTCGAAATCGTCGAGTACTCCGCCTCTCCGCCCGGTTCCACAGTGCGATTCTCACCGGACGTTAAATCGTGGATGGCCAGCGCGCCATGATTCGCCCAATCCACGAACGAGAGCAGCCGCCCGTCCGGCGAAATCGATCCGTAAACGTCCACCTTCGGTCCGGTCCATACCTGCCGCTGCAGGGCGGTCTTCGCCGCGTTCGGATCTTCTAGCCGCAGGCGTGCCGCCGCCACCGCATCTTTCTGGTCCGGATACTCCTTCACGACCCGCTCGAACAGCTTCCGCGACTGCGAGTCGCCCATCTTGCGGTAACATTCGCCGGCTTCCAGCAGCGCCTTGGCCGCCAGCGCGCGATTCTTGCCGGCTGTTTCTGCCGCGCGCTCATACAATTGGATCGCTTCCTTCAGATTGCCCTCGGAGCGCTCCTTCACTAGTCCTTTCTCAAACATCTCCTGCGGCGTTTCGGCGGCAAATGCCGCGGCCGCCAACAGCAGACATCCCAAAACGCGTTTCATTGCTTTCGCCTCCGTGTTCGATGGTAGGCGGGATGGCGAAATCACTTGTCACCTGCACGCAAAATGTTCTTCACGAAATTGTCAGCCCACTTGTAGCCGACGCCATGCACAGTCAGCAGGTGAACGGGCTTACCTGCCTGGCGCTCCAGTTTGGCCCGCAGGCTGAGGATGTGATTATCTACGGTCCGGGTAGTGGGGTATTTTTCATATCCCCACACCGTCTCCAGCAGCTCTTCGCGCGTGACCACCTGGCCGGGGCGGCTGGCCATGTAGCGCAGAACTTGGAATTCCTTGCGCGTCATTTCCAAGACGCGGCCGGCGCGGCGCGCCTCGTATTTTGCGAAATCGATTTCGACATCCTCGAATGCAAGTGAGGCGATCAACTCGCCTGCGCCCGTGTTGGCGTTCGACCGCCGCAACAGCGCGCGCACCCGCGCCAGCAGCTCGGCGAGCGAAAAGGGCTTGGTCACGTAATCATCGGCCCCCATGTCCAGGCCCGCCACGCGGTCCATTTCCTGCCCACGCGCGGTCAGCATGAGGATGGGCATTTCCATCCCGTTGGCGCGCGCTTTGCGGCACACATCGTGGCCGCTCATGCGGGGCAGCATCAGGTCGAGAATCACCAGGTCGGGTTTCTGGCTGCGCAACAGCTCGTATCCCGTCTCGCCGTCCGCGGCCGTCAGCACGTCATAGGATTCGAGGCGCAGATTGTCCGCCAGACCGCGCAGGATCGCGGCTTCGTCTTCAATTACCAGTACGCGGCTCATACCCGCTGTTCCACGGGGAGTCGAAGCGCAAAGAGGCTGCCCGTGCCCGGGGTGCTTTCCACCGTGACCTCGCCGCCGTGAGCCTTGGCGATGTGGGCCACCAGCGTTAACCCCAGGCCGGCGCCCGGAACGCGCTGGTGCTCCGCCGAGGGCACGCGGTAAAACCGCTCGAAGATGCGCCCCTGATACTCCACCGGAATGCCGATTCCGTAATCCCGCACGCCGATCACCACCGCGCCATCTTCGCGGCGCGTTTCGATCTCGATCTCCTTCCGCTCGCCTGAGTACTTCATCGCATTCATCACCAGGTTCAAAACCGCCTGCTGCAAGGCGTCCGCATCGGCGTTCACCAACGGCAGTTCCTCGCCCGCCGCGACCTTGAGTGTGAACCCGGCCTGCTGCAAAGGATACTGCGCTGCCCGCACCGCGGTGTCCATCACTGCACCGATCGAGATGGGCTGCAGGCGGTACAGTTTCCGGCCTTGCTCGATCTTGGAAAAATCGAGCACGTTGTCCACCAGGCGGCTGAGCCGCTCGCTCTCGTTCAGGATGGTGTCCAGGTACTCCTCGCGGGAGACGACCTGGCTGGCGGGACGGATGCGCAGCGTCTCGGCAAACATCCGGATCGCAGTGAGGGGCGTCTTGAGCTCGTGCGAGACGCTGGAGACGAATTGCGAGCGCATCTCCGCCAGTTGCACGTCGCGCTGCACGTCCCGCCACAGCAGGTACGCTCCCGAGGCCGCGATGAAGAACACCAGGGCCAAGGCCGCCAGGTAGAGTCCTGTGCGCGGCGAGGGAGCACTGGTGACAGGCGTTGCCACTTGTGCCGGCAAGCGGCTTGAAGCAATCCCGACCAGCAACTCCTTGCCCGATTCCGGCGTCTTGGCCAGGCTGATTTGCCAGGCCCCGTGCTCGATCCAAACAGGATCGTCGCGGCGCAAGGCGGGGAGTAACGCCGGCAGGTCGGCCTCGAGCGATTCCACCTGATTCGCGAATTCGATTGCCGCTGCCGCCCGGTTCTGGAGAGCGGCGTCACCGAGCCGATCCCCGATACTCTTGAGGAGGTAGGCCGCCGACGGCGCGGCGGCGGACGGCTCTTCCTGCCGGAAGCGGGAGCGAACCACCGGCGTTTCGGCCGGAATCCCCAACAAGCGGTCCGCGGCATAGTAGGCGAATGGGACACCCTGCTCATCGGCCAGCGAGAACGGCGTGGCCAGGAGTTCGCGATTTACAAGTACGGCCCGGCCGTCCTGATGGACTCTCGAAAGAGCCCGACCGAGCAATAGCTGTATCAGCGCCTTCCGCCGGGCATCGTGGACAGTTTCCGAAGCCCGCTGATAGCAGGCGGCCGCGTCGTCGCCTGTGAATTCCGCGTGTTCGCACGATTCCAGGTCAGGCATCTGACTTGGCGCAGTCTCCCAGGGTGTGCGAATGTTTCCATCTGTGACCTGGGCGGCGAAATCGACCGGCGGCTGGCGACCCGCAAAGAACGCTTCCGTCGCCGCACGCTTCATTCCCTGCAGGCGGGCCATTCTTTCCCGCTGCTGTTGCTGGGCCGCCGCGCGCCGCTCATCCTCGGCATGCCGCGCGGCCAATTCGCGGTCCTGGCGGATCATGACCCAGCCAAAGACGACCAGCAGGCCGCAGGGCACGAGCACGGTGGCCGCGAACAGCGCCAAGCGTTTCACAGCTTGCAATTCTAGCCCTTTCCCCGTGGCGTGTTTGTCATGAAATTGTCAGTCGGCAACTTCAGGCGGACCGCCACTTACTCGTCCTGGGCCCTTCGTCCAGGCTGAAAACGCCCTCAATTTGACCTATCACACCCCAGTTGGTCGAATTCATGCCGAGGATATGAGCGTGTCGTCGCCATTCGGAGATTGCGCCTTTTCGTAAGCGTCTCGTAAACCGCTCTTTCTGACGCACCGGTCGGCGGTGCATTGTGGTGTCATGAGCGATACTGTCGTTGAGGCGAAGCCGGGCAACCCGAAAGTAGA
>JAJPHS010000151.1 GCA_021325175.1 Terriglobia bacterium
ACGGCGTGCAGCGTGCGCGCGACCACTTCTTTTCCGGTCCCCGGCTCGCCGGTGATCAGCACGTTGGCGTCCGACGGCCCCACGCGCGAGATCAGTTGCAGCACCGGATGCATGGCGGGCGATTCGGCGATCAGCGCCGGACGTCCTTCGGTGCGCAGCAGGCGGTTTTCAGCCTCCAGACGCTGCCCGCGTCGCAGCGCCGCGCTCAATTCCACCTGCGTTTTGGCGATCGACAGCAGGCGGGCGTTATCCCACGGCTTCTGGATAAAATCGCGGGCGCCGCGGCGCATCGCTTCCACCGCCAGCTCCACCGTGCCCCAGGCCGTCATCACCACCACCGGCAACACTGGATCGAGAGCCTGGATGCGCGCCAGCAAATCGAGCCCTTCCTGCCCCGAAGTCGTGTCGCGCGTGTAATTCAGGTCCATCAGCACGACGTCGAAATCGCGCGTTTCAAGCGCCGCGATGATCGCCGCCGGCGAAGTGGCCGATTCGATCGAAAATCCTTCGCCCTTGAGCAGCAGTCGCAGCGCTTCGAGAACGTCGGGCTGATCGTCGGCGATAAGTACACGGCCTTCGCCGGTTTTCATCGGCTCCCCATATAAAACGATGTTCGAATAAATTGTATCGAACTGCCATAGCAATCTTCGTGCCGATTCCATCGCTTTGTTCCCGGCGAGATGGCGCGCGCCGCCGTCCGTTTGCGGGACTCAGCGGCGTAGAATGAGCTATGTTTCGCGCTGAAATCCGACCCGGAATCGAGCTCCGACTGCTGGAGGAACGCCACGCGCCCGCGCTTTTCCATCGTATCCAACACGATCGCGATTATTTGCGCGAATGGCTGCCGTTTATCGAGGCCACGCATGGAGAAGATGACACGCTGGCCTTTATTCGCGCCTCGCTCGAACAGTTTTCCTCCAACGAAGGCTTCGCCGCCGGGATCTGGGGCGGCGAGCTGATGGGCGTCATCGGCACGCGGAAAATCGACTGGATGAATCGCAAGGTGGAAGTCGGCTACTGGATCGGCCGGGAATTTCAAGGCCGCGGCATCATGACCGACGCCTGCCGGCTGGTCATCGATCATCTTTTTTCCGATCTCGATCTGCATCGCGTCGAGATTCAATGCGCCACGGGAAATCAGAAGAGCGCGGCGATTCCCCGCCGGCTCGGCTTCACGCTTGAAGGCACGCGGCGCCAAGCGGAGCTGGTGAACGGAAAATTTCTGGATCTGCTGGTGTTCGGGATGCTGCGGCAGGATTGGCGCGGGGTTCGGTTACCATGGACACCATGATCCTTCCGAGCCACACCATTACCCAGGGGCGGGATCGCGCGCCCGCGCGGGCCATGCTCAAGGCCATCGGGTTCAGCGATGAAGATTTAAAAAAACCGATCATCGGCGTCGCCAATACGTGGATCGAAACGATGCCCTGCAACTACAATCTGCGCGAGCTCGCCACGCACGTCAAGGCGGGGATTCGCGCG
Organism: Terriglobia bacterium; assembly: GCA_021325175.1. Classification (GTDB taxonomy): domain Bacteria; phylum Acidobacteriota; class Terriglobia; order Bryobacterales; family Bryobacteraceae; genus Palsa-187. The sequence continues at coordinate 1,483 of JAJPHS010000151.1, forward strand.
GCGGGCGGCACGCCGATGGAGTTTAACACCGTGGCCATCAGCGATGGCGTGACCATGGGCACCAAAGGCATGAAGGCGTCTCTGGTGAGCCGCGATCTGATCGCGGATTCCATCGAACTGGTAGCGCGCGGCCATATGTTCGATGGAATCGCGGCGCTGGTGGCGTGCGATAAGACGATCCCCGGCGCGGCGATGGCGCTGCTGCGATTGAACACGCCGTCGGTGGTACTTTATGGCGGCTCCATTCTGCCGGGACATTATAAAGGCCGCGATCTGACCATTCAGGACGTCTTTGAAGCCGTCGGCGCTAACGCGGCGGGACGCATCAGCGATGAAGAACTGCTCGCGATAGAAAACGCCGCGTGTCCCGGCGCGGGCGCCTGCGGCGGTCAGTTCACCGCCAACACCATGGCGACGGTGATGGAAATGATCGGCCTGTCGCCGATGAATACCGCGGCGGTGCCGCAGGTCGATTCGCGGAAAGCGCAGGTCGCCTTCCGCTGCGGGGAGGTTGTCGTGGAAGCGGTAAAGCACAATCGCCGGCCGCGGCAGATCGCGACGCGGAAGGCGTTCGAAAATGCGATCGCCTCCGTCGCCGCCACCGGCGGATCGACCAACGCGGTTTTGCACCTGCTGGCGATGGCGCATGAGGCCGGCGTCGATTTATCGATCGACGATTTTCAGAAGATCAGCGCGCGCACGCCGCTGCTGGTTGATTTGAAGCCAGCGGGGAGATTCGTCGCCGTCGACGTGGATCGCGCGGGCGGCATGGCGGTGATCGCCAAACGGCTGCTGGACGGCGGCTACGCAGACGGATCGGCGATGACCGTGACCGGTCGAACATTCGCCGAAGAAGCGTTGGAGGCCAAGGAAACCGCGGGCCAGGAAGTAATTCGCGCGCTGTCGAATCCGATCAAGACAAGCGGCGGACTGGTGATCCTGCGCGGGAATCTCGCGCCGGAAGGATGCGTGATCAAGGTCACGGGACTGGAGCGAACTTCACAGCGCGGCCCGGCTCGCGTGTTCGACTGCGAGGAGGACGCGATGCGCGCGGTGACCGGCGGCGCAATTCAGGCGGGCGATATCGTCGTGATTCGCTATGAAGGTCCGCGCGGCGGGCCGGGGATGCGCGAGATGCTCGGCGTGACCGGCGCGATCGTGGGCGCGGGCTTATCGGAGAGCGTCGCGCTGATTACCGACGGGCGCTTCAGCGGCGCGACGCGAGGCTTCATGGTCGGGCATGTCGCGCCGGAAGCGGCCAGCGGCGGCGCGATCGGAGTACTGCGCGAGGGCGACATGATCGTGATCGATATCGAGAGCCGGTCCATTCAGGTAGAGATTTCCTCCGATGAGATGGACGCTCGCCGGCGGGAGTGGAAAGCGCCGGAGCCCAAATACGCCTCGGGCGTGTTCGCGAAGTATGCGAAGCTGGTCGGATCAGCGGCGCGGGGGGCGGTGACGTCGTGAGCATGCCGGAGCACGCAATTCACAGTGTGGAATCATTTCAGTTCGTCGCTGCTTGCACGTTAAGAGTTCGATTTCACGACAAGACCGAGCAGCTCGCCGGCGAGTTGTACGGACCGCTCCGCAATCTCGAACTGTTTAAGCAGGTGCGAATCGATCCGGCCACGCTGCACGATTGGCCGGAGAACGAAGCGGCGTTCAAGGAACTGGCGCATCGCTGGGAGAGCGTTCGCGCCGATTAGCGGCGTTTTCACCCGATCTTTTCCGCGGTGTCAATAAATGGCCAGCACATCGCGCCCGCCAGATAAACCCCGGCCATCACGTACAGCAGCAAGTTCCAGTCGCCATGGGTGCGATCGAGCAAAAAACCGCCGAAGACCGGAGCGGTGAAGCCGGCGAGATTGCCCATCATGTTCATCGATCCGGACACCGTGCCCGAATATTTTCCGCCGATATCCATGCAGGCGTGCCACGCCGCCGGCACCGCCAGATCGTTAAACAAGCTGGCAAGGCCCAGAATGAGCATCGCGGGCAACGCCGGCGGGATTTTCGTGAAGATGCAAATAAAGACCGCGGCGCCGACCATTCCCGCGATCGCCACCGCTCGCCGCGCGCGGGGAACGCGGGCGGAGATCGCGCCGGAGATCAGCGATCCGAAGCCTCCGAACAGCAGCGGCAAAATCGCCAGGCGCGCCGCCTCCGCGGGACTCAGCTTGCGAAACTCCTGAAGATAGGTCGGCAGCCAGGTGATATAGAAATACCAGCCGAAGCTCACGCAGAAATACTGGATCCACAGCATCCATAGGGCGCGATGCGCGATCAGCTTGGACCACGGAGGCGCGGTGTGCGCAATCATGTCGCCAGGGCCGATCAGCTCGAGTTCGGCCGCGTTGACCGATTTGTGATCGCCGGGTCGATCGCGAAACCAGCGCGCGAAGATCAAGCACCAGACGATGCCCAGGCCCGCGAAACTGGCGAATGCAACGCGCCAGTTCACGTATTGAAATGCGAAGACGACCAGCGGCGGCGTGAATGCCCCGCCCCATCGGGCGAAGGCCCACACGATTCCCTGCGCGCGGGCTCGCTCCCGCGGCGGAATCCACAGGCTGTACATCTTCGTGATGTTCGGAAAGGTGCCCGCTTCCCCCGCGCCGAAGCAGAAGCGGATGGTCCACAATGACGCGAAATTCCAAGCCGCTCCGGTAAGCGCGGTGAACGCGGACCAGGCGAGCACGATGCGAACCAGCACGCGGCGCGGGCCCATGCGGTCGCCCAGCCAGCCGCTGGGAACTTCAAACAGCGAATAGGCCAGCGCGAACGATCCGAACACCAGCCCCATGGCGGATTTGCTCAGATGCAGGTCGCGCGAGATCGGCGCGGCGGCCTGCGAGATCGCGACGCGATCGATATAAGAAAGGATCGCCAGCGTCACCGCGAAGACGATCACCCAGTAGCGGGCGCGCGTCGGCTGCCGTTGCATTGTTCAGACCAGTTTACGCGATCGCGCCGATCGGCCCAGCCCGCGCCGGGCGGCGCTTCTCCCGATTGCTACATTAGTCCTGATGCAAAAGACTTCTTTTCGCTCCTCGCACTGGTTCGGCGGCCGGGATCGCGACGGCTTCATTCACCGGTCCTGGATGCGCGGTTTTCCGCGCGACAGCTTTGACGGGCGGCCGGTGATCGGGATTTGCAACACCTGGTCCGAGCTGACGCCGTGCAACGCCCACTTCCGCGAAATCGCGGAGCGCGTGCGGCGCGGAGTTTATGAAGCCGGCGGCTTGCCGCTGGAATTTCCCGTCATGTCGCTGGGCGAAACGAACCTGCGGCCTACCGCGATGCTGTATCGCAACCTCGCCAGCATGGACGTCGAGGAATCGATTCGCGGCAATCCCATCGATGGCGTCGTGCTGCTGTGCGGCTGCGATAAAACCACGCCGTCGCTGGTGATGGGCGCGGCGAGTTGCGATGTGCCGGCGATCGTCGTCTCCGGAGGTCCGATGCTTAACGGCGTTTTTCGCAATGAGCGGATCGGATCGGGAACCATCGTTTGGCAGATGAGCGAGGACGTCCGCTCGGGAAAACTTTCCATGGCCGATTTCATGGAGGCCGAAGTGTGCATGTCGCGCTCACCCGGCCATTGCATGACCATGGGCACCGCATCGACCATGGCCGCGATGGTGGAAGCGCTGGGGCTCGGGCTGCCGCACAACGCCGCGATTCCGGCGGCGGATTCGCGCCGCGACACGCTGGCGCAACTGGCCGGGCGGCGAATCGTCGAAATGGTCCGCGAGGATTTGCGAATTTCCAAGATTCTGACGCGCAAAAATTTCGAAAACGCGATTCGCGTGAATGCCGCGATCGGCGGATCGACCAACGCGGTCATCCACCTGCTCGCGATCGCGCGCCGCGCCGGAGTTGAGCTTCGGCTCGACGATTTCGATCGACTGGGAAGCGATCTGCCGCTGCTCGTGAATTTGCAGCCATCCGGCAAATATCTGATGGAAGATCTCTACTACGCGGGCGGGATTCCGGCCGTGGTCCGCGAACTGGGCGACCTGATTCATCGCGACGCGCCGACCGTGAACGGCAAGACCATCGGCGAGAATACGCGCGATGCGCCGTGCTGGAATCGCGACGTGATTCACACCCTGGCCGAGCCGCTGAAGCCGCGCGCGGGAATCGCCGTGCTGCGCGGCAATCTGGCGAAGAATGGCGCGGTCATCAAACCCTCCGCGGCGACCCCGCGTCTGCTGAAGCATCGCGGGCGCGCGGTGGTGTTCGAGAATATTGAGGATCTGCGCACTCGAACCGATTCGCCGGAACTCGCGGTGGATGAAAATTCGGTGATGGTGCTGAAGGGCGTGGGTCCGTGCGGGTATCCGGGAATGCCGGAGGTCGGCAACATGCCGCTTCCACGAAAACTACTGGAGCGCGGAGTTACCGACCTGGTGCGAATTTCCGACGGGCGCATGAGCGGCACGGCGTACGGAACCGTGGTGCTGCATGTGTCGCCCGAATCGGCCATCGGCGGTACGCTGGCGCTGGTTCAGGATGGCGACGAGATCGAGCTCGACGTGCCGGCGCGGCGCCTAGAGCTGCGCGTTTCAGACGACGAGCTGAACCGGCGGCGCGCGGCATGGATCAAGCCGGCGCCGCGCGCATCCAGCGGATATGAGCGGCTCTACATCGATCACGTCACGCAGGCCGACGAGGGCGCGGATCTGGATTTTCTTGCCGGATGCCGGGGCGCCGCCGTGCCGCGCGAAAGCCATTAACGCTGGCCTTGTGCCGGCGCAGTCGACAGCGCCCCTTCTCCGGCTGCGCCGAGATACCTTTCGATAAATTCCACGCTGCGCCGGTAGCGGTCCAGAATATGTTTCTGTTCTCGTAAGCCGTGCGGCTCGCGCGGATAACTGACGAAAACCACGGGCACGTTGTAGCGCTTCAACCCGCGATAGAGCATCTGGCTCTGCGAGATCGGATCGGTGGTGTCCGCCTCGCCTTGCAAAATTAATGTCGGCGTCTTCGCGTTTTTGATATACAGGATCGGCGACGATTTGTCGAACCCCGCGTGATTTTCGTACGGCGTCCCGTAATACCACTCGTCGCCCGCCGAATGCGACTCGGTTCCGAACTCGGTCGCCAGGTCGGCCATTCCCGCTCCGCAGATGGCGGCCTTGAAGCGATTGGTTTGCGTGATCGCCCACTCTGCCATGTAGCCGCCATAGGACCATCCGGCGATTGCCAGCCGGTTCGGATCCGCGATTTTGCGGCGGATCAGATCATCGACGCCGGCCATTACGTCCTTGAAATCGGCGCCGCCCCAATCGCCGCGGTTGGACGCGAGAAATTTCTGGCCGTATCCGCTGGACCCGCGAATATTGGGCTGCATGACGGTATAGCCGCGCGCCACCAGCAACTGCGTCAGCGCGTCGAAGCGATTCCGCCAGGCGCCCGCCGGGCCGCCGTGAATCATCATCACGGCCGGAGCGGGCTGGCCCTCGCGCGTGCCCGCGCCGCGAAACAGCGCCGCCTCGATCGGCGCGCCGTCGAAGCTCTTATACTCGAAAATTTCCGGTTTTTGAAGCGCGACGTTGAAACCGTCGTTAAAATGACTGACGGCCTTGCCCTCGGCCCACAATTCCGGCAGCACCGACGCGGACTGCGCCACGTACACCACCGCGCCCTGCTTGCTCACCGCAAACTGCGTGATGTCGAGCGAACCGGCGCTCGCCAGCTTTCGCACGCTTCCGCCGACCGCGTCCAGCTCGCCGTGAAATCCATCGGCGAACAGAGCGGCGATCTCGGAATTGTTCAGCCAGTCGAAATTTTCCACGGGACGATCCCGCGCTGCGGTGATGTCTTTATAACTCTGCAAATCGATCGGCGCGAGGAACAGATCCTGCGGATGCGGGCCGTCGGCGGGCGACATCACGAAAGCCACCGATTTTCCGTCGGGCGAAATGCGCAAGCCGCGGAACGGGGCCTTGGGCCAGGCCAGCTCTGTGAATTTTCCGTCGTCCGCTGAAACCGAATAAATCCGCTCCTGGTTGCGCAGGTCGGAATCGGGTTGATCGGTGGCCGTCACCAGAAAATGCTTTTCATCAGGCATCCATTCGAATTCGCGGACCGCGTACGCGCCCGCGGTGATTCGCCGCGTTTTTTTCGTGGCTAGGTCGACGACCCACAGCCGCGCCGGGTGAACGTCGCTGACCACGTGTTCATCGGCGCCGTCCTTCTGTCTCTTTTCTTCTTCCGCGGTAGGCGGATCCTGTGCGAGAAATGCGATCGTCTTGCCGTCCGGCGACCATTGGAACTGCATCACCGCATTTTTTCCGCTGGTCAACTGGAGCGCTTCTCCGCTATTGGAGGGCATCAGCCAGATCTGCTGGTTCTCCTCGCGATCCGACAAAAACGCGAGATATTTCCCATCCGGCGACCAGCGCGGCGACGACTCCGATTTGAGCGACGTCGTCCACTGCCGTGTTTCCTGCGTGGCCGTGTCATAGACCCAGATATGACGCGCCGACCCGCGTCCGTCCGGCGGCTCCTGCACGGTAAAGGCGACCCGCCTTCCGTCCGGCGAGAAATGCAGATCCGAGGGCTCCCGAACCTGGATCGCTTTTTCCACCGTCAACCGATCGGCAGACATCGCCGCGCCCGCCCAAAAAACAATGAACGCCAGTTTCCTGCTCATGCGGCGAGTTTATCAAAGTCGCTTGTTATGGGAACGGGATCCGGCCGATTTTCGCGCGCGCCTGCCGAAACGTTATTTTAGGCTTATGAGCGATCGCGCGCATCTCGAAACCGTTTGCCCGAACAATCACGATCTATCCGTCACTTTGCGGCGAAAGGAATTTGAAGCCGCGCTTCAATCCGACACGTTGGTTTTTCACTGTAATACCTGTGACACGAACTGGCCGCCGTCACGCGAGGATATTAAAAAAATTCGCGAGCAGTTCTCGAAAGAAAGCTGAGCGGCGGCCGGCCCGTCAGAACACCAGCCGCAGCGCCAATTCCGCCTGCTGCAAATTTCCCGCCGCCAGAATCTGGCCGAACTGCGCCGAGTTCGCGGACCCGATGTTGATCGTGTGATTCGCGTCGGCGCCGAGGTTTGTCACGCCGAATAAATTGAACGCCTGGCCGATCAGCTCCAGCCTGCGCTGCTCATGCACGAAGAAGGCTCGCGTCAATTTCAGATCGAAGCTGTTGAACCGGCTGCTCTGGATCGCCGAGGCCGCCACCGGCGCCAGGTTCAGCGACGCGCGATAAGCGTTCACCGCCGCCAGCACCGCCGCGTTATCGCGATTCCCCTCATTGCGCGTCGTTCCCGGAACATACTGCGTGATGCCGTCGATGATCATCGTCGGCGCCGTGACGCTGAATGGCAGCGAGCTGCGGATCTGCCACAGCATCCCCGCCGTGATCTTCCAGGGAAGCTGCACAAAGCCGCCCGCCACCAGCGAATTTCTCCGGTCGATCGCCGCCGGACCCCAATCCAGGTTGTAATTATTCTGGTTGGTCACCTGCGACTGCGGGCCGTCGTCGCGGTTCGAGGCCAGGGTATAGGAAATGTCGAACTGGAAGTGGTTGGAGAACCGTTTTTTGGCCTGCACGAAGAGCGCTTTGTATTTGTACTGCGAAATGGGCTCGTGATCCAGAATACGCGCGAACGCCGGATTGGGCCGCACGCCCGCCGCGTTCGGATAATTCAAATCCCAGGACCGCCAATCGTGCACCGTGTGCACATATGCCCCGTCGACATCGATCGAAAAATCTTTCGTAATCTGCCGCGAATAGCCGAGCGTGAACTGCTGCGAATAGGGCATGGCGAAATTTTGCGCCAGCACCGTCACCGTCGGCGGCGCGGTGGAGCAGAAAGAGGTCGGGCTCTGGCCGCCATACGGATTAGGATAACTTGGATTGGGGATCAGCACGCTGCACTGCACGTAATTCCGGTTTTCGGGGAAATTCAGCAGGGTTTGAATGTTGTTGTAGTAAATTCCGTAGCCCCCGCGAACCACATCCCGGTTTTTTCCAAGCACGTTCCAGGCGAATCCGAACCGCGGGCCGAAATTGTACGGCTGCCCGCGCTTGGATGGATCGCCGATATCCGGCACCGGCTTCGGAAAGGAATTCAGATTCAGGCTTTCGTTATAGGAGCCCACCTCGCGATCCCAGCGCAGACCCAGGTTCAGCGTCAGATCGCGCGCGATCTTCCAATCGTCCTGAACATAAGCGGCATACTGCGAAACCGGAACAGAGGTGTACAATCCCGGAATCGAGGCGGTGAACTGCGAGGGACCATGCAGCGCCGCAATCGTCGCCGGATTCTTCGGATTGAACAACTGGTCCGTGGGAAACGTCCAGGTTCCCTGATAATTGGTCACCTGATCGTCGGCGAAAGGGATGTAGCTGTAATCGACTCCGAACTTGAAGGTGTGATTTCCCCGAACCCAGTTCAAATCGTCTTTAAATTCGGTGCGCCGCTCGATGCCGAGCTCGCCGTAGCCCTGCCCGTAGCGAAAACTCGGAAACGAATATACCGTTTGCAGCTCATTCAAGCGCGATTGCGGGAACTGGCCGATATCGGTAAAAATCGGCTCGCCCGACGGGCCAAGCTGATAGGACGAATACGCGTATTGAAAACGAAAATCGTTCACGATCGCCGGCGACGGCGTCCACGTGTGCCCGGCGACAAAGGCGTGCCGCGGTATCAGGCCGTCATAGCAGTTCGATTCCGCCGATCCGCTGCACCCCTGCCAGGTCTGTTTGTTCCACTCCTGCGAATATCGCGCGAACAGCCGCTGGTTGTTGCTGATGTCGTCATCCACGCGGATGTTGAAAAGCTGATCGTAGCTCGGTTTGTTGAACACACCGACGTTGGAGGAGTAATACTGCGCGGCCGCCGGCGCGACGTAAATGGTGAAGCTATCCTTGATCTGCGTCCGCTCGTACGCACCGTAGATATGAATTTTATTTTTGATGATCGGACCGCCGGCGTCGCCTCCGAATTGATTCCGGTTGAACGGCGCCCTGCCCGATCCGCCGGCTGCGGCGATGGCCTGCTGCGTAAAGGTGTTGTCGTGATTCAGCACGGCGTTGCGCCAGAACTCGAACAGCTCGCCATGAAAGCTGTTAGTCCCGCTCTTGGTCACCATGTTGACCATGCCGCCCATCGCCAGTCCCTGCTCGGCTTTGAACTGGGTGGTAATCACGTTGAATTCCTGGATCGCCCCCTCCGGAAAATTCTGGCGAGGCTCGCCCTGCTCGGCCCACGTGTTCGTCACGCCGTCCACCGTGAACCCATTGGCGTAAAATCGCCCGCCCGCGCCGATCTCGACGTTGTTGTAGAACACGCGCGAGGCGTCCTGAGTCGTGCCCGGCATCAACAGCGCCAGGTTCAGCGTCTGCCGCGTGTTGACCGGCAGCGCGTCGATCTGCTGCTGCGTCACCACTCCCGAAACCTCGCCCTTGGTTGTATCCACCTGCGGCACTTCGCCGGTGACCGTCACCGACTCCTGCACGTTTCCCACCGCCAGTGTCACGTCGCGATTCAAATGCATCCCGACGGTGAGCGTCATATCGGTCAGCGTTTCTTTTTTGAACCCCGGCGCCTCCGCCGTCAGCGAATAGCGCCCCGGCAGCACGTTGAACAGGAACCGTCCTTCGCTATCGCTTTGGATACTGCGCGAAACGCCGGTATCCTGGTTGCTCACCGTGACCTTCGCCGCGGCCACGGGCGCCCCGCTCGGATCCCGCACCGCGCCCGACAATTCCGCCTCGCTCGTCTGCGCGAACAATCCGCGGGCGCCCGTCAGGGCAGCGGCAACCAGAAACAAAGCTCCCCATTTTCGAAAAAACATAACTCCCCCCATTTGTTATTTCGACTTCCACCCAGTTTACGGCTCCCCGTCTTAACGCGCGCGAGCCGCCGTCGGCGTATCCGCCACGGGAGGCTCGCTTTCCGACGCGGGCAGATTGGGCCGCAGTCTCTCGACGCGCCACGTCACGCGCCCACCCTGCTCCCGCTCCGTCCACCGGATTCGCAAATGCGCCTTGGCCAGATACTCCAGATGCACCCGATCGAACGCCAGCCCGGCCGACGCCATCAGCTTCATATAATCGCCGTGCGCCGTCTCATCGGGAGCTTCGGTGTATCCCGAATCCCAGGTCACGTCGGGTGAAATATTTCCCACCCCGCCGCTCCCCGGAGCCGCGCCGCCGCGTCCTCCGCCGGCTCCCTTCAGCGCCATGTAAATGCGGATGCCGTTGACGATCGGCTGCTGCATATTCTCCGGCTGCCATCTCTGCCCGAACCGCTGATACCGCGCATTCATCCGCGACTCCAGATCGAGCAAGCCGGGCACGTTCCGCTCCGCCGCCACAATCCGGTCCCGAATCTCGTAGGCGATCTTTTCCGAATAAGGATGCTGATCGTCCCGCAGATAGCCGAGCGAAGTAAACCACCCCCGCGGAATCCACCAGGTGCGGCCGTTGTTGGCGCCCTGCCGGTTCGTCACCCATCCCGAGTACTCCGAAAACGGCTGCACCCACTCATGCGACGGATACCCGTGCGGATTTAAAAACGCGTCCGGCAGCCACTGCTCGAGCAACTGCCGCCGCGTCCGCGATTCGGGATAGACGGGATCAATCTCGCCCTGGCCCATCGACACATCCGCCGCCAGCGCGCCGTGATATCCCGGATGCAGCATATTGTTCGGCGTAATTTCGGCAAGCTGCACCGAAAGCTCCGCGCCATCCGGATTGGTGATTGGATGCAGTACCACGTTGACCTGCCTCAACAGCGCCCGCGTTTGCGGATCATTGACCAGTTCCTCGCCCAGCTTCAAAATATGGCTGGTCGAGGAAACTTCGTTGGCGTGCTGCCGCCCCGAATAGACGATGGTCGCCTTGAGCGTCGTTTCTTTGGCGGGCGATCGCAGCGCCGACGGCGTCGGTAAAGTCACATCCGCCACCCAGATGTTTTCGCCCAGATAGGTTCGACCCATCCAGTACGCATCGACTCCCGGCGATTGCGCGAGCTTCGCCAGCACGGCGGCGCTTTCCGCAGGCGGAATCGGCTCGTCCCACTGCACCGCTTTCGGCGAATAATCCGTGATCATCGGACGTTTCGATGCCGCAGGCTCGACCTTCACCTTGGCGTACTCGCGCGGCGCCGGATCTTCGACTTTTTCGGTCAGCGGGCGCGGCAGTTCAAATTCGAACGCCATTTCGCTCAGATGCGGATACGCGATCTCATCGCGATACATCCCGGCCGCGTGCATCTTTTCGAGCCAGGAAAGCTGGCCGCGCGCCTGCTCCACCGCGAATATGCTGCGATCCACCTGCTCCTCGCCTTCCTCATTCACCCACTCGGCGTGGCGGTCCTCCTTGAAATCCGCGGGCAGCTCCCAGGTCAGGCTCACCGGACCCTGCCCGCCAACCCGCGCCGCGATCAGCCGCGGCTGCATCGTGCCTGCCAGCGGCCACAGATCCCGCCGCTGATGATGGCGCTGGCCGTGCGTATCGGTCCAGGCCAGTTCCACCGACGGCGCGCCGTCCGCCTTCGCGTAAAACTCCAGATGAACGTGCCCATCCTTGCCGTCTTCCGGCGCGTGGACGATCGGAATGATTCGCCCGACGTAATTGATCGCGCGCCCCGCCTCCAGATCGCCCATCATGTTCACGAAATTTTCAGTCGAATAAAAAATGTCTTCCTGCAACGCCTCCAGCGACGAAATTCTCTCTTTATCGACGTAAGGCAGCTCATAGCTCGGCTCGCTCAAATGAAAATCCATTTTCAGGGTGTCGAACGGCGGAGCAAACTCCGGGCGCAAATTTCCGTGATAACGCGCCATCACCATCCGGTAAACCCGCGGCAAAACATCTTTGTGATACCGCTCCCAGAACTCTTCGATATCGGTCGGGATGCGCCGGTCGAGAATTACGTTTGAGCCCGCAGCCACTCGCACCCAACCGGTATCCACCTGAACCTTTTCGTATTCCGGCATCACGCCGTTGTACGGCCGCTCCACCGTGGTCACCGTGAACTCCCGCGTCAGGATCTCTTTTCCCGAAGCGTCGAAAACATGCGCGCGATACGTGGGGCCGCGGCCATCGAACTCGCTGAAATCGATCTTCCCGAGCGGGATATTCAGCTCGTGCGCGAGCATCTCATCCACCGGATACAACTCCTGCACCCATCGCGCGTGGGAATACATGGATCGCGTCTGAGACGGATCGTCGTTCCTTTTGAACTCGATCCTGATCGACGCCGCGCGACCTTTTACCAGCGGCGCGATTTCATCCATCAGCCAGCTCACGCCCGATTTGTAGGCGCACAGCACCACCACCTCGCTTCCTTTTGGAAGCAGATCCTCGATCTGTTTTTTGAGCGAGCGCCGCGTCTCCGGTCCCTCGCTTACCCGAGCCTCTACCCGCACCGGCCCGCTGATCTTCGGCAGCGCGTCGCGAATCGCCTTGATCAGCCGCGTTCCTTCCCAGGGAATCGTCACGTCCTCCTCAAGCGATGGTGAGCCCTGATGGAACTGATATCCCGGCGCGCGATAATGCAGCGCCGGAAGTTTGTCGCAGCATTGCGTGCCGGCGTGCAGGCTGGCCGTTTCCACTTTCACATCGCTCACCCCCAAACGATCCTGCAATTCCTTGCGGACCATCGCGCTCAATCCGGGCTCGGCGATATCGACAAAAACTTTCGCTTCGACGTTTTTCGGCGACGGGATCTCCGCCGCCCATTTATCCAGCCGGTACAGCGCAACGCTCGCCTGCCCCGCGCTCGAACGCAGCGAAAAGAACCGGTGCAGGTCGTAGCGAATCTCTTCGAGGGACAAATATTTTTTCCCCGTTTCCCACAGATTCGGGAAATGCCCGGCCAGCGCATCCAGCGCTCGCGCCTCATCGCCCCGGACCAGCACCGTCGCGTTCCGCCCGAATGCCTTATCCACGATCCGCAGTTCGCCCTCGCCGCCCGGCACTGCATCCAACCGGACCTTCGCCGCCGCCGCGCGCCCGGCTTCGGACGACTCCGGCACCACCGATTTCGTCCGCACATCGCGCTCCGCGGCCGCATCGGCAGGCGTCGCCAGCGGCAGCGTGATTCCGGTCGTCTCCATTCCCATCCGCGCCGCCAGGTTCGCCATCGCGACGCCCGCTTCGCCCGCTGGTACATAAAGATGACCGTCAAGCGTTTGTGGAATCGGCATGCGCGGCGTACCGCGGAATAGGCCGCGTATCGTGTAAATCGAGGCCAGATCCAGACGCCCGCCGCCCGGCGTAGCGCCCGCTTCAGCCGCGGGAGTTTCTGCCGCCGGAGTCTCCGCGTTCTGCGGCGCGCCGAGCTGCATCGGCGGCGCATCCGGCAGCGGCTTCGGATTCGTCGCGCTCCCGCCGCCCGATACAATCTGATGGACGTTCGCAAATTGCGCGCCGCTCAAAAGCGAATCGAGATTCGCCACCGTTCCGGAGAAGAACGCCCGGTTGATCCCGGCCTTGCCCTTGAGATATGTCACGCCGGTCAACTGCCCCAGCCCGGCGAGCGCGCCCAGCCGCGGTCCCGGAACCCGCCAGATGTACGGCGCACGCGCCGCGAACGCCTCCGCCGCCGCCAGCAATCCCGCATCATCGTGCCCGGCGACGATCAGGTTGCCATCAACCGCGAAAACCCCACCCTCCTGACTTTCGAGCTCCACCGGCGCCGCACGGCCGATAAAAATCCTCGCACCACCGCCGCGGTCCTCCGCCGCGCGAATCACCACCGGCGGCGTGAAGCCCGTGGTCGCGAATCCCACGCGCGCGGCCAGGTCCGCCGCCGCGGCGTTCTGCGCCGCCGTCGGCTGATCCGGAACGACAATTTTGCCCGGCACGAAATCGACGACTCCATCGCCGTTCGTGTCCGCGACCATCCAGCCCGCCGCGAACGGATCGGCCAGGTGATTCATGTCCCTGGGCTGAAACGCAACCAGCGAAGACACCAATACCATGAGCGCGGCGCACAGGGGACAAAATTTCATCATTGCTAGAGACCTCGAACAGGAAAGTGGATGTATTTTATCACACGCCTCACTTCCCGATCTGCCGCAGAAGATCGAGTGCTCTTTGCCGGATCGCCGGATTAGAGCCGTCCGCCGCCTTGCGCAGATGCTCCGCCGCCTCCTCGAAATTCCCGCGATCGGCCAGTAGCAGGGCGAGATCCAGATGCGCCTGCGGAAACTTCGGATCGGTTTGAAGCGCGATTCGAAGCTGCTTCTCCGCTTGCTCCGGCCGGTTTTGCCGCGCCAGCGCCACCGCGTAATTGCACCGCGCCGCCACGTTGCCCGGCGCGCTCTTCAGCGCCTGCTCGAAATGAAAAATCGCGCCGGAAAGATCGCCTTTAGAGGCGAGCAGCATCGCCAGATTCGCCTGCGCGTCCACCAGATCCGGCTGCACGCGCAGAGCGGTTTCGAGCGCATTTTGCGCCTCCACGAATTTTCCGGAATCCGCCAGCGCGCCGCCCAGCGCGTTCCATGCCTCGGAAAACTCAGGATCGAGCGTCGCCGATTTCTGAAACGCCAGAATGGCCTCTGCCTTGCGGCCCAGGCTCAAATCCACATCGCCCAGCGCATACCAGCCGTGCGCGTCATCGGGCGCCGCCGCAATCGAGCGATTCAGCATTTCGAGGGCTCGCGTCTTCGCTCCCGTGGCCATCAACGCGCCCGCCAGCCTCCGCAACGCCCAAACCGATTTCGGATCGCGCTCCATCGCCTGCTCATAGGCCGTCACCGCCCGCGCGGCATCTCCTTTTAGGCGAAGCCCGTCGCCCAGCTCGATATAAAACTCGGCCGCGCGCGGATGTTGTTTCGCAATTTCGGCCGAAAGTTGCTCCACCCCCGCCGCCACATTGCTTCCATCCCATACCTGCGCCGCCGCCAGATATAGCCGATCCTCGCCGCTGCTGGGAAAGGGCTTGGGATAATACGGAACCACCGGACCGCGATAGCCGTTCTCCGCGCGCTCCGGAACCTCAGCGATTTCCGCGAGCAGATCGCCCGCCGGCTTCACGCGCTGGATGCGATGATCCGTCATGACGGCGTGAACCACGTCCACGGTGCGGCGTTTCGGCATGTGGCAGCCCACGCAGCCCGGCTCGGCGGTGTGTTTGCGGGCGGCAATGAGGGCATCGAACGCGTTCGCATGGCAGTTTCGGCAGACCTCGTTATAGCGCCTCTGGGCCGCCTCGCCTCGCTCAACGTGGTGCGGATCATGACAGCTGAGGCATGTCATTGCCCCTTTGCTTTGCAGAAAGCACCGCGATTCCCGCAAGCGGACGGCGGAGCTGTCGATCTCAATCCCAGTATTCTTCTCGTTCGCCGCACCGCGCTCGAAAAACAACGCGAATCGGTCGAGCGGCTCGCCCGCGCGATAGGAAAAGGGACCGCGGTCGAAGCGGCGGATCTGCGCGGGAAGGCGCCGGCTGGTGGTTTGCAGATGGCATTGCATGCACACTTCCATCTGCCGATCCGCCGGGAGCCGCGCCGGATTGACGATCACCTTTCGAACCTCCTCTACAGCCGCGCCGCGCTGCGCCAGGCGCGCATGGTTCCCGCCCGGACCATGGCAGCGTTGGCAATCGATCCCCTCCGGCAGTGGATCGAGATAGGCCGGAACGCTGTTCGCCTTCTCATGTCCAGCCGGAATCCGCGGATAAGCGTTGTGGCAGAACATGCACTCGTATGTGATCTTCCGCGGGGCAACAAACTGGCCCGAATCGAAACCCGGATTCATCGCCCAGTAGCCGCCCTTTTCCGAATACCAGGCTAGGGGAAGCTCGATCAGGCTTCCATCCGGGGCGCGGTGCAGATAGGTTCGCGCGTGACTGCCGGACCCCATTACGTAATCGATCCGCCACTCCGCGCGATTGATTTTTTCGCCGCCTGGCCCCAGTTGCCAACGGCTCTGATAGAGCTGGCCGCCGCGCGCGCTTATCGAATAGATCGCGCCCGTCGCAGAGTGCTGATATGGAAGCCCCTTGGCGAGGTTTTCCATGTCGACGCGCGGCCGCGAAAAAGAGCGCGCCATGCCGGTTTGCCCATAGCTTCGAAAATAAGCCGCATGGCATCCTGCACAAATGTTCGAATCGACGAACGCGTTTGCCGCCTCCTGTCCCGCTCCAATTCCGCGCGCGAGCGAGAACGCAATCGCCAGCAGGATTCTCCTGCATTGCCGATCTCGCATTCCATCATTTTAATTCGCGCTCCGCTCTGCGCCGCCGCGACTCCTGACATATCGACTCGTGACATAATGGAGATCATTCCAGGATGCCCCGCTCCGCGCCACAACGTCGCCTGAAGCCGGTCTCTCCGCTGGTCCGCACCACCCTGACCGCATCCGCTTTCGAACAGCTCATCACCTACGTCGTTGGCGGCGACTGGAAAGCCGGCGATCGCATCCCGCCCGAGCGTGAATTGTGCCGCCAGCTCGGCATCGCCCGCACCTCCCTTCGCGAAGCTCTCAAAGCCATGGAGCTGATCGGCATGCTCGAAAGCCGCGTCGGCGATGGCACCTTCGTTTGCGACCGCGGCGAATTTCTTTCCCGCCCGCTGCTCTGGGCCTTCACCGGCACTGATCATCACGAGCTGCGCGAGGTCATGGAGGCCCGTGAATTCATCGAACGGGACCTGGCCGGCCTCGCCGCCGAGCGCGGTTCCGACGCGGAGATCGAAGCCATCGGCGTCGCGGTCGAGCGCATGCGCGATTCACTGGCGCGCGGCGAGTCGATTTTCGACGCCGATTCGCAGTTTCATCTGGCCATCGCCGCGGCCGCGCACAATGACGTGCTGCGCAACGCCGTCCAGTTGCTGCGCAACCTGATGCGCCAGTGGATCGTGCTGAAGTATCTGATCCCCGATGTCCCCAATAATGTTTTAAAGCAGCACGAGGCGATCTTCCGCGCCATCCGCGGCCGCGACGCCCAGGGCGCGCGCAACGCCATGTGGAAGCACCTTGAGGACACCGCCTATTTCGTCTCGCAAATCGTCGATCGCGGCGCCAGTCACCATAAAAACGGCCGGCGCGGAAAGGGCCTTTAAACGAACCTTCAACGGTCGCATTCAAGGCCCCGCTATTGCTGGCGGGATTCGCTCAACAGGTAATGCACGTCCATCTGCCTTCTTCATCGCGAAATCCGGACAGGATCCGCCGCCGCGCGATGCGCTCGAATTCCGGCCGCAGCTCCTTGATCACCCCTTCATCGATGTTGGCGACCACCACGTCAAAGCTGTCCGAGCGCACCGCCTCGACGCTGCCGAGAAAGAATGGGACGACCTTCGCCGCCTCCGGATCGATATCGCAGGCGACCACCCGCCCGGCGCCGAGCAGCTTCGCCGCCAGCGCGAGAATTCCCGACCCGGTGCCGGCGTCGAGCACCGAATCGCCCGGCCGCACGATGCGCTCCATCGCCTCCAGACACAACTGCGTGCACGGATGCTGGCCGGTTCCGCACTGCATTCCCGGATTGATCTCCAGACGAATGCGGCCCGCGGGCGTCGGATCTTCGCGCCACGGAGCCACCACGAAAAATTTTTCTCCCACCAGCAGCGGCGGCCAGGCGTCGTAGGTCTGCTGGAGGAAATCGGTTTCCTCGCACGGCCGCGGGTCGCCGAAGCACGCCGCGATGTGCCGATCCTCGAAGAACGCCTCCAGCCAGCCGTCGTGTTCGATGATGCCGGACGTGCCGGCGTCGTATAACTCCGCCAGAAGATCGGGCGAAACCTCGACGCGGTACATCAGCCCTGCACGCGTTTCTCTTTCCCGGCCCAGAATTTTTCCTTGAGGATCATCTTGCGGATCTTTCCCGTTCCGGTTTTGGGCAGCGCGTCGCTTGAAAATTCGACGATCCGCGGCAGCTTGAATTTTCCCAGACGTTCGCTCAGAAACGCGATCAGTTCCTCTCCCGTCAGCGACATTCCGGGCTTTAGCACCACGATCGCCGCGGGAACTTCGCCCCACTGATCGTTCGGCGCGGCGACCACGGCGCACTCGAGCACCGCCGGATGCGCGAAAATCTCGCGCTCCACTTCCAGCGACGAAATATTTTCGCCGCCCGAAATAATAATTTCCTTCTTGCGGTCCACGATGTGGATGTAGCTTTCCTCGTCCCACACCGCCATGTCGCCGGTATGAAACCATGGCCCGCTCATCACCGCCGCCGTCGCTTCCGGGTCCTTGAAATATCCGTCCATCACGTGATCGCCCATGGCGACCACCTCGCCGATCGACTTCATGTCGCGCGGCACGTCTTTCATCTCCGCATCCACCACGCGCACCGTGACGCCAGGAATCGGCCAGCCGGCCATGGCCTGCCGCCGCAACCGCTCGGCGTCGTTTTCGTATTTCAAACCCTTCGACCGCGACGACGTCAGCACCGGCGACGTCTCGGTCAGCCCGTATCCGGCGATGCACTCGCAGCCGGGAATCGCCTTCTCCACCCGATCGGCCAGTTCGGGCGACGACGCCGCGCCGCCGATCATCACCCGGCGCATGCTCGATAAATCGTATTTCCCGCGATCGGGGCAGTTGATCAGCGCGTTGGCCATGGTCGGAACCAGGCACATGTCCGTCGCTTTATGCTCCTCGATCAGTTGGAACACAGCGTTCGGCTCGAAGCGGCGGACCATCACCTGCGTGATTCCGTTCAGCGTCGAGGCCTGCGGCCGCCCCCATCCGTTGGCGTGGAACATCGGGATGGTGTGCAGATCGACCATCGTATCGATGTCCTTGTAAATCGAGCTGACATCGAGCGCGTGAACATACAGCGTGCGGTGCGCAAGCGTCACGCCCTTGGGCGTTCCGGTGCTCCCGCTGGTGTAAAAAAGCTCGGCGATGGCGGATTCATCATAGGAAAAAATATCGGCGCGCTCCGGCCGGCCGGCCGCGATCAGTTCCTCGTAGCACAGATCCGCGCAGGGAATCTCGTCGTCGAGCGTCACCCAGCGCTCGACCGCGCCGCAGTTCCGCCGCAGCTTTTCGATCATCGGCGCGAAGTCGTTCTCAAACATCAGCATCTTCGCGCCGGAGTGATTCAGGATATTGGTCAGCTCCACTTCCGACAGCCGGACATTCAACGGCATGACGATCCCGCGAGCCTGCACCACGCCGTAATAGCCTTCAATTAACTGATGGTTGTTGAAGCTGAGATAGGCCACGCGATCCCCGGCAGAGATGCCAAACCTCGGTAGCGCATTGGCCAGCCGCTCGGCGCGTTCGCCGAATTCGGCGTAAGTGAAGCGGCGATTGCCCGAAACAATGCCAGTTTTCGAGCCAAAAACATCCATCGCGCGGTGCAGGCATCGCAGCGGCGTGAGCGGAATGAACATAAATCAGCGGCGATGTTCCAGAACGGCGGCCATTTTCTGATCGGCGTCGAAGCCCGCCAGATCGCCCAGATTGCGCCGCGCCAGAGAACGTGCGCGGTACACATACGGCGCGTCGCGCAGCTCCGCGATGGCCTGGTCGTAATCGTCGATGGCCTTCTGGTGCTCGCCTAAATCCTCATACGTCTGGCCTCGCTCAAAGTACGCGTCCACGTTGGGCGCGACCTCGATCGATTTCGTAAACTCCTGGAGGGCGCGCCGCGTGTCGCCGCGGTCGCGATACACAAATCCCCGGGCCGTATAGGCGCTCGCCAGATTGGGATTGATCTCGATAGCGCGATCGAAATCGGCCAGCGCCTGATCGCTTTCGTTGAGATAACGATGGGTGATGCCGCGCTCCAGGTAAGCATTGAAGTGCTGCGGCCAGATCACGATGGCCCGCGAAAATTTACCGATCGCGTCCTTGTAATTGCCGGAGGCCATCAGCTTCATGGCCGCCTGATATTCCTTATCGGCGCGCTGCGGAGCGGAGGCGATATAGGCGTAAGCGCCCCAGCTCAGGCCGGCGAGCGCCAACACGGATGCGGTTCCATAAAGCATCCGTTTCTGCTTGGCCGTGAGTTTCTTTTTCGCGCCCGGACGTGTCGCCGCCGGCGGCGGTTTCACCGCATCCCAAAGGCGGGAGAACACGGATCGGGTCATGGCAGGAATCGATTATAGCAGGATGAAAAAAGGTCATTCTCACTGCTCCCATCCCCCGCCGAGCGCGGCGTAAAGCTGGACCAGCGATAACCGTTCATTCAACTCCGCGCGGGCCAGATTCAACTGCGCGGCGAAATGGTTGGTCTCGTTGGTCAGCACTTCAAGATAGCTCGCCGCGCCGCCTTTGTAGCGAATCTGTGAGAGATCCGCCGCGCTTTGCGCCGCCGTGGTCAAGGCCTGCTGCCGTTCGCGAAATTCGCGCAATTTCGTGTAGGAAATCAAGGCATCGGAAACCTGCCGGAACGCCTGCTGGATGGTCTGCTGGTAGGCCAGCACCGCCTGTTCCCGCTGCGCTTCCACCAGCTTGAGATTCGATCGCAGCCGGCCCGCGGTAAAAATCGGCTGATTCAAGGGAACGGAAAAATTCCAGCCCGCGTGCGTGAACAATCCGGAGAGCTGCGGGCTTTCGCCGCCGAAAGCGCCGGTTAGCGGAAGATCCGGAAAAAACGCGGCCCGCGCCACTCCGATCTGCGCGTTGGCGGCGACGAG
>JAJPHS010000133.1 GCA_021325175.1 Terriglobia bacterium
CCGATGCTGGTGGCGTAGGGGAGCTTGCGGACGCCGGTGGCGCGCTCATAGGCGTCGAGATCGGCGAGGTCCCAGGCGGGAGGCGGAAGAGCATCGAGCGGGACGGCCGGGCGGTCGGGCGTGGAGACGATGCGGCCGTTTTTCTTGAACCAGCATCCGGCGACCGGATCAAGCGCGCGGCCGGATTCGAGGCGATTCAGAATTTCGACCAGGGTGATTTCGCCCTGGCGGCGCACGACAGCGTCGACGAACGGCTCGCGAAGAGTTTCGGCGGGGCGAAGAGTCGGATGCCAGCCGCCGTAGACGATGGGCAGATGGGGGCGAAGCTCGCGAACCATGCGGCTGGCTTCGATGGCGTCGAGGATCATCGGACCGGTGAGCAGGGAAACGCCGAAGCAGATTGCGCCGTCGAGCTCCTCGCGGATGCGATCGAGATAATCGCGATGGAGCGCGCCGTCGATGATGCGCGGGTCGTAACCGGCGCGGCGAAGCGATCCGGCGAGGCTGAGCAATCCGAGCGGGGGGCCGAGAAGCTTTCCCGAATAGGGCGGCAGGAACAGGATGACTTTGCGCGTCAGCATGTGACCGGCTCCGCGGCGAGCTGGTGCGCGTCGACTTTCGGCTTGGGCGGATGGGCCCAGGCATCGATGCGGTTTTTGACGTAGAGCTCGAAGGGGTAGGAATAGAAGTCGTGATCGAGGCGCCAGCGGGCGCCGACGGCGATGATGGCGTGCGCCAGTTTTTCGAGCGAATTTTTGCGGCGCACGCCGATGGGGACGCGATGAAAGGCGAGGCGCAGATATTCGCGCATGGTTTGCACGCGTTGATGGTCGCGGCCCTTAAGCCAGGGCAGCGTGGTGTAGCGGGGGAAGAAATCGGACCATCCCTCCAGGGTTTTGGGCACGTCGATGCCGAGCTCGAAAGCGCGGCGCATGATCGGCGAGCCGGGGTAGGGGGTGAAGATATTGGTCCAGAATTCGGCGCCGGGGTAGCGGCGGCAGACGTCCATCATGAAGCGGACGGTCTCGCGCCGCTCGCGCTCGCCTTCGCCGGGAAAGCCAAAGATGATGTTGAAGGACGGGCGAATGCCGGCGGCGGTGAGCTTCGCCGCGGCAGTGTGGATGGTATCGAGCGACTGAAAGGTTTTATTCATCAGGCGCATGACGGCGGGCGATCCGCTGTCGGCGCCCTGGGCGACCTGCGAAAGCCCGGCGCGGCGCAAGAGCTTCAGCTCATCGACGGTGAAGCGGGCGATGAGATTGGTGGTGGCCTGAATGCTCCAATCAAATTTCGCGTCGCGGCGGACCAGGCCTTCGGCGATGGCGAGGGCGCGATCGCGATCGACCATGAAGTTGTCATCGACGATCCAGAGAAGCTGGAGGTGATAGCGGCGCGCCAGATCGGAGGTTTCCTCCACCACCTGGTCCGCTTCGAGGGCGTTCCATTTGCGGCCGTAGACGCCGTCGTTGGTGCAGTAGGCGCAATTGTAGGGGCAGGCGAGGCTCGATGTATACATCGCCCAGCGGCGGCCGCAGACGCGTTCGTAAGCGTCGAAGTCGGCCAGATGATAAGCCTTCGGCGGCAGATCGCGAATGGGAACCAGCGCGCGCGGAGGGTTGAAGACCAGGCGATTTTCCTGCTTATAGCCGACGCCCTCGATGCCGCTCGGTGATTCGCCGGCTTCGATGCGGCGGACGACTTCGAGGAAGGCGTGTTCGCCCTGGCCCTTGACGACGATATCGACGAACTCGGCGGCCAGCGTCTGATCGGGCAGCAGGGACGGATGCCATCCGCCGAGGACGACCGGTTTGTTGGGATACAGCTTCTTGGCGGCGCGCGCGATGCGCACGGTTTCGCGAATCATGGGACCGGTGACGAGGGAAACGGCGAGACAGAGGGCGTCGTTGAGCTCGGCCAGGACGGCGCGCTCGAAATCGGGGGTGATGGTGGAATCGACGATGCGGATCCGATAGCCGGCGCGAAGCAGCGGGGTCGCAACGGCGAGAATGCCGAGCGGCGCGGTTGCCTCCTGGCTGGAGAAAGCGGGAAAGAAGAAGACGATTTTTCGGGAAGCCACCTGACATTTGAGACAGGCGGGCGATGGCGAACGGAACACTTGTTCCGCGGCGGGCGCGAGAGCGGTCCAAGGGAATGTGGGAGATGCTGTTGGGACGATGGCGCGGCCGGCTGCGGCGCGCGATCGCACTGCGCCGCTGCGTGGAATTTATGCCCTGGAGCCGTTTTTTGCTTTACTGCTGGCGATCGCCGCCGCGCCGTTCGGAATTTTGCTGGCCTTGGCGATCGTCGTGTTGTCGCGGCGATCCCCGCTGGTGCGGCATCGGCGGGTGGGGTGGAGAGGAGAAGAGCTGGGCGTGCTGAAATTCCGGACGATGTGGAGACGCGGCGATCCGGGGCGTATTCGCGCGATTGAGGATTTGCCGGAGACGGCGTGTTTCGTAAAGGCTGCGGCGGATGATCGGGTGACCAGCCGGTTCGCGCAGTGGTGCCGGAGAATGTCGCTTGATGAGATGCCGCAGTTGGTTCACGTGATTCGCGGGGAGATGTCGCTGGTGGGACCGCGGCCGATCACGCGGGCCGAGCTGGACGCGTATTACGGAAACGCGGCGGCGGAGGTGCTGTCGCTGCGCCCGGGGATCACGGGATTGTGGCAGGTGATGGGGCGCAACCGGCTGACGTACGCGCAGCGGCGGCGGCTCGATTTATGGCTGGTGCGGCGCGCCTCGCCGCGATTATTTTTTGCGATTCTGGCGCGCACGGTTCCGCGGGTGTTAAGCGGCCGGGGAGCGTATTGAGGGCAGCGATGCGCGTCGCTCTGGTGCATTACTGGCTGCTGGGGCAGCGCGGCGGAGAAAAGGTGCTGGAAGCGCTGTGCCGGCTTTTTCCGGAGGCGGAGATTTTCACGCTGTTCTACGATCCGGAGGCGGTGTCGCCGCTGATCCGCTCGCGCGTGGTGCACGCTTCGGCGCTGAATCCGCTGCGGAGATTTTATCGCTCGCTGCTGCCGCTGATGCCGATGGCGCTTGAAAACTTCGATTTGCGCGGCTACGATCTGGTGATCAGCAGCGAATCGGGTCCGGCGAAGGGGGTGATCGCGCCGGCCAAAGCGCGGCACATCTGCTACTGCCACACGCCGATGCGATATCTATGGGAGCTGGCGGCGGCGTATCGTCCGGCGGGCGCGATCGGCAGGATGCTGCATGCGCCGCTTGAAAATTATTTGCGCCTGTGGGATTACGCATCGGCCGCGCGGGTGGATCAATTTCTTGCCAACAGCATCAACGTGAAGCAAAGAATCCGGCGGGCGTGGCGGCGGGGCGCGAAGGTGGTTTATCCGCCGGTTGCGGTCGGCGCGTTTCATCATGATTCCTCGCGCGGGTATTATCTGGCGGTTTCGGAGCTGGTTTCCTACAAGCGAGTGGACGACGCGGTGCGGGCGTTCGCGCGCAACGGGCGGCGGTTGAAGATCGTGGGCGATGGGCCGGAATACGGTGCGCTCAGGAAGATCGCGGCGCCCAATATTGAATTTTGCGGTCGCGTTTCCGATTGCGAGCTGCGCGAATTGTACGCGCAATCGGCGGCGCTGGTGGCGCCGTGCGAGGAGGATTTCGGGATGGCCATGGTGGAGTCGCTGGCGAGCGGCAAACCGGTGATCGCGCCGGCGCGCGGGGGCGCGATCGAAATCGTGGAGAACGGCTGTGGGGTGTTATACGAGGAGCCGGGCCCGCGGCCGCTGGAGCAGGCGATTGAGCGCTTTGAGCGGATCGAGCATCTGTTCCAGCCGGGGCTGCTGGCCAGGCGGGCGGCGCATTTTTCCGAGGAACAGTTCGAGATCCGCTTTCGAACGGCGCTGGAGCCGCGGCGCGAGGCGGCGCGGGCCTGAGGGAAATTTCACAACGTCTTTACGAGTTTCACACACCTCCGAAGGGCCGGCCTCCTTATCATTGGGGCATGCTGAAGGTTGGCGCGGGCGAAGAAACGAGCTGGGATCTGCGGGCGGCGGTGTGCCGCGCCGGAATCGGAGACTTAGCCGCGCTGGGCGACGAGCATCTGATGTTGCTGTTGCAATCGGCCGAGGACGGGCCCGCGATCGACGATCTTTTTGGCGAATTTTTCCGCCGGTACCGGCCGAAAGTGGTGTCCTGGTGCACCCGGCTGGTGCGGAATTTCGAGGAAGGCGCGGAGATGGCGCAGGAAGTTTTTTTGCGCGCATACCGCTACCGGCACACGTTTCGCGGCGATTCGCGCGTTTCGACGTGGCTGTACACGATCACGCGCAATCATTGCCTGAACGCGATCCGCAGGGTGGAAACGGATCCGCTGCGCAAGAGCGATCCGCTGCCGGCGGCGCTGATCGACGCATCGGGCGATTTGCAGGCGGACGTGGAAAAAAGCCAGACGATCGAGCGGATGTGGCGGCTGATCGAGGAAACGCTGACGGCGGTGGAAAAGCGGGTGATGGCGCTGCACTACGGGCACGAAATCGCGCTGGACACGATCACGCGGGAGCTGATGCTGTCCAATCCGAGCGGCGCGAAAGCCTATATCGTCAATGCGCGGCGCAAGCTGAAACGAGTGCTCGGAGACGCGGGGCGGCAGGCGCGCGCGGCATGACGGCGCTGCCGCTGCGGCGTTGCTGGCATCCGATGGGCCACGCGGTGGAGATCGCGACCAATTCGGAAAATGTTCTGAGCGGCGCGGCGCGCGTGTGGGACGAGTACACGGCTCTTTCCCATTCGCCGCCGGTGGAGCTGCGCGTCGAGGCCGCAGGCGGCGCGCGTTCGGGCGGCGCGGTCGTAACCTGCCAGATGGAGCATTTCTTATCGATCACGCAGGACTCGCGCAATTTCGCCATCGCGGATCTGAGGCGGGGAACAGGATTCGTTCGCGTGACCAGGGATGCGGCGGAAGATTCGCAGTGGCTGGCGTATCATTTTTTAGAGCCGGTGGCGTACGTGCTGCTGGCCGCGCGGCATTTCGCGATGATTCACGCGGCCGCGGTGATCCGCAACGGAGCCGCGGTGCTGCTTTGCGGATCGGCGGGGGCGGGGAAAACATGTCTTGCCTATGCCTGCGCCAGGCGAGGATGGTCGTTTCTGACCGGCGACGCGGCGCATTTGCAAAGGCGATGCGCCGGATCGAGCGTGATCGGCCGGCCGTTTTTGATTCGCTTTCGCGAATCGGCGAAGCTTTTGTTTCCGGAGCTGAATCGTTATGAAGCGCGCGTTCGGCCGAACGGAAAATGCGATTTCGAAATCGACCCGCGCAGGCTCGGTCTGAACGTTTCGCTTGAAGCGCCAGCGGCGGCGGTGGTTCTGCTCGACCGGCGCGAGGGGCCGGGTCGACTGTTGCCGCTATCGGCGGCCGATGCGCGCGATCTGTTGAACGAAGCGCCGTATTTAGGCGACCGGCAGGCGCGCGCCGAACAGCATCAAACGCTGAAGCGGCTGCTTGCGCGTCCGGCGATGCGGTTGAGCTACTCCGATCTTTGCGAAGCCGAAGCGCTGCTGCGCGGACTGGTGGACTGACTTGCGGAGCCGCGAAGAGTTGTTGCGCGCGGCGATCTCCGCGCTGCGATTCGATTCGAAGCGCGGCGGGCTCGAGGGGCTTTGCGAGGCGGAGTGGCGCGTGCTGCTGCCGATGGCGGATCAGGCGCGGCTGGCGCTGCCGCTGGGAATCCGCTGCCGGGCTTCGCTTTCTCCGGAGATTCGGGATCGAATCGACAGGAATCTGGAAGACAACGCGTTGCGGCACCGGCGCGCGGTGGTGGCTTGCCGCGAGGTGAAAGATGCGCTGGGCGCGCGCGGGATCCCGTTCGTTTTTCTAAAGGGGCTCACCCATTTTCCGCGCTTCGCGGAGCGGGCGGAGCAGCGGCAGCAGTACGACATCGATGTTTATGGCGGCGCGGAGAACGCGGGCGCGATTGGCGAGGCGGCGGCCGCGCTCGGATATGAGGCCATCGATCGCGGCCGGACTTCGCGCACCGATCATTTGCCGATCATGATTCGCCGGACGGGATGGCGGTGGCGCGGGGATTACTACGATCCGGAGATGCCGCTGCATCTGGAAATTCATTTCCGGTTGTGGGATGAAGAGACGGAGATGTTGGCGGCGCCCGGCGCGGAGGAATTTTGGAATCGACGGGAGATTCGCGAGGCGAGCGGTCTGGCGATGCCCGCGTTTTGTTTGCGCGATACGTTTCGCTACGCGTGCCGGCACGCGGCACGGCATCTGCTGCGCGGCGATCTTACCGCGGGTCATTTATATGAGATCGCGCATTTTCTGGAAACGACGGCGGTGGACGATGCGTTTTGGGTGGATTGGTGCAGCGAGCCGATGCTGGCCGAAGCGCTGGCGATGCGGCTGGCGCGCGATTGTTTCGGGTGCCGGATGCATTCGCAGGCGGACGCGCTTGTGGCCGGGCTCCCGCCGGCGGTCCAGAAATGGTTCGATCTGTTCGCGCTTTCGCCGCTGATGGCGCTGGCGCGGCCGAATAAAGACTCGCTGCTGCTGCACCTGCTGCTGGTGCGGGGCGAGCGGTGGAAGATTGCGGCGCGGCGATTGTGGCCGCCGCTGCCGGCGCGCTATATTCGAGATCCGCACGCGGGCGCGGCGCGGGCGGGCTGGATGGATCAGGCGCCGTTTCGGGCGCGGCGCGCGCTGTATCATGCCCGGGCGTTGCTGCCGGTGGCGCGGAGCGCCGCGCGCTGGCTTCTTTCGCCGCGGCCGCTCGAAGGCGCCTCAAACAGAGCGGCGAGCGAGCCGCAAATTTCGGCGGTGAAGCGATCCTGATGGAACTGGCGCTCAAACTCGATCCGGGCGTTGACGGCGAGGCGGCGCAGGCGATCGCGGCAGCCCATCAGAGCGAGGATGGAATCGGATAAAGCCGCCGGGTTGGGGTCGCACAGGACTCCGGTGCGCCCGTTGCGCACGATCTCGGGAATGCCGCCGGCGCGATAGGCGACCACCGGCGTTCCGGCCGAGAAAGCTTCGGGGATCACGCGGGTGGTCGATTCGAGCGGCGCCGAGGGGACGGCGAGAATATCGATGGAATGAAGAGCCGGGGCGGGGCAATCGGTCCAGCCGTGAAATTCGAAGTTGAGGTGAGAAGCTGCGCGGCGCACTTCAGCCTCGTATCCGGCGCGCGAGATGATGGCGGCGCCGTGGATGACGAATTTCGCCGCGGGAAAGACGGAAGCGATGCGATCCGCGGCGCGAACGAAATCGAGGTGGCCCTTTTCGGGCGCGATCCGTCCCAGGATGCCGACGGTGAGGGCGGGCGCGGAGAAGGATCGGGCCGCGAAGCCCTGATCGGCGACGCCGTTGTAGACGACCCGAAGCGGCGCCGTGCCGTACAGCGGTTCTGCGACGAAGCGGGAAGAAGCGAAGATGGCGGTGCAGCGCCCGCGCAGAGCCCGCCGCGCGATCCATTGCGCGGAGCTTCCCGAGACGCGGCTGTGCGCGTGAAATACGAACGGCGATCCGGCAAGTTGCGCGGCGGCGAGAAGGCGCGGGCCGTTGACATAAACCAGATCGGCTCCGTGGTTGCGAATTTCGCATCGAATGGCGGCGGCGGCGCGCAGGGTATCGATGCCAAAGACGGCGAAATCGCGCATCGATTTGGAGCCGTTGTTGTAGGAGGCAAGCGACGGCGGCAATCCCGAGCCAGGGACCAGCAGGCGCGCGCGCGCGCCGCGCCGTTCGGCGGCCTGCATCAGATCGCGGAGGCAGAGCTGCGCGCCGCCGGGGTGCTGGAACTGATCGAGGAAAAGAATTTTCACGAGGCGTCCTCCGCTTGCCGCAGCGCGGCGCCGAGGATCCAGAAATAAAGCGGTAGCACGCGCCAGTAAGTCAGCAGATCGCCGGAAAGCATCTGAACCGCCTGCCCGCACC
Organism: Terriglobia bacterium; assembly: GCA_021325175.1. Lineage (GTDB taxonomy): Bacteria > Acidobacteriota > Terriglobia > Bryobacterales > Bryobacteraceae > Palsa-187. Next base: position 7,912 of record JAJPHS010000133.1, read on the forward strand.
AGAAGCAGAACGTCCAGCGGCCGAGGAACGATACGCGAGCCGCGCGAAAGCTGAATTTCAAAATTCCCGCGAGCAAAAAAAGAAACGAACCGAGCCCCGCCACCCCGGTTTCGACCAGAAGGCTGAGATAGGTGTTATCGGCGACGAGAGGATCGCCCAGGTAGGACGTATATGGCAGGGTTTTGTAGCCAATGCCGAACAGCGCGATCCAGGGATGCGCGGCGATGAAGGCCAAAAGTTTCGACCAGTTGGTGAGGCGTCCGGAAAGAATCGAATCCGGGCGTTCGGCGAAATATTCGATGCTGGCGAAAAAGCGCGTCCAATAATTGCCGGCGAAGGACGGAAAAAAGAAGTGAATGGCCAGCGCGGAGACGGCGGCGGCGGTCAGGATGGCGAGCGCCGCGCGTCCGATCCGCACGCCGCGAAGAACGGCGTAGGCGGCGGCCGCGACGGCAAAGCTGACCAGGGAAGCTCGCGAGTAGGACAGGATCAGCGCCGCGCCGGGCAGGATCATTCCGATCCGCGGAATGCTCGGCGAGCGCGGCCATTCACAGATGGCGATCAGCGCGTAGGTGAGAAAGAATACGCAGAAATTGCCGAGCGTGGAGGCATCGTAGAACAAGCCCTGAGCGCGGCGAAAGACGCCTTCGCTCAACCAGACGTATTGATCGCTGAATCCGGCGGGCGCGGGGAAATGGAAATAAAAATCGAGGCAGGCAAAGGCGGAGGCGGCCAGAGCGAGGGTAAAAAGAAACGCGGCGAATCGCTCCGGTTGGTCGCGGCGCGAGCGCGGGCCGCGGGCGGCGTAGAGAAAGATGTAGAAGCTGATCCACAGCAGGCCGATCCGTATGGCGCTGCCGGCGGCGATGGCGGGTCCGGAATAGACCAGAGCGAAACCGACGCTTGCGGCGAGAGAAAAGCTGAACGCGGCGATCGAGGCGGCGAGCGGAGGACTGCGCCAGTCCCATTCGCCGAGCTGGAGCGCGCCGGCGAAAAGTCCCAGCAGCGCCGCGCCGGCGGCGGCATGAATTCCCGATCCGCCGAGCGAGCTGGCGACGGGCGGCAGAAGCAGATCGGCGAAAAAGAAAATCGCAAGCCAGCGATTCGGACGGAGGCAGATGGCGTAAAGCAGCGCCGCCGCGGCGAGGGTGGCGATCGCGGCGATTTTGATCGTAGCGCTGGGGACCAGCGCGATCGCGGCGGAAGAGAGCGCGATGACGGCGGCGCAGGCGAAATCGCGCCTGTTCACGTATTTAGTCGGCGAGGCTGTAAACATTTTTGCGGCGCTCTGTTTCGGCGGGAAAACGCTGGTATCCGTAGCGCGCGGCGGCCCAGAACAACGAACCGCCGAGCGAGAGGACCAGCGCGACGGCGGCGTTCAGAGGCAGGTTGGGGAAGCTCGGCTGCTCGGGAACGGTGCCCGGATCGAGCACGCTGACGCGCTCGCCCTGATAGGCGAGGGAGGAACGCAGTTCGTCCCAGCGGTTGCGCGCGGCGGTGGCTTCGGCGCGCGCGGACTGCTGCTCGGCGTCAAGCTGATCGCGAGTTTCGCGGAGATTTTCGAGCGCGGCGCTATCAGCGTCGATTTTTTTCCCGAGGTCCCGATCCTGCCGCTTGAGCGCGGCGACGCGCGCGCGCATTCCCGCGATTTCGGGCGCATTGTTGGAATCGGCGGCGCGGGCCTGAAGATCTTCCAGTGACGCTTCGGCCTCCTGCAAATTGCGCTGGAGATCGAAGCGAAGCTCGGTCATATTCTGAATGCCGGCGGATAACGCTTCGACCGGATGGGATCGCGAGAAATCCTCGCGGGCGCGATTGGCGCGCTCCAGCCGGGCCGCGGCCGCTTCGTAGATGGCTTGCGATTGGCGCTCCAGACCGGCCGACGAGCGGGCCTGAATGGAACGGTTAAGGTCCACCGTGCGTTCGGCGAGGTACTGTGCCAGGCGCTGCGCCTCCACCGGATTGCCGAGCGTCACCGAGATATCGAGCACGCGGGTGCTGGCGGGCCGCGTAATCCGCAGCACGGAGGATTTCAGCGATTCGATGGTTTTGCGCGGGGCGCGAGGGCGAATTCCCAATTGGCGGATCGCGTCCTGAAAGAGGCTGTCGCTGGCGGCGAAGTGTTCGTAGGTTTTGAGCGATTCGAGATAAACCGGGCTGAGTGCAGCGGCGGCGCGCGGATCGGAGCCGGCCGGAAGCTCGATGATCAGCGAAGCGGTGGCGGTGTAGCGCCTGGGCAAAAGAAGGCTGGCGATCGCGGAAAACGCGACTGAGGCGGCCACCGCGCCCGTGATCACCTTCCAGCGCGAACGCGCGAAGCGGCCGAACGCGACCGGATCAAACTGTTCCACTAAAGAGTAAGACTCGCCGCGTCGAGGCTGGGGAACAGGCCGTGATCAGGAAAGTTCTGGGGGAGCGACGGGCAGCCGCACACAGAAGCAGGCGCCTCTCGGAGCGCTTTCGACCAGAAGATCGCCGCCATGAGCCTGCACGGTGCGGCGCGAAAGCGCGAGTCCCAGGCCGAGGCCGTTTTTGGCGGAATGGACGAAGGGCTCGAAAAGTTTTTTCCGAATTTCGGGCGGGATGCCGGGGCCGGTGTCGGAGACGCGGACCGTGACTTGATCGCCGGCCCGGATCGCGTCCACGGTGATGCTGCCTCCGCCGGGCATGGCTTCGAGCGCGTTGTTGAGCAGATTGATGAAGACGCGTTCCATGCGCGCGCGCTCCAGCACGACCTCGATGGAAGGATCGATGTTCCAGGCGACGGTGACGTTCTGCTGCTCGGCCAGCGGAGTTTGCGCCTCGACGGCGGCGCCGACGACTTCGCGCAGCAGGCAGCGCTCGGGACCTTGCAGTCGGCCGCGCGAAACGTCGGACAACTCCTGCAACAGATCCTTGATCACGCGGGAGGAGCGATAGATGTTTTGGGCCACGCGGCGCATCTGGGTTTCGTTGAGGTCGCCGTCCACCATCATTTCCGCGCCGCCGTAGATCGCGGCCAGGGGATTGCGCAGATCGTGGACGATGGAGGTGGCCAGGCGCGCGATGGTGTGGATGCGTTCCTGGCGCAGGGCCTCGTCGCGCGCCTCCTGGATGGACGCGCTCATTTGATTGAAGCTTCGCGCCAGCCGCCCCAGCTCATCGTTGCCGGATTCCGGCACGCGCGCCGAATAATCCTGGCGCGAGATGCGCGCGGCGGCGCGATCGAGCTGCTGCACCGGGCGCACGATCCGCAGCGCGATCAGATAACTGGCCAGCGCGGCGGCAAGAATCGCCGTTCCCCAAATCCAGATCAGGCGATGTTGCAGGCTGCGGATGCCGCTGCGCACCGGCTCATAACTGCGGACCAGCAGCAGATCGCCGAAGGGCTGGCCGTCGATGCCGTTGAGTGTGCTGCTGAGAACGTCGACGTCCACCGGAGATTGAATCCGCAGCAGGCCAGGCGCGCCGTGATAGGCGGCGAGAATGGCGGCGGTTTCCTCCTCCGGCATGGTGGAAACGACATGCGCGCCGGGCGCCTGAAAAATAAAATCGCTCGCGCCGGTCCGCCGCTTCAGATCCTCGGCGAGGGCCTGATCGACGGCGAAGCCGGCAACCAGAACATTCAACAGCCCGAGACCGTTATTGGTCTGGACGTAAACCGGAGTGATGACGAGCTCGTAGAGGCATCCGTCCTGGACCGAAAATCCCTCCACCTGATCGGGGAAGCGATGGGAAGCGGCGCGCACCACGGCGAGGTTGTCGGTCTGAAGGGGATCGCCGCCGAGCGAGGCGATGACCCGGCCCTGCGGATCGGTGACCAGAAAAATCGCGCCGGATTGCGAGACGCGGGACCAGATTTCCCCTGCCGTGTCGCGAATCGTGGCCCGGTCGTTGGTCTGAAAGGCGGCGCGCACGTCGGACATGGTGCTCAGGACCATGCTGAGAGCGCGAAGATTATCGGCGCGGGAACGCCAGGTTGCGTTGTAAGCGTCGAATCCGGCGCGCAGGGAGGTTTCCAGATCGAGGGTCAGGGCCTTGACCATCTGATCGCGGACCAGCCAGGCGGTGAAAGCCAGCACGACGGTCACCGTGAGAGTGGTCGCCAGCAGAATCTTCCACAGCAAGGAAAGGCGCGGCTGGCCGGAGACGTTCATTTTCGCGCGCCGGGATAGACGGCTTCCTCGCCGGATCCCGGAGGATAATCCTTCCCGTATTTATTTTTGTGCGGGCCGGCGACGTAACCCGCCTCGGAGATGACGATATCAGGCAGTTGCAATCCGGAGGCGGCCAACTGGATCCGCCTGCCCAGAGTTTCCAGCGAGGCTTCCGTGGCGCGCTCGTGAAATACGCTGAGATCGTAGCCGCCCGGAGGCGCTTCGATGCGGAACGAGCCATCGGCGCGCGTGCTGGCGAAATAAGGGGTGGTCAGCACCAGAATTACGGCGCTCATGGTGGGATGGATGTTACAGAACACGCGCACCACGCCGGGGCGAGTGAATTTGACCGAGCGGGTGCCGCCCGGCGGATAAAGGCCGACGTCGAAGATCTGGCCGTTGTAGCTTGAAAACGCGCTGTGAAAGATGGGATCGAGGTTGGGGAAATCGACAGTGGAGCCGGCGAGGACCGGCAGGACGTGGGGGACGAAAGTCTTGTCTTTTTGCAGCATCCGGTAGTGATGGCCGGGCGTGGAATCCGGCGGCTGGGCAATGGGAGAAAGCGAAATGACGACGCCCGAATAATTCTTATGACGCTGGACGTCCTCCAGGCGCGAATCGCGCAGGACCACCGTTCCCGAAACAACGGCGGCTGGTGACGGGCCGGAGACCAGCAGGCTAAAACAGATAAGCCAGCGCGAGATCATAATGATTGTTCAGGCGCAGTCCTGAAAGAAGATAGTTGGTCCGCGCCTGCGACACCTCAAAAGCGGTTAAAACATTCGGAGCCAGCTTCCAGATCGCATTGGCTCCATAGATCACATTGCCGGAAATTCCATTGCCGAGCAAATCGCGCGCGCGATCGTCCTCCTCGCCGGCAAAAAAATGCAGGGACCAGCGCTGCGACGGGTTGAGCGTGAGCTGGCCCCAGCCGCCGTAGCCGTGCACCGGAATGACGCGGTCCGCCGCGAGGATTGTAAAGCCCTGCCGGAGACTGCCCATCCCGGCGAAATCCTTGCCTATGAACCATGCTCCGCTGAAATCGTAGAGCGACGCGGGACGGATGAGCCAATCGATGGATGCGACGCGCGAATCGACCGATTGTCCGAGTACGTGGCTGGCGGCGGCGCTGAAACCCGGCGCGATTTCGAATCGCTTGACGCCGGTTGAGTAGCTGTACTCGACGCGGCCCTGATAGGCGGGACGCCAGGCGGCGACGCTGCTTGCGTATTCGCCTGGAACGGAGATGGAGCTTTCGCTCGATTCGTAAACTCCGGCCTGCGCGCGGATCTGGCTACGATCGGTAAGCGTGAAGCGCTGCTCGATTCGGGCCTGTGGCTGCCACAGCCACAGATTTCCGGCGGCGGTGAGCGGGGAGACGCCGACCTCGGCGAGCGACATCGGCTCGCGCGGCGCGATGATCGGTTTATCCTGGCCGACGCTGATGGTGGTATTTTTCCAGTTCAGGTCGACGGTCGCGACGCGCAGCCGGAACAGATTGTTGGCGGGTTGATTGGTTCCGGCGAAAAAATCCATGTACACGGATCCGGAGACGTTTCCGCCGCCGGGCAGTTGCGGGCCGGAGAATTTCAAGCCGAGCACGGTTTGCCGCAGCGTGGCCCCGGCGAACTGCGGTCCCGAAGTTGCGGACGCGATCACCGGGTCCGGCAGGCTGCTGCCGGCCGATCGTCCGTTGACGAAGGTGTTGAACAACAGCATGCCGGTGAGCTGCACCGGGAATTTCTGCGAGGATTCGATTTTCTTCTGGTCGAGCTCGGCGGTGCGCGCTTCCTGCACCTCCAGACGCTCCTCCACGGGCGGCTGGGACTGCGCTTCTTGCGGCGGCGGATCGGGCGCGGCGCGCGCCGCCAGCTCTTTTTTGAGCTCGGCGATTTCCCGCGACAGGCGCTGGTTCTCGCTTTCGAGACGATCCAGGCGATCGACAATTTTTTGCGCTTCGGCCGGCGAAAGCGTCTGCGCCGAAGCGGCGAAGCTGCCCGAAACAATCAGCACCGCCACTCGAGCGTAAGCGGTGAAAAACCGGGCCTGGCGCGACGGGCCGCGAAAATGGTTTAGCACAGCAGTTCCTCCAGCTTTTTTCGCACCGCGGCGGGTGAATAGGGTTTCGGAAAATAAGCGCTGGCGCCATGCGAGAGAGCGATCTGGGAGATGCGCGGATCGCTGTCGCCGCTGATCAGCAGGATCGGAATTTTGGAAAAGCGGCCGTCCTGGCGCAAGGTGCGAATAATCTCGAATCCGTCGAATTCGGTCAAGTGCAGATCGGTGACGACGGCGGCAAGGCGCGCGCCGTCTGTTTCCAGGATCGGCCACATGGTGCGCGCGCTGGCGCACACCCGCACCTCGACGTCGGGCAGGGCTTCGAAGGCGATTTGCAGCGTCTCGGCGCAATGGCCGCTATCTTCGACCACCAGCACGAGCCGGGACGCCCGCTGGCTCATGGCAGGAACCGGTATCCGACCTTGTGCAGCGTCACGAAATGCCGCGGGCAGTTCGGATCGGGCTCGAGTTTCTGGCGCAGGCGGACCACGTGAGCGTCGACGGTGCGGGTGTTCGGAAACGATTCATAACCCCAGACGGAATTGAGGATCAGATCGCGCGACAGCGGGCGATCGGGATTGTGCAGAAAAAACGTGAGCAGATTGTATTCGGCCGGCGTGAATTTCACCTCCTGGCCGCCGCGGGTGACCACGCGCCGCTCCAGATTCACCTGCACATCATCGAAGCCCAGCACGCGCTCGGCTTCCGGACCCACGCGGCGCAAAACGGCGCGGATGCGGGCCAGCAGTTCTCGGGATCCGAAGGGTTTGACCACGTAATCGTCTGCCCCGATTTCGAGCAGAAGAACTTTGTCCACCTCTTCGCCGGCCGCGCTGAGCACGATGATGGGCGGACCGGCGCCGGCCAGGCAGAGCCGCTTGCAGACCTCGATACCGCTCAGGTCGGGAAGGCGCAGATCGCAAATGACGAGGCTGGGCTTGGCGGTCAGGGCCAGATCGAGGCCGCTGCGCCCGTTGGGAGCGAGAATCACATCGAAACCTTCGCGCTCCAGCAGGATGGCGATAGTTTCCCTGAGGTTCTCGTCGTCATCGATGACCAGAATCGTTTGCACTTGCTGCGATTTTAGCTCAGTTATCGCAAGCGAGCGGATTTACCGGCGTGAATTTACAACTCTTTCACAAATCGCGAACAGAGAAAAAGCAGCAGCGCGCGGTTTATCGCCGCGCACTGCCGAGAGGGGAAGAATTACTGAATGGCGATGGTGGCCTTAGGTGTAGTTGTGATTGAGCCGTCGGCGGTCATGATTTGCAGCGGAACGGCATTTCCGGTTGGAGCGTTCTGAGGGATCACGATATTAATTTGATCCACTCCGGGGAATCCGGGCGCCTGTCCGGCGAATTGCACTTGCGCGGTAATACCTCCGATCAGGACCACGGGCGTCGAGTTGGCGAAATGCGGGGGGCCGGTGGAAGCTCCGTCGCCATCGGCTACCGGTGGTGTTTTCGCTCCGAGGCCGGTCGCGTAGAAGAAGCCGGAGGCGCCGCGGTGAATCGGAGCGGTCGGGTATCCGATCGAAGCCGAGGCGGAGGCCGGCGCGGCGATTTTGGCGATTCCATCGGAGTCCACGAACACCAGCACCGCGTTCGATTGGCCGTCGGGCGGAATCGTGAACACGCCGGGCGCGACGGCCTTGATGGTGGTCTGCTCCGGCGCCGAGGACACTCCTTTGACAGTGACCACCACGTTTGCGGTGACCGATGTTTGCCCGGCGGGGATCACCTCGTAGGGCACCTGCGCGGTGACGAACGGGAAAGCGCCGGCGGGGGAGACGGCCTGAAGCGGCGCGGGAATATTGTTGAAAGTGATCTGAACATTGCCCAGGTCGGTCGAAAGAGGAATTGTATCGGCGGTGGCGAGCGAGGCGCCGGAGAAGCTGCCGAAAATCGCGACCAGCGATCCGGGGGCGACCGGAGATCCCAGGCCGTTTGTATCCTTGGCGAAGCTGGCGGCATTGAGCACGCCGCCGGGCGCGACCGAGGGCGGCTGCGCCGAGGCGACCAGTGCGCCAAGCAACACGCAGGAAAGAAAACGAATCATGAGGCTATCATACGGACGGGACGGCGCCGGGGATAGAGCAGATGGCACGCGCTTTTTCGCGCGTTTAGCGGCGGCGTGATGGAACTCTCATCAACCACTATCGCGCCAGGAGGCCGGATCCCCTGAACGGCCTCTATTGCGCGGCGTAGTAATTGCCTACCAGCTCCGCCACCCGGCCGATGGCGTCTTCCAGATACGTTCCGACGCCATAATGCTGCGCCGTAAATACGCACAAGATGATATTGCGCGACGGACTCTCTAAAATTCCCACGTCGTTGGCCACGTATGGCAGGAAATCGCCGGTTTTATGCGGCACGCGATATCCGGTCACATACTTGGGCAGCCGCGACGAATAAACCTGGCCGCGCAGGATGGCCAGCATCTGATCGCTGGCCGCCTGATTCACCATCTGGCCGCGCTTGATCATTTCGAGCAGCTTGCCCATTTCGCGCGGCGACGATAGTCCGAACGGCGTTTTGCCTTGGCGATGAAATTCATCGCGCGAGGGCGCGGCCGCGAGCGCCGCGAACCATTCTTTGCCGGTCCGCTGCGCGCGAATGGTTTTAAATCCCAGCCGGTCCATCTCGCGGTTGAGCGCCTCCGGACCGCCGATCTTGCCGTACATCAGATCGGTCGCGGTATTGTCGCTCACGATAATCATCAGCGTGAGCAGATCCTTGATCGTCAGATTCGCGCCGGCGTCGAGCGACCGGATCACGCCCGTCCCGGGCCGCTTATCCTCATCCTTGATGACGACGCGATCCGCCAGCGAAAACTTGCCTTCGTGGATCTGGCGGAAAGATTCGACCATGAGCGGAATCTTGATCACGCTCATTGTGTCCATCGGCTCATCGGCGTTGATGGCGATTTCGTCGCCTGTTTCCAGGCACTTCATGTAAATCCCCCAGTTGGCGTTCACCGATTTCGTGATCTGCTCGATATTGGCCTGCAACCGCGCCAGCGGCTTCCGCGGCGGCTGCGCCGTCATGCTCATCGATGCGATCAAAACCAAGGCAATGTTTTTCATTTCTACAACCTTAATACGAAATGCTAAGTCGCACACCTGGCGATGATTTTGAGGATCGCCTCGCCGAACCGCTCCGCCTTCTTTTCGCCGATTCCGGAAACTTCGCACAACTCCGCCAGCGTGCGGGGAGCGCGGCGGCAGATCGCATCGAGCGTCGAATCGTGCAGGATTACGTAAGGCGGGGTCCCGATCTCTTTTGCCAGGTTGCGGCGCCACTGCTTCAAGGCATCGCGCATCTCTGAGCGCGCCGGCGCATCGAACGGCTTCGCCGCAACGCGCGCGGATCGCTTTTCGCCCGGCGCGGCGCTGATCCATTCGGGCGCAATGCCGCAGCGATCGCAGGCATTGCATCGCTCCCACTTCGGAGTCTCGCCGAAGTGCAGGCAAATCTGCCGATGGCGGCACTCCGGACTTTCGACGAATCGCCGCATCACGTGATAGCGCTGCCACGCCCGTTGTTTTTCGTCGTGATCCTGAAGCTGATCGATGAAATGCGCCAGCAGGCCGATGTCGCGCCTCTGCCAGAGGAGCGCGCAATCGGCCGGGAGCCCGTCGCGTCCGGCGCGCCCGGCTTCCTGGTAATACTGCTCCAGTGATTTCGGCAGCGAAAGGTGCAGCACGGCTCGAACGTCCGGCTTATTGATCCCCAGGCCGAAGGCCACGGTGCCGACCAGAATCCGCTTTTCTCCGGCCATCCACGTCTCCTGATTTCGCTGGCGTCTCGCGTTATCCATCTGGCCGTGATAGGCGACCACGGGATGGCCTTTGCGCGATAGAAGCGCTTCGGTTTCCTCCACCGCGCGGACGGTCGGCGCGTAGATGATGACGTTGCCTTCGTCGTAATATTCGAGCGCGGAAAACAGCAGCCGGTCCTGGTCGCGGGGGCCGCAGGGATGGACCACGTATCGCAAATTCGGACGATGAAAACTCATGACGAATTTGGCCGGATCGCGCAGCCTCAGTTGCGCGATGATGTCGTGCCGCACGGCGCGCGTGGCGCTTGCGGTAAAGGCCGCCACCGGCGTTTCCGGAAACCATTCGCGCAAGGCCCGCAACTGCCGGTATTCGGGGCGAAACTCATGGCCCCATTCGGAGATGCAATGCGCCTCGTCGATGGCGAAAAAGGCCAGCGGAACGTGTTTCAACCAATCGAGCGAATCGGGGCGCACCAGCCGTTCCGGAGAAAGATAGATCAGCCGGAAGCTGTTCCGCGACGCCTGCCGGATGATTTCGCGCTGTTCGGCGGCGTTCATCGAGCTATTCAGGAACG
>JAJPHS010000144.1 GCA_021325175.1 Terriglobia bacterium
ATCAGGTTCGCAATATCGCGGAGGTCACCACGGCGGTGGCGCGCGGCGATCTTTCGCGGAAAATCACGGTGGACGTGCGCGGCGAAATCCTGGAGCTGAAGAACACGATCAACACCATGGTGGATCAGCTCAGCTCCTTCGTATCGGAAGTGACGCGCGTGGCGCGCGAGATCGAGACCGAAGGCAAGCTCGGCGGGCAGGCGGAGGTGAAGGGCGTCGCGGGCACGTGGAAAGATCTGACCGATTCGGTCAACTCGATGGCGCGGAACCTGACGGCCCAGGTTCGCAACATCGCGGAAGTGACGACGGCCGTCGCCAACGGGAACCTGTCGCGCAAAATTACGGTGGACGTGCGCGGCGAAATCCTGGAGCTGAAGAACACCGTCAACACGATGGTGGATCAGCTCAACTCCTTCGCCAGCGAAGTAACGCGCGTGGCGCGCGAGGTCGGCACCGACGGCAAGCTCGGCGGGCAGGCGGAGGTAAAAGGCGTTGCCGGAATCTGGAAGGACCTGACCGATAACGTCAACTTCATGGCGGCGAATCTGACCACGCAGGTGCGCGGCATCGCCAAGGTCGTGACGGCTGTGGCCAACGGCGATCTGAAGCGCAAGCTGGTGCTCGAAACCAAGGGCGAGATCGCGGAGCTGGCGGATACGATCAACGGCATGATCGATACGCTGGCGACGTTTGCCGATCAGGTGACGACGGTGGCGCGCGAGGTCGGCATCGAAGGAAAGCTGGGCGGGCAGGCTCGCGTGCCGGGCGCCGCCGGCATCTGGCGCGATTTGACCGACAACGTGAATCAGCTTGCGCAGAACCTGACGACGCAGGTTCGAGCGATCGCCGACGTCGCGACCGCGGTGACCAAGGGCGACCTGACGCGATCGATCGCACTCGAAGCGCAAGGCGAGATGGCGGCGCTCAAGGACAACATCAATGAGATGATTCTCAATCTCGCCGAGACCACGCGCAAGAACAACGAGCAGGACTGGCTGAAGACCAACATCGCCAAGTTCACCGGCATGATGCAGGGGCAGCGCGACTTGTTGACCGTCTCCGAGCTGCTGCTATCGGAGCTTACGCCGCTGATCGGCGCGCAGCATGGGACTTTCTATATCGCCGAGTCGCAGAACGGCCAGTCCGTGCTCAAGCTGCTCGCCGGTTATGCCACCAGCGAGCAGGACAGCGAGCTGCGGCGGGAATTTTCGATGGGCCAGGGCTTGATCGGGCAGTGCGCCAAGGACCGCCGCCGCATCCTCATCACCGACGCTCCCGGCGATCACATCCGCATCCGCTCCAGCGTGGGCTCCAGCGTTCCGCTGAGCATCGTGGTTCTGCCGGTGCTGTTTGAAGGAGATGTCAAGGCGGTGCTGGAACTATCCTCGTTCAGCAAGTTTAACGATGTTCACCTGGCGTTCCTCGATCAGCTCACGCAATCGATCGGCATCGTGCTCAATACCATCGCGGCGACGATGCGGACCGAGCAGCTTCTGAAGCAAAGCCAGGCGCTGGCGGAGGAGTTGCAAAGCCAGCAGCTCCAGTTACAGAAGACGAATGAAGAGTTGCAGGAAAAAGCGCAGCTTTTAGCCGAACAGAAAACGGAAGTGGAGGCCAAGAACCAGGAGGTGGAGCAAGCCAAGAAGGCGCTGGAAGAAAAGGCCGAGCAGCTTTCGCTCACCTCCAAGTACAAGAGCGAGTTTCTGGCCAATATGAGTCATGAGCTGCGAACGCCGCTCAACAACCTGCTGATTCTGGCGCGCATGTTGTCGGAAAATTCGGAAAAGAACCTGACTCCAAAACAGGTGAAATTTGCGGAGACGATTCACACCTCCGGCTCGGATTTGCTGGCGCTGATCAGCGACATCCTGGACTTGAGCAAGATCGAATCGGGCAAGATGGACGTGGAAATCGGCGGCGTGCGCTTTACCGAGCTTCAGGATTACTGCTCGAAGACGTTCCGCCACGTGGCCGACGGCAAGGGCCTGGAGTTCAATATCGAGTTGGACGGCGAATTGTCGTCGGAGGTGATGCATACCGACGCGAAACGGCTGCAACAGGTTTTGAAAAATCTGTTGTCGAATGCGCTGAAGTTCACCGAGCATGGAAGCGTGCGGCTGAGGATCGATCGCGCCCAGGGCGGGTGGACGCCGAATCATTCCGTTCTTTCGCGAGCCAAAAGCGTGATCGCGTTTTCGGTGACCGACACCGGCATCGGCATTCCGCCGGACAAACAGAAAATCATCTTCGAAGCCTTCCAGCAGGCCGACGGGACCACCAGCCGCAAGTACGGCGGCACCGGATTAGGACTCTCGATCAGTCGCGAGCTGGCGCGGCTGCTGGGGGGCGAAATTTGCCTGCAAAGCGTGCCCGGCGTGGGCAGCACGTTCACGCTGTATCTGCCGCAGATGTATGTATCGCAGCCGCAGGTGCCCAAAAGCGAGGCGCTGAGCGCGGCCCCGGCGCTGCTCGAGCAGAACGCGACGGCTTCCAACGGAACCCAGCAAGCCGTGGACCTCATCCTGCCGTCCACGCCCTTGAAGGACGAGGAACTGGTGGAGGACCTGGTGCTCGACGACGATCGCAATCTGATCGAGCCGGGCGATCCGGTGCTGCTGGTGATCGAGGACGATGTCACGTTCGCGCGCATTCTGATCGATCTGGCGCATGAGCGCGGATTAAAGGCGCTGGTGGCGCTGCGCGGATCGAGCGCGATTTCGCTGGCGCGCGAGTTCAAGCCGGGGGCGATTACGCTGGATATTTCGCTTCCGGACATGGTGGGATGGACGATTTTGGACCGCCTCAAGCACGATCCGGCGACACGGCACATTCCGGTTCATATAATTTCGGGCGATGACAACCGGCGGCGCGGATTGGCCCTGGGCGCGATGACGTATCTGGAGAAAGCGGCCGCCAACAATTCCCTCGCCGACGCGTTCACGTGCATCGAGCAATCGACGCGAAAGCGGGTAAAGAAAATGTTGGTGGTGTGCGCCGATCCGGAGCAACGCGCGGCGATGGTAAACATATTGGGCGGACCCGACTTGCAGATTTTCGACGTGGCTACGGGCGGCGAAGCCCTGGCGCTTGCGCGGCAGCAGTTCCTGGATGGAATCGCGATTCACGTGAGTCTGGAGGATATCGCGGCGCTGCAACTGCTCGCCGAGATTCAGGCGAAAATCCTTAATATGAACGCGCCGCCGGCGATCCTGCTGGCCGACCGCGCCTGGCCCGAAGAGGAGGCGATGGATCTGGCGAAACTGACGCGCCATGGCGCGGTCAAATGGGTGACCTCGTTTGAGCGGCTGCTGGATGAATCGGTTTTGCTGCTGCATCGCGATGAAGCGCAGCTGCGCCCCGATCAACGCCGGATTCTGGAGCTGCTGCGCGAGACCGATCCGGAGCTGGAGGGCAAGACGGTGCTGGTGGTGGACGACGACGTGCGCAACATTTTTGCGCTGACCAGCCTGCTGGAAGATCACCATCTTAACGTGGTCCACGCCGAAAATGGACGCGCCGGCATCGAGCTGCTGAAGAGCACGCCGGCAGTCGATCTGGTCCTGATGGATATCATGATGCCGGAAATGGATGGCTACGAAACGATGCGGGCCATCCGCCAGGAGGCCCGATTCCGGTCGCTCCCGATTATCGCCCTGACGGCCAAGGCGATGAAGGGCGACCGCGCCAAGTGCATTGAAGCGGGCGCGAACGATTACATCACCAAACCCGTGGATCTGGAGCAGCTATTTTCCGTGCTGCGGGTGTGGATCACGCGCGATCATGAAACCGCACAGATGACGGCCGGCGATTGACTCACCGGGAGGCCTTGGCTATACTCCGAGTACAACGAAATTTGAAGTTGCAGGTCGCGCGGGTGGTTTACGATGACGACAGCATTCGGTAGCGCCGCAGTGGCCGAGTCCGCGCAAGACCGGGTCAAAATCCTTCTGGTGGACGACTCGCCGGAGAACCTGGTTTCGCTCGAAGCCGCGCTGGAAAGCCTGGGGCAGGAACTGGTGCTGGCGCACTCCGGAATGGAAGCGCTGCGGCAACTGCTCGAGGACGATTTCGCCGCGATTCTTCTGGACGTCAAGATGCCCGAGTTGGACGGTTTCCAGACGGCGGAGCTGATCCGCGCGCGGCGACGGTCGCGCCACACACCGATTCTCTTTCTGACGGCTTACAAAAGCGACGAGCATCTTTTCCGTGGCTATGACATGGGCGCGGTGGATTTTCTGTTTAAGCCCATCGTGCCGGAGATTTTACGGTCGAAGGTTTCGGTTTTCGTCGACCTGAGCCGCAATAACGCGCTGCTGCGGAGGCAAACGGAAGCGCTCAAAAAGACGGAGCAGAAGTTCCGCTCGCTGCTGGAAGCGGCTCCGGATGCGATGATCATCAGCACGGCCGACGGCGAGATCACCCTGGTGAACTCCCAGGTGGAGGCCATGTTTGGATTCCGGCGCGAGGAGGTGATCGGGCGCGGGATCGAGTTGCTGGTGCCGGATCGGGATCCAGCCTCGCCTGGAGCGCATCAGCAGGTGACGGCGCGGCGCAAGGATGGCTCCCTTTTCCCGGCGGAGGTGACGGTAAGCCCGCTGCAAACCGAAGAAGGATTGTTGATCACCTCGGCGATCCGCGACGTCACCGAGCGCGTGAAGCGCGATGAAGAGATCCGGGAATTAAATGCGCGGCTGGAGCAGCGCGTGGCCGAGCGCACCAGGGAGCTGTTGCAGGTAAACCAGGCCTTGATGCAATCGAATGAAGATCTGAATCAGTTCGCTTACGCGGCCAGCCACGATTTGCAGGAACCTCTGCGCATGATCGCCTTATACAGCGAGATGCTCGAGCGGCAGTACGCCGGCAAGCTCGATTCGGAGGCGGACCGCTACATCCGCTTCGTGATTAACGGAGCGCATCGCATGGAGATGCTCCTCAAGGATCTGCTGGCGTATTCGCAGGCGGGATCGGCGGCGGGTCCGGCGGCGCCGGTGAGCTGCGCGGCGGTGCTCGAAAAGGTCCTGCTGAACCTGCGGGCGTCGATTGAACAGAATCAGGCGGAGGTGAGCTGGGAAGGATTGCCGGTTGTCGAAGCCGACGAGATCCGGATGGTACAGCTTTTTCAGAACCTGGTGGGCAACGCGATCAAATATCGAAGCAAGGAGCCGCCCCGGATTCGTATCACCGCACAGCAGCGCGAAGCGGACTGGCTGTTTTCCGTGGAAGATAACGGCATCGGCATCCGGCCCGAATACTCGCAACAGGTTTTCGGAATTTTCAAACGGCTGCACGGCCACACCTATCCCGGAACGGGGATCGGCCTGGCGATCTGCCAGCGAATCGTCGAACGCTACGGCGGACGAATCTGGGTGGAATCGGCGTTGGGCAAGGGATCGAAATTCTGCTTTACGCTGCCGCCCGCTGTGGTGCGACAACGGGCCGCGCGCACGGATTAATCTCTTTTATCGGAATGAAACCGGAACGGCCCGGCGCGGGGGTTGAAACACCGGCTTCAGGCATTCGCATCTAGCAAGCGAAATGGGCCTAGGCGCGCAGATGGTTACGTTATTCGTTCTGGCGATTCCCATCGCCGCGATCGCCTGGACGGTAACGCACGAAGAGGTTTTTCGCGAACCGCGCGAATTTTGCAGCGAGCGCAGCAAGCGCTGCCGGCGCTGGTACGCGCGCAAGTTTTTTTACCTGTTCACCTGCGAATACTGTTTCAGCCATTACGTTACTCTCTTTTTTCTCGCCATTACCGGTTACCAGCTTCTCTATCCGGGCTGGCGCGGTTCTCTGATCGCCTTTTTCGCGCTGGTCTGGATCGCGAACCTGTATATGAGCATCTTCGGGCGCTTGCGTCTGGAGATTAAGAGCCACCGCGTGGAGATCGAACAACAGGAAAGAGCGCTCGAAGCGGAGAACGGAATCGAGCAGCATTCCAAAGACAGGCGGTGAAATGGCGGCTGCGGGCGCCGGTCTAACAAGTGTCGTGTTGTGTCCGGTGGTATCGCGCAACCGGTCGTCGCGGATTTTTTCCATTACGGCCGAAGTGGCTGGCCTGCGCCGCCTGTTCGTGAACGTTTTCTTCGTGGGTCCGCCGGGCGGCCCGTGGGTTTTGATCGACGCGGGCACGCCTGGATCGGCCGCGGCGATCCAGCGCGCGGCGCAGGAACGCTTCGGCAACGCCGCGCCGGAAGCGATTCTGCTGACGCATGGGCATTTCGATCATGCCGGATCGGTTCGTGAGTTGGCCGCCTATTGGGGCGCGCCGGTTTATGCTCATCGCGCCGAGTTTCCTTTCTTAACCGGCTGCGAAAAGTATCCGTGGCCGGACGCGGCATCCGGCGGCGGATGGATGGCGCTGCTTTCACCGCTGTTTCCGCGAGCGCCGTTTGATTTGCGCGGGCATTTGCAGCCGCTGCCCGCAACCAACATCGTTCCGATTTTGCAGGGCTGGCGCTGGATTCACACGCCGGGACACACTCCCGGGCACGTCGCATTTTTTCGCGATGAGGATCGGGTGCTGATCGCCGGAGACGCGATCTCGCTGACCAAGGCGGAATCGGCGGAGGCGGTGATCACGCAGCGCGTGGAGCTGCATGGTCCGCCGGCCTACTTCACGCCAGATTGGGATGCGGCTCGCGATTCGGTGATGCGACTTTCTGAGCTGCGCCCGGCTGTGATCGCCGCCGGACACGGGCTGCCGGTGGCGGGCGATTCGGCAACGGAGGAACTGGCGGAGTTGGCGCTGCGCTTCGACGAACTGGCGCGTCCGCATCGGGGAAGAACCGTCCGGCCGGCGGTCAGCCACTGATTTCCCGCGCGCCGGCGCCGACCGCAAAACCGCTAAAATACAAAGTTGATCCGAATTGCGAATGGGCAGGGGTTCTGGGGCGACTCGCTGGAAGCGCCGGCCATGCAGGTGCGCCGCGGCCCCATCGATTATCTGACGCTCGATTATCTCGCCGAGATCACCATGTCGATCCTGCAAAAGCAGCGGTCGCGGGATCCGAAGGCGGGATATGCGCGCGATTTCGTGGACATGATCGCGGACGTTCTGCCGGATTTAATCGCGCGGCGCGTGCGCGTCATCGCCAACGCGGGCGGCGTGAATCCGGCGGCGTGCCGCGATGCCGTGCTCGCAATCGCCAAACGCCAGGGCATCGATGTCAAAGTTGCCACAGTCGCCGGAGACGACATCATGGGCCGGCTCGATGATCTGTTCGCGCGCGGCATTGAGCTGAACAACATGGAAACGGGCGAGCCGCTTTCGACGATTCGCGACCGCGTGCAGAGCGCCAACGTTTACTTTGGCGCGTTTCCGGTGGCCGCCGCGCTGGCGCGCGGCGCGCAAATCGTGATCACCGGCCGCGTCACCGACACCGGGCTCGCGCTGGCGCCGATGATTCACGAATTTCAATGGAAAGCCGACGACTGGAATAAGCTCGCGGCGGGCACCATCGCCGGACACACGGTGGAATGTGGCGCGCAATGCACCGGCGGGAATTGCCAGGTGGATTGGGCGGAGATCCCGAACATGGCCGACATCGGTTATCCGATCATCGAGGCCGAGCCGGACGGGACCTTCACCATCACCAAGCACGCGGGCACCGGCGGGCGCGTGACCGTTGCATCGGTGAAGGAGCAGCTTCTTTATGAGATGGGCGATCCGCGCGAATATATTACGCCGGATTGTATCGCCGATTTCACCACCATTCATCTGGAGCAGTGCGGGCCGGACCGGGTGCGGTTCAGCGGGATTCGCGGCCGTCCGGCGACCCCGTTTTACAAAGTTTCCGTGAGTTATTCGGCGGGTTTCAAGGCGATTGGAAGTTTGGTTTACGCCTGGCCGGACGCCTACCGGAAAGCTCGCGCCGCCGATCAGATTTTGCGGCGGAGACTGGACCGGCTCGGCTTAAAGTTCGACGCGATCCGTACCGAGTTTCTCGGCGCCAACGCCTGTCACGGCATCCCGTTGGCGGAGCCGGCGCCCGATATGGAGCCGCGCCTTGCCGAGGTGGTGCTGCGCGTCGGCGTGCGATCGAACGATCGTGCGGCGGTGGAACGATTCACCAAAGAGATCGCGCCGCTGGCGCTGAACGGTCCGCCGGTGGTGACGGGGCTGGGCAGCGGACGGCCGCGCGTCGAGGAAGTTGTCGCCTACTGGCCGGCGCTGATCCCGAAAACGGAAGTGAAGCCGGAGGTTTCCATTTGGCCAAGCGAAAATTGATCGAGCTGGCGCATGCGCGCTCCGGCGACAAAGGCGATACCGCCAACGTCGGCATTATCGCGCGCCGGCCGGAATATTATCCGATCCTGGTGCGCGAGGTGACCGCCGAGCGTGTCAAAAAACACTTCGAGGGCGTTTGTCTGGGCGAGGTGGAAAGATTCGAGATCCCCAATCTGGGCGCGTTGAATTTTCTGCTGCATGAAAGTTTAGACGGCGGCGGAACGCTGGCGCTGAAGGCCGATCCCCAGGGCAAAACGTATTCGAGCGCGCTGCTTCGCATGGAGATCGATGTTGATTGATCTGCGCGTCGACGCGGGCCTCGCCCGGATCACGCTGAACCGGCCGGAAAAACGCAACGCGCTGAACGCGGCCCTGATCACCGCGTTGAGCGACGCTTTGGCGGCGACGGCGGCGGACCAAAAGGTTCGAGTGGTTTTGCTCGGCGGCGCGGGCGCGGATTTTTGTTCCGGCGCGGACCTGAGCGGCTTGAATCAGAGCGCGGAAGCCGGGGTGCTCGAGCATCTCGCCACAGCGCGGCAATTAGCGGAAACTTTTCTGGCGATGCGGCAGCATCCGCGGCCCATTGTGGCGGCGGTCCGGGGCCGCGCGCTGGCCGGCGGCTGCGGCCTGGCGACGGCGTGCGATCTGGTGCTCGCCGCCGCATCGGCGCAATTCGGTTATCCCGAAGTGAAGATCGGATTCGTTCCGGCCATGGTGATGTCGATTCTGCGGCGATCGGTGGGAGAAAAGCGCGCCTTCGAGCTGATCGCGACCGGTGAAGTGATCGGCGCGGAGCAGGCGCGGGCGGACGGGCTGATTAATCGCGTCTTCCCCGATGACGAATTCGAGCGCGGCGTGGAGGATTACGTCCAGGCGCTGGCCGCGAAATCGGCGTCGGCGGTGAGCCTCGGAAAGAATCTGCTGTATCACATGGATGGCATGAGCTTCGAGGCGGCGCTCCAGGCAGGCGTGCAGGCGAACGCGATCGCGCGCATGACCGAGGACGCGCGCCGGGGCATCGAACGCTTCGTGAAGAAGTCGTAAACTGAATTCTTGCTTCGCCGGTCCATGGGTTTGGTGCGAGCCACCGCGATGGTGGTGGGGATCATCATCGGCGCGTCGATTTTCGTCCAACCCTCCGAAGTCAGCCGGCATGTTTCCACTATCGGCGCGATGTTCGGCGTGTGGACCGCCGCGGGCGTGCTTTCGATTGCCGGAGCGATGGTTTCCGCCTCCCTCGCGGCGGCGTTCCCCAAAACCGGCGGCGTCTATATTTATCTGAAAGAGACGATCTCGCCCGCGGTGGGATTTTTGTGGGTATGGGCGATGTTCTGGAGCGCGCATACCGGAATCATCGCGGCGATCGCGATGGTCCTGGCGCGGTACCTATCCGTGCTCGCGCCGCTGAATGACGCCGGAATCACGCTGGTGGCGATCGGCTGCATTGTGCTGCTTTCGGCCATAAATTATGCCGGCGTGCGCGCCGGCAGCACCGTGCAGACGGCGTTCACCATCGCGAAAATGGCGGCGATTGCGGCGATTCTCGTCGCGGTCGCCGTACTTGCGGGTCCGCGGCCGGAGGCGGGTGTGGCGGCGAGCGCGCCGGGCGGCCCGCGCGAATTTCTGCTCGGCATCAGCGCCGGGTTGTTCGCATTCGGCGGATGGCATCAGGTGACCTACGCGGCGGGAGAAACGCATCGCGCCGAGAAAACGATCCCGCGAGCCCTGCTGGTCGGGATGGCCATCGTGACGATCTCCTATCTTTCGTTGAACGCTGCGTATCTGCGCGTGCTGCCGCTTTCGACCGTGCTTCATTCGCAGCACATCGCGGCGGACGCCGCCGCCGTTTTGGCCGGACCGCGCGCCGCGGCGCTGGTGGCGATTCTGGTGATCGTTTCCGCATTCGGCGGCTTGAGCGGGACCTTGCTCGCCGGGCCGCGCGTCTATTACGCGCTGGCGCGGGAGGGGTACGCCTGGCGCGCCCTGGGCCAGGCGCATCCGCGATTTCAGACCCCGCACATCGCCATCGTGGCGCAGGGTGTGTGGGCTTGCGCGCTGGTCGCGACCGGCACATACCGCACCTTATTCACGCGCGTCGTCTACACGGAATTTCTGTTTTTCGCCCTGATGGCGATCGGTCTGATGCGCTTCGAGAAGCGGCTGACGATCGCGCCGCTCCTGTTCCTGCTGGGATGCGCGGTGGTGGTGGCCAATCAGCTCGCGGCCGACCCGCGCGAGGCGGCCATCGGATTGTTGCTGGTGGCGGCGGGCCTTCCGGTTTATTACCTGTTCGCCTCGCGCCGGCCTAAGCCGCTTCCGGCTAGCGAGTGACGGATTCTCCGGTCTGGCTGGCTGCGGTTTTCGACAGCACGGGAACCTTGGCGTCCGGCTTGAGCGGCGGTTTGCGGGTGTGCCAATCCGTCGCGCTTTGGTATGCGTAGGCCAGCGCCAGCACGTTCGCCTCGCCCAGCGGCGGCCCGCTGATCTGCAATCCAATCGGCAACCCGCTGCTCGAAATTCCGCACGGCACCGTTATCGTGGGCAGGCCATAATCGTCCAGCGAGCGCGTGTTTCCCGGCTTCGGATTGCGCGGATGCGCGTTCGCCAGCCGCTCGAGCTCCTCTTCAATCGGCCAGGGGAGCTCGCGAATCGTCGGCGTGATCAGAAAATCGACATTTTGTTTTTTGAAAACTTCCCGATCCACGATGCGGCGCACCAGACGCAGATTGCGCCACTGGCGGATATAATCGACGGCGCGCCCCGGCGGAGGTACGCCCGCGCCCGGCGGCGGAGTCGATGAAGGTTCGGCGACCACGAACTCGCCTCCGAGCATTTCCCGGAAAACGGCGCCTTCGCTCCCGGCGCCGGTATCGAGAATCGAGGGCAACTCGACTTCGCGCGCTGCTTTGGTCATTTTCTTGAGCAGCGCCATGGCTTCGTCCATCGCGCGCGCCACGGGCTCCTCCAGGCCGTCATAAAACTGCGGCGGGATGCCGAGCCGGAACTGCGCCACCGGCGCGCCGATGCCCTTAAAATAATCGGGCACGGGATAATCGATGCTCTGAACGTCCAGCGGATCGTAGCCCGCGAGCACTTGCAGGACCGCCGCCGTATCTTCCACGGTTCGCGCGATCGGGCCGCAGTGATCGAGCGACCAGGTGAGCGGAACGATTCCGCGAATGCTGACGCGCCCATAGGTCGGCTTAAATCCGGTGACGCCGCACATGGCCGAAGGCGTGCGAATCGAGCCGCCGGTGTCGGTGCCGAGCGCTGCGTAGCAATTATCCATCGCGACCGCGGCGGCCGATCCGCCCGACGATCCGCCGGCGATGAGCTCCAGATTCCAGGGATTGCGCACCGGTCCGAAGTAACTGACCGCCGACGTCGCGCCAGCGGCAAAGATGTGCATGTTGCACTTGCCGACGATCACCGCGCCCGCCGCTTTTAGCCGGCGCGTAACCTCGGCGTCCTCGGAGGCGACGTTTCCGGCCAGCGTCCGGCTGCCCGCGGTGGTGCGGACGCCGGCGAAATCGATGTTGTCCTTAAGGCCGATCGGGATGCCGTGCAGCGGGCCGCGAAATCGTCCGGCGGCCTGCTCTTTTTCGAGCGCTCG
Source organism: Terriglobia bacterium (assembly GCA_021325175.1). GTDB lineage: Bacteria > Acidobacteriota > Terriglobia > Bryobacterales > Bryobacteraceae > Palsa-187. Next base: position 11,844 of record JAJPHS010000144.1, read on the forward strand.
CGCCTGCTCCATCGCCTGCTCGCGCATCACCGTGATCCAGGCGTCGATCTTCGGATTATAGGTCGCGATTCTTTCCAGACAGGCTTCGGTAAGCTCGACCGGCGAGACTTTGCGGGAGCGGATCGCTTCGGAGGCTTGCTTCAGCGTCATCGCGGCGAGATCGTCGCGCGGGCCGGCGCGAAGAACACTCGCGGCGGCGGTGGTGATGGCGAGAAAATCGCGGCGAGTCGTTTCCATCTAGCTTCCCGTCTGCTCGGCCGCGGCCTTGGATAAAACAGGAACCTTCGTATCGGCGGTCAGCGGCGGGCGCCGCAGGCGCCACTCCGTCGCTTCTTGATAGGCATGCGCCAGGGCGAGAACCTGCGCTTCCGCAAAGTGCGGGCCCGCAATTTGCATTCCGATCGGCAAGCCGTCCTTTGAAAATCCGCACGGAATCGTGATCACAGGCAGGCCGTAGCCGTTGAAGGCGCGGGTCGCCGATTCGAGATCGGGCTTTCGCGGCGCTGCCGCATTCCCGCGCCCGGTGCCGGGCGTCGGCGGAGGAGCCAGGTCCATCTCGATCGACGGCGGCATGTGGCGCGCAACCGGAGCGATCAGCAGATCCACATTCTGTTTCCGAAATACATTTTCATCGACGGTGCGCCGGACCAGTTCGAGCTCCCGCCAGCCCCGAATATAATCCACCGCGTGCGCCGAGTCGGGCGAGGCGGAGAAGGCGCGAGCGGTGCTCGGCTCGAAAACGCCGCCGTTCACGCCGCGAACATTTTCGTGCGCGGCGATAATTTCGGCGTTGACTTGCGCATGCAGCAGTGGCGGCAAGCCAACTTCATGCGTCCCCTTCGTCATTTTTTGGAGCACCGCCAGCGCGCCGTCCATCGCTTTGGCGATGTCATCGTCGAGATGATCGAAAAATTCGACCGGCACGCCGAGGCGAAATTGCGCCACCGGCGCGCCAATCGCGGAGAGATAATCCGGAACGGCGCGATCGACGCTGTCGATGTCCTGATCATCGTAGCCGGCGATCGCCTGAAGAACCATCGCGGCGTCCTCGACGGTTCGCGCCAGCGGCCCGCAATGATCGAGCGACCAGGCCATCGGCACGATCCCGCGCATGCTGACGCGTCCGAACGTCGGTTTCAAGCCCACCACGCCGCAGTACGCCGCGGGAATGCGAATGCCGCCCGCGGTGTCCGTCCCGAGCGCGGCGAAGCAATTCGCCATCGCGACCGCGGCGGCGGATCCGCCGGAAGGACCGCCGGCGACCCGCTCCAGATTCCAGGGATTGCGCACCGGACCCCAGTAGCTGACCGCGGAGCTGGCGCCGGCGTCGAACTCATGCATGTTGCATTTACCGATGAGCACGGCGCCCGCCGCGCGAAGCCGCCGCACCACCTCGGCATCGTCCGAAGCGAAGCGATATTCGTAAACCGCACTCGCCGCGGTCGTGCGCACTGCGGCGACATCGATCGAATCCTTAATGCCGATCGGGATGCCATGCAGCGGACCCCGCACGCCTCCGGCGCGCTGTTCCTCCGCCAGGGCGCGGGCCTGATCAAGCGCCTTTTCCCGCATCACCGTGATCCACGCGTTAATTTTCGGATTGAAGGTCGTGATGCGCTCGAGACATTGCTCGGTCAGCTCGACGGGCGAGATGCGCTTTGCTCGAACGCCGTCGGAGGCTTGCTTCAGGGTCAGGTTTGAAAAATCGGCGGAGGCATCGGCCATGGCAAATCGCGTTGCCGCTGCGGCGCTGGCGGCAAGAAGTTCACGGCGCGTGAGCGCGCCAGAAAACGAAGGCAATCGCAAGAATGTTTTTACCGCGGACGGAGGCGCTCTGTCAAACACCTCCACCCCATGCAACGCTACATCCGATGATCGACCGCTGCGAATGCTCGCGCTGTGGTGTTTGCTGATTCCGCGCTGCTTCGTCGCCGATACGTTTTATCTGGTCGCGTGGTTTTATCTGGTCGTGTGGAAGATAGAATCGGCGGCCCTGCTCCCTGGTGGACCCAACCCGATCGTCCAGGCCCGTCCGAAAGGAAAACGCTGGTCGGGAAAATTTTCGTGATTGGCTTGAAATTCTATCGCCGGTCCACGGCCGCTCGCCTGCCCGGATGCGCGGTACAAAGTCGCCGAGTATCCGCGAATATGCTGTTTCAGGGCGCCTTCGACGAGATGCACGCGCGATCCGTTGGCGGACCCGTTGAAGCTCGCCGCCCCGGCCGGATGCGCTTCCGGAATCGATTTTCATTTTATCGACCCCGGCAGCCGGCCTTCGGGCTCAATAAATTACATCTACAAGGCGGAGCAGCAGCGCTAGTCGGGAACTCGATCCTCCGTCTCTACAAATTCCCGCCGCGAGAGTTGAAACGTACCGCAATCGGGACAGGAAACTTCGATCCGGCTTCTCGCTTCGTCGGCGATCCGCCATCTGGCGGCGCCGCCACATCGTGGACAGAGCCCCTCCCGAAAAGGTTCGCCGGTGATTTCTTGTGCTCGGGCCATGCGCAGTCTTAAGCAGGATTCGGACCATTCCCGGCGCGACGGGCGCGACGCTCTGAGCCGCGCCCGCTTCTTATTGCGACTGCAATTTACTTCGCGCCAAAGCGCAGAACCACGCCGGCGGCGTAGCGGAAATCGTTCTGGGTGTAACGCAGGGTTCCGCGCGGGATCTGAACCGGCATGTAGTCGACTTCAATCGGCCGGATGGAAAGGGAGTGGCCGACCGCGAAATCGACTCCTCCGCCAAGGGCCATGGCGAAATTGGTTTGCGCCGCGCCGGTATAGCTCAGCGCGGTGCCGGGAGCGAAGCCGTTTGAGAATCTCTCTTCTCCGAACAGCGCCTGAACGTAAGGATTCCAATGACCATGACGGCGAATGTTGAAGCGAGGTCCGAAAAGATATTCAAATGTCGTATCATTTACGGAAATGCCGTTCGCCGTGCCGATGTAATTCAGGCCAAGATCGGCGACAATTCCCAAGTTTCGCGTCACATTATATTCGAAATCGGCAAAGCCGCCGTTGGCGCTGTACGCCGAAAGACCACCATTTGGATTGATGCGGTTGAACGAATAGTTCAAGCCTACTTCGGCCTTCGGCACCGGAGATTCCTGCGCCATCGCGGCCGTCCCGGAAACAAATAGAGCCAGCAAAAGATATTTTTGTGCTTTCATTTTCTCCACCAAGATTTCAGTAACTGCGAGTTCTATCCAATGAGACGCGCCAGTACTCAATCCGGATTCGAATTTTGCCGGCTTCTGAAGAATTTTAATCTTCTAAATTAAGAAGAAAGAAGTTCTATTTCCTGGAACATGCGGTTTTCACGCTACTGTTCTTCGCCCGCGTATTGCTGATACTCCGCCGCGCTCATCAGATCGGCCACCTCGGCGGGCGAGGCGAGTTTAATCTTCACCAGCCACGCCGCTCCGTGCGGATCTTCGTTGAGCTTTTCGGGTGACGAGGAGAGCAGATCATTCACCGCCACCACTTCCCCCGAGACCGGCGAATAGATGTCGCTGACCGCCTTCACCGATTCCACCGAGCCGATCGCCTTCCCCTTTTCGGCGATCGTCCCGATTTTCGGCAGATCCACGTAAACGATATCGCCGAGCTCTTTCTGTGCATGATCCGTGATGCCGATGGTGCCCGTCTCGCCTTCAACGTTCACCCATTCGTGTTCTTTGGTGTAGCGGAAATTTTGTGGGTACATTTATTTCGCTCGTTTGTAGAAAGGTGTGGGAACCGTGACCGCCTCCACCGGCTGATTGCGGATCATTACCTGAATCGCGCGGCCCGGCTCCGCCTGGCTCACCGGCAAATAACACAAACCGATGTTTTTGTTTAAATACGGCGCCGGTCCTCCGCTGGTTACCCAGCCCGCCGCCGATCCGTCCACATAGATCTCGTATCCATCGCGGCCGATCCCGCGGCCGCACATCTCGAATCCCACCAGCTTGCGCGTGATGCCCTGCTCTTTTTGCTTGACCAGCGCCTCGCGTCCGATGAAATCGCCTTTGTCGAGCTTCACGATCCAGGCCAGATCGGCTTCCCACGGCGTAATCGAAGCCGTAATCTCATGGCCATACAGCGCCATTTTTGCTTCCAGGCGCAGCGTGTTGCGCGCCCCCAGGCCGGCCGGCTTGATGCCGAATTCGGCCCCGGCGGCAAGAATTTCATCCCAGATCCGCGGCGAGTGGTGGGGATTGACGTAAATCTCGAATCCGTCCTCGCCGGTGTAGCCGGTTCGCGCGATGCGAGCCTTGGCGCCGCAAACCTCGCCGTCGGTGAACCAGTAATACCTGATGGGCGCAAGTTCGACGGGCGTGAGCTTTTGCAAAGTTTCGAGCGCTCGCGGCCCCTGAATTGCGATCTGGGCATAACGGGAACCGGCGTTTTCCACCGTGCAGTTGAATTTATTGTGCCCGGCGATGTGCTCGTAATCCTTATCCTGGTTGGAGGCGTTTACGCACAGGAAAAAATGATCGTCGGCCACTTTGTGAACCAGAATGTCGTCCACGAAACCGCCGTGCTCGTATAGCAGCGCCGAATAATGCGCCTGGCCGATCTTCAGTTTGCAGGCGGCATTGGTCGCCACGTAATCCACCAGCTTCAGCGCTTCCGGCCCGCGGACTTCGATCTCGCCCATGTGGCTGACGTCAAAAACGCCAACGCTCCGGCGCACGGTGAGGTGCTCATCGACGATTCCGGAGTATTGAACGGGCATATCCCAGCCGCCGAAATCGACCATTTTGGCGCCCATGCGCCGGTGGGTCGCGTTAAGCGGAGTGGTCCTGAGGGGAGCCGGTTGCATGAAAGATTCAGACTAACATAGTGATGCGAGTTCCCGTCTCCACGGCTCCTGCGACGCAAATTTTCTTCATCGGATATTCACCAACCAATCGGCCCATTCAAGCGTCTTATGAGCAGGAGCGCGTTGGGATGGATGGAATTTCAAAATTCGATGAACTTCGGCGCAAAACCGACCGGCAGCTCGTGAATCTGCTCACCCGAAAGCTGGACTCCGGCTTCGCGATTTGCGCATCCATCGGCTCCGCCGCGGAACCTTCAGCAGCCTTCGCGATGCTCCAAAGCGCATCGCATGATGCGTCTCGTTTGCTTTCGCTGCTGGGCGAGATCAGCCCGGAAGAGCGCGACGGGCTGCGCAGGCAGGTCCGCTATCTGGAGCGCCTAATCGAGCGGCTGGAGCAGCAATTCGCCGGCGGCGCCAAGGGCTCCAAACTGCAATTTGCGACCTGCGCCTGAAGCCGCGCCTGCCGGAATCTTTCCGGCAAGCGCGCGATCGTTTGTGGAAATTCAGGCAAGATCGTAGCGATCCAGGTTCATCACCTTGTTCCACGCGGCCACGAAGTCCTTCACGAACACCGCCTGCGCATCGCTGCATCCATAAACTTCCGCGATGGCTCGCAACTGGGAGTTGGAGCCGAAGATCAGGTCCACGCGGGTCGCCGTCCATTTGAGTTCGCCGGTGGCGCGATCACGGCCTTCGTACACGCCATCGGCCGACGACGGCTGCCACTTCGTTTTCATGTCGAGCAGATTGACGAAGAAATCGTTGGTCAGCGTCTCCGGCCGATTGGTGAAAACACCGTGCCTGGACTGCGCGAAGTTCCCGTTCAGCACGCGCATGCCGCCAACCAGAACGGTCAGCTCGGGAGCGGTCAGCGTGAGCAACTGCGCGCGATCGACCAGCAGATCCTCCGGCCGCCGTTGTTCTCCCTTCCGGATATAGTTCCGGAAGCCATCCGCCAGCGGCTCCAGCACCGCGAACGAGTGCGTATCGGTCTGCTCCTGCGATGCGTCGGTTCTGCCCGGCAAGAAGGGGACCGTCACCTCGTGTCCCGCTTTTTTCGCGGCCGCTTCGACCGCCGCGCAGCCGCCCAGAACGATCAGGTCCGCCAGCGAGACCCTCTTGCCGTTGGATTGCGAGCGTTGAAACTCGGCTTGAATGCTTTCCAGTTTCTGAAGGACCTTGGCCAGCTCGGCCGGCTGATTCACTTCCCAATCTTTTTGCGGCGCCAGGCGAATGCGCGCGCCGTTTGCTCCGCCGCGTTTATCGGAGCCGCGGAAGGTGGATGCCGAGGCCCATGCGGTCGTGATCAGTTGCGAAATGGTAAGCCCGGAGGCGAGGATCTTCGCCTTGAGAGCGGCGATATCCTGCTCATCGATTAATTCGTGATCGACCGGGGGAACCGGGTCCTGCCAGAGAAGCGTTTCTTTCGGGACCAGCGGCCCCAGATACCGCGAAACGGGACCCATGTCGCGGTGAGTAAGTTTAAACCACGCCCTGGCGAACGCGTCCGCGAATACGTCGGGATGATCGAGAAAACGCTTCGCGATGGGCGCGTAAATCGGGTCCATCTTCAGCGCCAGATCGGTGGTCAGCATGCCGGGAGCATGCCGTTTGGACGGATCGTGCGCGTCGGGGACGGTGCCCGCACCGGCCCTGTTTTTGGGAGTCCACTGATACGCCCCAGCCGGGCTCTTGCACAATTCCCAGTCGTAGTTGAAGAGATTTTCCAGATAGTTGCTGCTCCACCTGGTCGGCGTTTTGGTCCAGGTGACTTCGATGCCGCTGGTAATGGTATGCGCGCCGCAGCCATTGCCATAAGTGTTGCTCCAACCCAGGCCCTGCATCTCGATGGGAGCGCCTTCGGGTTCGGCTCCCACATACTTGGCGGGCTCGGCGGCGCCGTGCGTCTTTCCGAAAGTATGGCCGCCGGCGATCAGCGC
>JAJPHS010000169.1 GCA_021325175.1 Terriglobia bacterium
GAGAGCTGCGGGCTTTCGCCGCCGAAAGCGCCGGTTAGCGGAAGATCCGGAAAAAACGCGGCCCGCGCCACTCCGATCTGCGCGTTGGCGGCGACGAGCTGCTGTTCGGCAGCCAGAATATCGGGACGGCGTTCGAGCAGCCGCGACGGCAAGCCCGCCGGAACCGCGGCCGGCAGCGGCTCTTCGGTGATCGCGCGCCCGCGCGGGATCGGGTGCGGATTTTCGCCCGTCAGCGTGCTCAGCAGATCTTCCTCGATCGCGATCTGCTGCTCGGTCGCCGGGATGGTTTCCGCCGCGGTCTCGACCAGTTGCTCCGCCTGGCGGACGTCCAGCAGGCTCGCCGCGCCGCCGTTCGATAAAGTCTCGGTCAGTTGCAGCGATTCACGGCGCGATGCCAGCGTCTGCCGGGCGATATCAAGCTCCAGGTCGAGCTCGCGGAGCTGGAAGTACGCGCCCGCCACATTCGACACCACCGCCAGCAGGACGCCGCGGCGATTCCACTCCGCCGCCAGCATCTGCGCGCGCGCCGCTTCCGTCGCGCGGCGATACTTCCCCCAGAAATCGGGATCCCAACTGAAGGAACCAAGTAACTGGAAAAACGTGAACGCGAACGGCCCCAGCTTTTCGCCTCCATAGGAAATGCTGGAGCCGATCTGCGGCCAGCTTTGCGACCGCGCCAGCCCCACCTGCGCCTGCGCCTGCAAGATCCGCGAGGCGGCGATGCGAACATCATAATTTTGCGCGAGCGCGGTGCGAATCAATTTTTGCAGTTCCGGGTCCCGATAAATCTCCGCCCATTTTTCATCGCCCAGCGACGCGGCGGATTGCGTTTCCGCCTGATGGCGATAGCTTTCCGGAACATTCACCGGCGGGCGTTTGTAGTCCGGACCCATGGTGCACCCGCTCAACAGGATCGCCAGCGCGGCCGCGGAAATTTTACTCCCGCGCGCGATCTCGCCCATCATGCGTGCCCCTTGCCGGTGACCTTGCGCGTCACTTTTTCGACCACGCCGAACGTTACCGGGATGAGAAAAATCGCGATGACCGACGCCGCCAGCATTCCGCCGATCACCGCCGTCCCCATGATCCGCCGCGACACCGCGCCCGACCCGCTGGCGACCCACAGCGGCACGCATCCTAAAATAAACGCGAACGCCGTCATCAGAATCGGCCGCAGCCGGATGCGCGCGCCGGTCAGCGCCGCCTCCTCGATGCTCTTTCCGCCTTCGTATTCCTGCTTGGCGAATTCGACGATCAGAATCGCGTTCTTGGCCGACAATCCGATCAGCATCACCAATCCGATCTGTGCGTAGACGTCGTTTTCAAAGCCGCGCAACCACAGAAACAGGTACGCGCCGAACACCGCGATCGGAGTGCCCAGCAGCACGCTAAAGGGCAGCGACCAGCTTTCATACTGCGCCGCGAGGATCAGAAAAACGAACAGCAGCGATAATCCGAAAATCGCCGCCGGCGGAACGCCCTGCGAAGCTTGCTGCTCCTGGTAGGACATACCGGTATAGTCGAAGCCCATTTCGCGCGGCATGGTTTGCTTGAAGACTTCCTCCAGCGCCGCCATCGCCTGCGCCGAACTGTATCCGGGCGCGGCCGCGGCGTTGATCTGCGCCGCGTGATATTCGTTGTAGCGCATCGTGAATTCGGGGCCGGTGATCGAGCGGATATCCGCCACCGCGCTCAGCGGAACCATCTGGCCGCGATTGTTGGCGACGTAATATTGGCCGATATCCCGCGGCCGCTCCCGGTAATTTCCTTCGGCTTCGACGTACACCTGCCACTGCCGTCCGAAGCGATTGAAGTAATTCACCAGATATCCGCCCATGAAGGCGCCGAGCGTCTGATACACGTCGGCGATGTTGATGCCCTGCCGCGACACCTTGGCGCGGTCCACATTGACGTACTCCTGAGGCACGTCCGGCAGATACGTATTGGTCACGCCCACCAATTCCTTGCGCTTTCGCGCGGCGGCCATGAACTTATTCACGTTCTCGGTGAGAAATTGCAGATCCCCGCCGGAGCGGTCTTCCAAAATATAGGTCACGCCGCCGGAGGTTCCGACCCCGGGAATCGCCGGCGGCGCGAAGGAAAACGCGATCCCGTCCGGGACCTTCTGAAGCTCGCGCGTGAGGTGATTGCGAATCGCGCCATACTGTTCTTCCGGTCTTTTTCGTTCCTCCCACGGCTTCAAAGTGACGAAGAAGAACGCGCCGTAGGTGCTCTGCACGCGGCTCAGCAGGCTGAATCCCAGCACCGACGTGCAGCCCTGCACTCCGGGGGTGTGCAGAACAATATCCTCCACTTTGCGCGCCGCCTCCGAAGTCCGCTGGAGCGAAGACGCGTCGGGCAATTGCAGCGCCACGAAAACATAGCCGTAATCTTCTTCCGGCAAAAACGAGCCCGGCAGTTTCCCTCCCAGCAGATACGCCGCGCCGGCGATCACCGCCAAAAATAGAAGGCTGATCGCGGCTTTTCTCAAAAGAACGCCGGAGAAGCCGACGTAGGCTTCGGTGGCGCGCCTGAATCCCCGATTGAACCAGCCGAAAAACCAGCCCAGCGGCCCGCGTCTCTTCTTCCGCGGCTTCAGCAGCAGCGCGGCCAGCGCGGGACTGAGCGAGAGCGCGTTGAACGCGGAAATCAGCACGGAAATCGCGGTGGTCGCCGCGAACTGCTGGTACAAGCGGCCGGTGATTCCGGGAATGAAAACGGTCGGAACAAAGACGGCGGTCAGAATCAGCGCGATCGCCACTACCGGGCCGGAAACTTCCGACATGGCTTTGAGCGCGGCTTCGCGCGGCGGCATGCCTTCCTCGATGTGCCGCTCCACCGCCTCCACCACGACAATGGCGTCGTCCACCACCAGCCCGATGGCCAGGACCAGTCCGAACAGCGACAACGTGTTGATCGAAAATCCGAGCATCGGAAAAACGGCGAAGGTTCCGATCAGCGACACCGGAACCGCAAGCAGCGGAATCAGCGTCGCGCGCCAGCTTTGCAGAAACACATAAACAACGAGCACCACCAGCGCCAGCGCTTCGAGCAGCGTATAAACGATCTCGCGTATGCCGGCGCTGACCGAGGCCGTCGTATCCAGGCTCACGGTGTAGGTCAGATCGCGCGGGAAGCGGGTGGCAAGCTGCGCCATTCGTTCGCGCACCGCCTGCGCGACCTGCACCGCGTTCGATCCCGGGAGCTGATAGACCGGCATCACCGCCGCCGGACCGCCGTTGTAGCGCGATTCCACGCTGTAGCTCTGCGCGCCCAACTCAATTCGGGCGACGTCTTTCAGGCGCAGCGTCGAAGCGTCCGGATTGGAGCGCAGAATAATATCGCCGAACTCCTCCGGCGTGGTCAGACGGCCCTGCGTCCGCACCGTGTAAGTGAACTGCTGGCCCGCAGGAACGGGGTCGCCGCCGATCTGCCCGGCGGGATTCACGTTGTTCTGCGCCTGGAGCGCGGCAATGATCTGCGGAATCGTCACGCCGAGCTTGGCCAGCCGATCCGGCTGCACCCAGATGCGCATCGCGTACTGGCCGCCGAAAACCTGCGTCCGCGCGACGCCAGGCACGCGCGTCAGCTCATCCACCAGATTGATGTAGCCGTAATTGGCTAGAAAATTGTTGTCGTAGGTGCCGTGCGGCGAGCTGAGCGAGATCAGCATCAGCGGCGAGGACAGCGATTTCAGTACCTGCACGCCGGCCGTGTTCACCAGCGCCGGCAACTGCGGCTGCGCGAGCGACGTGCGCATCTGCGTCAGCACCTGATCGATGTTGGGATCCGTCTTCACATCGAAGTCGATGATGATCTGCGTCTGCCCGCTGGCGGAGTTGATCGAGTACATGTAGCTCATGTTGTCGACGCCGCTGATCTGCGCCTCGAGCGGCGTCGCCACCGACTCCTCCAGCGTTCGCGCGTCCGCGCCGGGGTAATTCGCCATCACCAACACTTCCGGCGGTACGATGTTGGGAAATTGCGCCACCGGAAGCGCCAGCATGGAAACCGCGCCGATGATCACCATCAGAATGGCGATAACCATGGCGACAATCGGGCGATTGATGAAAAATTTCGACATGAGCTATTGCCTCGCCGCGCCAGCCGCTTCAGGCAGCGGATTCACGACGGAGCCTTCGCGCACCTTGGCCGTTCCTTCCGATACGACCCGCTCGCCGGGCGCAAGGCCGCTGTTGATGATCCACAGCTCGCCCACGCGCTCGCCCGGCTCGACCGTACGGATCGCGACCTTGTTATCCGGCCCGACCACCGCCACCTGATAGCGGCCCTGCAACTCCGCCACGGCTCGCTGCGGAATCAGCAGCGCACCCTTGCGAAAACCGATCAGCGCGCGGATCCGCCCGAACTGGCCCGGGCGCAAGACGTTTCCCGGATTCGCAAACGCCCCGACCATGCGAATGGTCCCCGTCTGCGGATCCACCTGCCGGTCCGCGAAAATCACCCGGCCCTGGCGCGGATAGACGCTGCCGTTGGACAATGTCAACTGGAGCGGCACGGAGCTGTTTTGCCGCAGGAAATCCACCGAGCCGCTTTTCAATTTTCCGGAAAGCGAAAGATATTCCTGCTCGCTGATCGGGAAATAAACCTTGATCGGATCGACCTGCGAAATCACCGTCAGCACCGTCGTCTGGCTCACCAGCGTGCCGACCTGCGTGGTGGCGATGCCCGCGATGCCATCGATCAGCGAGCGAACCTTGGTGAATCCCAGGTTGAGCGACGCCGTTTCCACCGCGGCTTGCGCGGCCGTCACCGACGCCTGGCTGGCCTGGACCGATGCCTCGGCAGTCTTCACCAGCGCTTCAGCCTGCGCCCGCGCCTGAACATCGTTATCCAACTGGCTCTGCGGAATCGCGCGCGCGGCGGCGAGCGGCGTATCGCGCTTCACGTTGATCTCCGCCAGCCCAAGCTGCGCGCGCGCCTGCTCGAGCTGGCCTTCGGCCGCCGCCACCTGTCCCTTGGCCTGCGCGAGCTGGCCCTTGGCCTGATCGAGCGCCGCCTGAAACGGCCGCGGATCGATCTCAAACAAAACGTCGTCTTTATGTACCAGCGATCCTTCGCGATAATCCTGCTTGATCAGATAGCCGCTCACCTGCGGCTGAAGGTTCGCGTTGACATAGCCGTCAAGCGTCGCCACCCAGTCGCCGTAGATCGGCATGTCTTTTTGAACCACGGCCGCGACGTTCACATCCGTCGGCGGCGGAGCCTGCGCCGGCCCGGCGGTCGCCTCCGATTTGCTCGCGCAGCCGGCCAGACCGAGCGCCGCGGCCATGACCACAATCCACTTCATGCTTCCAGCCCCATTCTCGATCCCAGATATTGGCTCAGCATGGCCTTGAACTCGGCCACAAGCTCGCTTCTGCGCGCGGCCGGCGCCTCGGCATAGAGTTGATTGCGTCCCGCTAAAATATGAAGCGTCACCATCGCGATCTGGCCTGCTTTCTCCTTCGACATTCGTGGTCTTCGCGCCAGAAAAAGGGGCGTGAAGCGATTCCGGAGCCGCGCCCGCGGCGCTTCTGAAATCCGCGTGCTGTGCGGAGCATCGAGCAGCACCACGAACGCCGGATGTGTTTCGACAAATACGGTATTTAGCGTTATCAGATGATCCACCAGCCTCCGTGGATTCACCGCCCTGATGTCATCGTCGCCGCTTCATAGCCGTGCTGGGCCAGCACCGTTTCGGCGGCGTCGAGCAGCGCCGCCACGCGCCGGCTGCCGCGGGGATTTGGACCGCCGCTCCTCCAGCGGGCAAGTCGAAATGTGAGGACACCCTCACATTTTAACAGCCCCCAAATAGGAAAACTCCGGCATAAACCATCGCCGCGCCCCGCCGATGAAGGCTTATGGACAGGGTCCTCAGCCAGCAGGAGATCGACGACGCGTTCCGGCACGCGCACCGGCGCGCGCTCAAAGATGACGGCAGGAGCGAGCTCTACGATTTCCGCCGCACGGACCGCATCGCCAAGGATCAGCTCCGCACCATTCATCTGCTGCACGAGAACTTCGCCCGCAGTCTCGCCTCCAGCCTTTCGGCCTACCTGCGGTCGTACGTGGTGGTCAACTTGATCTCGGTCGAGCAGCTTTCCTTCAACGAATTCAAACAGTCGCTGCCGTCGCCCACCAGCCTGGTGGCGATGAACATGCGTCCTTACGATGGCAGCGCGATTTTGGAGATCAATCCCTCGTTGGTGTTTCCGATCCTGGAGATGCTGCTCGGCGGCAGCGGCAAAGCGCCGACCAAAATAGACCGCGAGATCACCGACATCGAGCAGAGCATCATGGAAGGACTGTTGCGCGTGATCCTCAACGATCTGCGCACCGCCTGGATGGCGGTCGCCGCCATCGACTTCGGCGTCGAGAGCCAGGAAACCGAACCGCAGCTTCTGCAAATCATGGCGCAGAACGAAGCCGTTGTAGCCATCAGCATCGAGGTGCGCATCGGCGAAACCTCGGGCATGATGAACCTTGGCATCCCCTCGATCATCGTCAAAATGCTGCGCAATAAAATCGACGCGCATCGCACCATCCGGAAAACGCAATCCACCGGAGATGAGTATCTGCGCGTACTGCGGCTGCTGCGTCCGGCGCGGCTCAGGCTGGATGCCCGGCTGGAGGGTCCGAAATTGAGCGTCGCCGAATTGCTGCACCTGGAGAAAGGCGACGTTTTGGTCTTCGACTTCCCGCTTCAGCGCTCGCTGGAGCTGACCGTGAACGGCAGCCTGAAATACGAAGGCGAAGTGCTCGCGCTGGGAAGAAAGCGCGGCTTTAAAGTAAAACAGCCTGTCGCGCGCGAATAGTCGCCAATTACGCGGGCGTCCATGCCGGGTGGTAAAACGCGCCTTATCCCAACATGAACGCCGGTCGTATTTCGAACATCGCGCTGCTCGCGCTAGAACGAGAACCGCGCGCCGACACGGAAGATGCGCGGCGGCAGAATCGTGGTCGGCGACTGGAACCCTTCATACAGGACCTTTTGGCCGTAATCCGGATTGCCGACGACGTTCACAACGTAGCTCTTCTGAGTCACCACGCTGCTCTCCGAGTTCGGATTATTCGAATTGAACACATTAAACACATCAAAGAACAGGCTCAGCCGATAGCGCTCGTGGAAGTGCAGGTCCTTTTGGAAGCGCAGGTCGAACACGTACAGGTCCGGAGTACGATAGGCGGCATAAGGCGCCAGCGGAACGTAAACCGTGCCGATATTCAATCCCCGAACGGCGTAGGTTTCAAGCAGCGGCGCGCCCTCCTGCATGCGCAGGACCGGCGAAATCTGAATCCCCCATGGAGCCATATAGGTTCCGTCCACGTGCGAGGTCCACTGGTTATAGCTCTGGTGGCTGTTGATCGCCTGATCGGGATTGGTCGGGACGCCCAGGTTCGGCGTGCCGGCGCTTGAAACCGCGCCCTGGCCGCAAGTGCTGCAAGAGCCGGTCTCACCCAGGCCGCCGATGTTGGAGGTCGTGTGCGTCCAGTAGAAGCTGCCCACCGCCGTGAACCTCCGCGACATACGCTTGTTGATCGTAAATTCGACGTTGCGGTAAATCGCGTTATTGCCGTCGGGGCTTGCAATCTCGGTCTGCGCTCCGGGAATATTCGCCTTCGGCACATCGTACATCGTAATGGTCCGGGTGCTGAGGACGTTTCCATGCGAATCCCAGGTAGCCGGCACCTGCTCGGGAACCGTCAGGGTGAACAGATTGGGAGTCAGGCTGGCGTTGATATACTCCCAGGCATGATGAAGCTCGCGGAAAATAAATCCGCCTTCGACCGAAAGCGAGTTGCTGATCTGATGCTGAACCACGACGCCCATATCGTCGAAGCGCTCATCCTTGAGATTCGGCGAGACGATCGCCGCCGTCGCCAGCGACGGAGCGCCGACGATCCCATTGAGTTGGCTTAAATTAAACGGCGCGTTTGTGGGATCGTTCCAGTTGAAGGTCGCCGTGGCGGACTGCACCGGATTGGTGGCCGCGGCAATGCTCGTGGAAGGATAGCTGTAGTAGGATCCATAGCTCAACTTCAAAACGGTCCGGCCCTTTCCGGTGAGATCGTAGGCGATGCCAATTCGCGGCGCGAAGTCGTGCGGGAAGGTGGATACGGTCTTGTTCGGGAAGGCGCCGTTCACCAGTCCGGAAGCGGCGGGCAGCGTTACTCCATCCAGCGTCTGGCCGCCGTAGAAGAACCCGCAGAACTGGCAGTCGGACCGAAGCATGGCGTTGCGGTATCCGGAACTGTAATAATCCCAGCGCACGCCGGCATTTACCGTAAGCCGCTTCCCGATCTTGAACTGATCGGTGAGATAAAGCCCGTGGTGGAGAATCTCGGAAACCTGAATGCGCGGCTGATTCGTGATCTGCACCTGGTATGGCGTGGAGAAATCGGGCAGGCCCGCGGCGCTGTTGAAAATCTCGGTGACCCCGCCGACCGGAGCGTAGTATTGATCGTTTTCAATTTCGCGCTCGTACAGATAACCGAACCGGATCTGGTGGCTCGTCCCCAGGAATTTATCAAGGAAGTAGCTGCCGGTCGGCTCGATCTGATAGCGGCGCGGATCGAGACGAACTTCCGGGTAGGCGCCGGCAAGATCGCCCGAGGCGAGCTCCATCATGCGCGGCGCCAGTTGCCCGATCTTAACCGGCGGCAGCGTCTGAGCGCAGGGACACCCCGGCGTACCCGGGTCGCCCGGAAACGCTCCGTAGGGGACCTGCGGGAAGTTGTAGCCCCAGGTGCCCACCAGAATATTGGTGAAAAATTTCGGCGACCACACCGAGTTCCATTGCACATTGCCGACCCAGGCTTCCGCCTTCTGGTAATACATCGCGTCTTCGTAGTCGCCCGCGGCGAGGCTCCGCTGCGGCTTCAGGATCGGATTCCATTGAATGTAATGCGACAGCCGCTGGTTGGGATTGATGTTGCCCGTCAGCTTGTACGTCGCGTTGCGGTCATAGGCGTATGACGGGACTGTTCCGGGATTCTGAATCGGCGCGCCAACCACGCCGAACGCGACCGTCTGGTCGCGCAGCGAGACGTAAAACCACCACTTGTTCCGGATGATAGGCCCCCCGAAATCGCCGTTCGGATCGAAATACGTGTGCAGCCGCTGGCCGTATCCGGCGCCTTGCAAAATCTGCGCCTGGCTGATGTTGTGACCCTGAAAGTTCGGGTTCTCGTAATCGAAATACATGTCGCCATGAAACTCGTTCGTTCCGGTCTTGATCACGGCGTTGATCTGGTTGCCGGGAACCGGCATGGAGGCGTCGTTGTTCGCCGTACCCACCGTGAACTCCGTGAAGGAACCGTAATCGAAATAGAAACCGGCCCCGCTGGTGCCTTCACTGGTGTTGATTCCGTCGATCATGACGCGGTTTTGGCCGCCATAGCCGTACGATTGATACGGCACTTGGTTTCCGACCGCCGAGCCGCCGACGTCGAGCGTCGCGTTCGTCATCCCCGGCGTCAGCCCGATGATCGACCACATATCGCGGCCGTTCGGGATTTCGTTCAACTGCTGCAAATTGAATCCGCCCTGCACCGTCACGTTCTGCGTATCGACCAGCGGCGTTTCGCCGGTGACGGTGATCGTCTGCTGCTGCGCCGACGGGGTCAGCGTGACGTTGATCGTCGCCGTAAAGCCCAGCGTTACGTTCACCTGATCGCGCACCAGAGTGGCGAAGCCCGGAGCTTCGTAGGTGATTTTATACACGCCGATAGGAACGTCCGGGAATCGATACGTGCCCTGGTTGGTCGTGTTAAAAACCTGCTCGCCTTGCAGCGCCGGGCTGGTGATCGTTACCTTCACGTTAGGGATCGCCGCGCCGCTGCTGTCGGTCACGGTGCCGTTAATCGCGCCCGCGTTCGTTGCAAGCTGCTGTGCGAACATCGCCATACTGAGCGCCACCACGCCCAGCGCTAATTTCATTCCGAATCCAGACAATTTGGCCGTATTTCTCTTGTCACACAAAGACACTGAAGAAACCCCTTTCAATCTAGTCGTGGATGATCCTGTGATCAACACACAGACACTTGGGGCTAGTCTGTTGGATCATTAGCAGGATTGCAACATGCTCCTCAAAATGTTGAGTGGATGGCAGGACGCGTTCGGGCGCGCATGTTACGCGAAATATCGTGACCGGCGACCTGCACCAGAGCCACGACATCCTTCACCTCGCGCCATACCGGCAAGCTAACCGGTCCCGCCACGGCTACCGACGCCTTGACGTTGCCGCTCGCATCGGGGATGGGCGCGGCAACGGCGCGCACTCCGACGAACTCCTCCTGCTCGGAGATGGCAAAACCCGCGCGATGGATGGATTGAAGCTCCTCGCGCAGCTTCAGCTTGGACACGATGGTGTGCGGCGTCCGCTTGGGCAGCTCCCGCGCGAGATAGGCCTGCAACTGTTCCTCGGGTAGATGCGCCAGCAGCATCTTTCCCATGGCGGTAGAATACGCCGGATGCTCGGTGCCGATATCGATTTCCGGACGGATAAAATCGGGGCTTTCCACCTGCTCCACCACCATCATCCGCCCGCGATCGAGCACTCCCACGTAGCTTGAAAGCCGCGTCGCCTTGGTCAGCCGGTGCAGAACCGGCGCCGCCGAGTGATGAAACCCGAGCACGCGCAAAACGCCGGAAGCGAGCGAAAGCACCCGCAAGCCGATCTCATATCTGCCGTTCGGCTCCCGCTTGACATACCCCTCGCGCTCCAGCCGCTGAAGAATGTAGGAAGTGCTGCTGGTGGCGATGCGAAGAAGCTGGCTGATCTCCTTATTGGTCAGACCACCGGGGGCGTGGCCGATCATGTCCAGAATTTTCAGCGCGCGTTCCAGCGAGTTGCTTGGGCCGGCATCCGGTGCGGTCATCGAGAGCATGCGGATCGAGACTCCGGCCGATACGGCTTTTCTCCCGTCCGGCTAAAAAATGTATCACGAGAATAAGCCCGATTGCAAGGTTTCCACGAACTTCGCCAGGAAGGCGTTGGTGCGCTGTGCGTCGAGCACGCGATGATCGATGGTCAGAGTCACATACATCATCGGCCGCGCCTCGATGTTATCGCCCACAACGACCGCGCGCTTCTGCAATTTTCCCGCTCCAAGCACCGCCGCCTGCTGATTGGGAATCACAATCGGCGCGGCGAGCAGGCTTCCGCTCACCCCGTGGTTGGAGATGGTGAACGTCCCGCCGGCGACCTCTTCCGGAGTCAGCGCGCCGGCGCGCGCTCTTTCGGTCAGATCGCCAAGCCGCGCGGCGATCTGCTCCAGCGACAGTTCCCGCGCGCGATGAATCACCGGAACGATCAACCCTCCCTCGACCGCGGTGCCGATCCCGATATTGAAATCCTCGAAAATTTCCAGACCATCTTCGTGCCAGCGCGCGTTCGCCTCCGGAACCTCCGCCAATGCGGCCACCGCCGCGCGGACCAGATAGGCGGTGATCGACGGCGGCTCACCCGGGCCTTTTCGCGATTCGCGGTCGGCCAGAACACGGGTTAGATCGGCCTCAAACACCGAGGTCACGTGCGGGGCGGCTTGCATCGCTCGCGCCATGTGCGCGGCGATGGCGCGACGCATCGGCGTGTGCGGGACCATGCGGCTGGCCGCCTTGGCGGTCCCCTTCCGCTTCTCGATAAAGTCGGCCACGTCCTGATAAGTCAGCCGCTTGCCGCGCCCGCTCGCCGGAATAGCGGAGGGGTCAAGGTTGTGCTCCTTGAGCAGTTTCCGCACCGCCGGCGTTAATGCCGCTGTATCGGCAGATGCGGCGGGCGGCTCCTTCGGCGCCTGCGGGGCTGCGGGGCGCTCATCGGCCGCCGCGCCATCGGTCCGAATTCTCGCCAGAACTTCACCCGGCGCCACGGGATCGCCTTCCGCCTTGAGGATCTCGGCCAGAACCCCCGCCGAGGGCGCGGGAACTTCCATCGAAACCTTGTCTGTGCTGATCTCGACGATCGGCTCATAGGCGCTGACCGGATCGCCCGGCTGCTTCAGCCAGGAGGCCACGAACGATTCGGTTCCTTCCTTCTGCTCGGCAAACATCAGCACATCAATGATGGCCATGAATCCTCAATTCTCCTGATACAAAATCATCGTATCAAGCGCGAATCTGTATCGAGTTCACCACCTCCGGTGGAACCGGCAGACCGCCGAAGCGATCCTGAAAATACGGCGCGGGCCGCGCCACCGCCGCCGGCCCCAGAACGCGGCGCATATGCTGCTCCGAATCCAGATACGTCAAATGATAAAGCGAGCGGCACAGCTCGTAGGCTTTGCGCCCCAGCCAGTCGTCCGGCAGCAGCTCCGCCGGCAGCCGCGGATCGTGCAGCAGAACCCGGCGGAAGGAGTGAATCAGCAGGGTGCGGATCACAAACGCCTGCTCCGGTGCGATCACGCCTTCGCGCGGCATCATCCCCAGCAGCGCGCCAAAACGCCTGATGAATTTTCCGTAAGCGCCGGAGATGCCGCGCAGATCCCAATACCGCTCGATCATTTGCCGCAGCGAGCCGCGCCCGGCCGGCTCAAAATCCCGCGCCGAGCACAGCGCGATCTTCCCGGCCGCGCCGGCCCGCTCTGCAATTTCCTCCACCGCCCACCGGTCGCCCGCCGGCCGCGCGAAGGTTCCCGGCGCGATTCTGCGAAAACCCTCCCAGGCGAGCTCCCGCTGGAGCGCCGCGCGGACCTTCGCGGGAAATTTGGCCGGCGGCACGATTACCAGCATCCATTCGCCGTTCCAGCGCCGCTCGCTGGCGAAATAGATCCGGTCGTGCGCGCGCTCGAATCGCTTGCGCCCGGAAGCGGTGAAACTGTAGCGGCTCTGCCGGCCGTGGCGCTCGGCGACCAGCCACTCTTCCTCCACCAGGCGGAAAACGCTCGACCGCACCAGCCGCTCATTCACTCCGAACGGGCGCAGCAGATCGATCAGCGATTGCAGCCAGATCGATTCGCCGTGGGGCGCGATCGAATCGCCGAAGATGGTCACCACCAGCGATTTGGCGCGCGGCGGATCGGACGTGAGAAATTTCGGAATCCAGGCCTCGATCGGGGCTTTGCGCTTCATCTGACAAATTTTCGCGCAAACGCCGGGCGCCGCGTTGAAACAAGCCGCGGCGTGAAAATGCCGGACGGCTCGGAGCCTTGCGCGGACGCCGTCTACGATTTCGGCTGCGCGGCTTCGGCCGGCGGCAACGTCTCGGCCGCTGCGGCTTCGTCCTCGTCTTCGCCGCCCCGCTCCTTGGGCGTGTAATAGGAATGATAGTAGGTGTACTTGCTGTACAGCTCGCCGCGGCGGGCGCCGTTGACCACGATGCCCAGCACGTTGTTGTTGCACAGCGACTGCATCGCGCGCGTCACCGAATCGATCGTCGTGTGCCCGATGCGCACCACCAGAAGCGTCCCGTGGCACAGCGTCGAAAGCAGGTTCGCGTCGGCCGCGAACAGCAGCGGCGGGCTGTCGAGAATGATCCAGTTGAACAGTGACGGCAGCCGGTCGATCAGCAGCTTCACTTCCCGCAGGTTCAGCAGCTCGAGCGGATTGATCACGGCCTCGCCGGCCGGCATCAGGTACAGGTTCATCCCCGCGATCTTGCGCATGGCCTCGTGCAACTGGCACTTGCCAAGCAGATAATCGGTGATTCCCGGGCTGCGCGTCGTGCCGAACAGAGTGTGCATAATGGGGCGGCGGAAATCGAAATCCGCCAGCAGCGTCGGATTATTCGCCA
This sequence comes from Terriglobia bacterium, assembly GCA_021325175.1. Taxonomy (GTDB): domain Bacteria; phylum Acidobacteriota; class Terriglobia; order Bryobacterales; family Bryobacteraceae; genus Palsa-187. The sequence continues at coordinate 13,734 of JAJPHS010000169.1, forward strand.
GGTGCGCTTCGGCCAGCGCCAGATTCGCCGCCGAAAGCGACTTACCCTCGGCCGGAGAAGCGCTGGTGACCACCACCGAATGAATCGGCTGGAGCGTCTTCATGTGATTCAGGCGGGTGCGCAGCGTCCGAAACTCCTCCATTGGCGCCTCGTGCGGGCGCGAGACATCGATCAGCAGCGAGTCCGCTCCCGGCTGCAAAGGGACCTCCTGCACTTTTTCGAGAAGATCCGCCAGATTGGGACCGCCCTCGAGCACCGCGGTGGCGGCGCGGCCTTCGCCGTTTCCGGCGGGCGGGCGGCTTGCCGGCGGCGATAACGTCCCCGACTGTTCGGCCCGCCGCAAAGCGTCATGGACTCGGCTCATTTCAATTCCTCCGAAATTACGTCTTCGAAACGTAGTAATAGACAACCGACCCGGACATAATCACCACCGCCGCCAGACACGCCGTCGTCCATCCGAGCCATGCCAGACGCTTGCGGCGCCGCACCACGAAATCGTTTTCCAGTAGCGGGATGCTGCCTAAAATCGCCATCTGCGTGTAGGCCCGGACGTCCTTCAGATTCTTAAGCGAGGTGTCCTTCATCTCGCGCGCGCCGGCGATCACCAGCCCCAGGATCAATCCGAGCGCGGCGCCCACCGGAATTACTACGTAGCGCTTGGGCTGGGTCGGCGTGCTCGGCAAGGACGCCGGATCGAGCAGTTCCAGCGTTTCGCCCTGTTTGCGATTTTCCATTTCCTGCGCTACCTGCGCTTTGTCCAGCTTGGCCTGCGCGTCGGCGTAGCGCTGTTTGGCCAAGTCGCGATCGCGCAGCAGATCGGTGTATTCCTTGTCGCCGATCGGCACCTGCTCGATGCGCGACTGGTAGGACTTAATCCCATCCGAGGCGCGCTTCATGTTCTTGTTGTATTCCTGGATCTCCAGGTCCTTGGCTTCGATCTGCGCCTGAATCTGCTTGATTTGCGTATCCAGACCGCGTTTTTCCGCGGCGATGGCCGGCGAATCCGGCCGCGGCCCCGCCGGAATTTTGGCGCTTTTGGCGTCCTGTTGCTTCTTTTCCTCGGCGTCCTTGAGAATTTCCGCACGTTTCTGCCGCAGCGCTTCCAGCCGGCCCTGCGCGTTTTGAACGTCCGGATAGGCGTCGCTGTATCGCTGCCGCATCACGCGCAGGGCGTCCTGCACGGCTTCGATGTCGCGATCGACCTCCGCCAGTTTTTCGTTGCGCTCCGCCGCGGCCACCGTCGCCTCCGGCTCCTGTTTATTGAGCTCCGCCAGACGGTCCCGCAGAATCCGCAGATTGGATTCAAGCTGGAGTTTGTCCTGATTGGCGCGGCTGATGGCGGTGTCAATCGCGGTCACCTGCGCCTGTAGCGCTTGCAGCGCCTGCATCATGCCCTGCACCTGATCGGGAAGGCGGCCGTTGTTTTTCAGCTCGAATTCCGTCAGCCGGTTCTCTACCGCGTCCAGCTCCTTTTTGGCCGTGGCCACCTCGTCCTGCATGAACTGCGTGGTCTCAAATGTGGCGTTGGTGCGATTGCGCTGGCTGATTTCGGTGAAGCGCGCCACCAGGTCCTGCGTCACGCGCTGCGCCATGTAGCGGTCCGAATAGGTGAACTGCACGGCGAAGGCGGGGACGGTTCGCGTGGTGCTCGGCTGGCCGACCACGTTCACCGCGATGTTCTTGTTCATCGTGTCGATCACGTCTTCGATCGGCTCGCGCGCCCGCTCGCGCTTGTACAGATCGTAGGTATTGATGATGGTGGTGAGCACCGCGCGGCTGCGCACCTCCTGCTCCATCGCGTTCAGCCGGTCGAAAATCTGCTGGTTCACCGAGCTTTGCACCATCGATTCCGGAATCTGCTGGGGCTTGATCATGATCACGGCTTGCGAAACGTAGCTGTCGGGCCACAGATAGGCTCCCACCACGCTCGTCACCAGGCAGAACAGAAACGGCCCGAAAATCCAGCTTTTATGGCGCCGGACTATATCGATATAATCCTCAACGTCGAGCGCCCGCCGGGCGACGCTCAAACCCTCGGTCGGTTGCATGAAACTCCTCCGAAATTACTTCACGTAGACCGTGTCCCCGTTTTCCAGGATCACGTTCTGATTTTTTTTGGATTCGCCGTGCTTGACGAAATCCTTGTAGTTAAAATGCAGGCGCGTCTTGCCGTCGGCCCGCAGGATCACGATGTCCTTATCGTTGGCGAAATCGCGGAAGCCGCCGGCGTCGTTGATCGCGTCGAACACCGTCTTTTTCACCACCAGCGGGAAACGTCCCGGATGGTTCACTTCTCCCGTAACGGTGTAGCTTTTGCTGTTCACCTGGAGCACTTCCACACTGACGTCGGGCTGCTTGATGTACTCCGAGATGGCCTGTTTTAACTGCGCCCCCAGACGATCCGGAGTAAGCCCGGCCGCCTGCACGTCGCCGATCAGCGGCATGGTGATCTTTCCATCCGGCCGGACGCCCTTGACGCCGCTGAAATCCTGATCGCGCCAGACTTTAATGGCAATGATATCCTCCGGGCCGATCACATACGTCTTGGGATCGATAGGCAGCCCGGTCGCGTCCGGCGCGAGCGTTGCCGGCGGCTTCGGCGCTTCGTGCACCTCCGGCGGGGGTGGGGCGGTATCGGGCCGGCCCGTTTGCTGCGCCAGCGCAATCCCGCTTGAAACGATCAGAACCGCGAACGTCCATCTTCGAACCACTGCGAGAATCCTCCAACCACCGCCACACTGCGGCAAACTATTCATTGTACAACGTGAATACGCCCGCGTGGGCGTTTCCCGGCCAAAACCGCAGCCTGCTATGATCGATCAAACTTCATTTCCCGGTACGCGTAAAGTAACCACCGTACTGGGAAGGAGCCCAGGACTGCTGTTTTTATCGTCTGAAAGACGAAAATGCAATACTTTTTGGCTAAAACCGACCCTGAAACCTATTCGATCGACGATTTCGAGCGCGACCGGAAAACCGTTTGGGATGGCGTAACCAACCCGCAGGCGGTGCACGTCATCCGCCGGATGCGGCCCGGCGATCGCGTTTTTATTTATCACAGCGGCGGTAATTCGAGTGTTGTGGGGTTGGCCGTGGTTCGTTCCGAAGGCCGGCCGGATCCCAAAAATCCCAAATCCGCGGTGGCCGATTTCGAATTCGCCGGCCGTCTGGACCCTCCGACGACGCTGGCAGAAATCAAGGCATCGAAAAAGTTCGACGATTGGTCTTTAGTACGACAGAGCCGGCTTTCCACCATGGAAGCTCCGGAAAAGTTCGTCGAGTGGATGAGGGCCAGATATCCGCGCCAAAAAATCTAGCCGGACGGCCCGTTCGGCGATTCGGAACGGACGCCGCATTGCAGGGTTGCGGCGTCCGCTCCTGGTTCGGAGGATACTGTGTTGCCAACTTAGTGCAAAGCGGGCGGAAATATTCTCAAAGAAGTTGTGACGCCCCGTCGGAGGCGATACACACGTGAATCTCCGGCCGCCAACCGAACTTTTCCGGATATTTCTCCAAAAGCGCCGATTCCAGCGCCGGAACTGCCTCTTTTCGCAGCAAATTCACCGTCGATCCGCCGAAGCCGCCTCCGGTCATCCTCGCGCCCAGAACGCCCGGAACCGACAGCGCGGTTTCCACCAGAAAATCGAGCTCGGCACAGCTTACCTGGTAATCGTCGCGCAGGCTGCGGTGCGATTCGATCAGCGTGATGCCCATTTTTTCGACATCGCCGCGCTCGGCCGCCGCGGCGAATTCCTCCACGCGCGCGTTTTCGGTGATCACGTGCCGCGCGCGAAGCAGCGGCGCGCCGGCCAGTTCGCTCAGCCGGCTCGCGGCCGCCTCCCGCAGGCATTTTACGCCGAGAACTCGCGCCGCTTCGGCGCACTCCTCCACGCGCCGGCGATACGCCGAACCGCCCAGCTCGTGCCTGACCATGGAATTGGCGGCCACGATCGCGATCCCTTCCGGCAGCCGCACTTCCCTGAATTCAAGCGAGCCGCAGTCCAGCAGGATCGCCGCGCCCGCCCGTCCCCGCGCCGCCACGAATTGATCCATAATCCCGACCGGCACGCCCACGAAGCCGGTTTCGGCGGCGCGCGCCAGTTGCGCCAGCTCCAACGGATCGCGCGGCCCTCCCAGCGCCAGCATGACCGCCACCCCGAGCGCCGCCGACGAACTGAGGCCGCCGCCCAGCGGAACCGTTGACGAGATCAGCAGGTCCTGCGCCGCGATCGTTGCTCCGCGGCGCGACAGCTCCCACGCGACGCCGGCCACGCGATCCGACCAGTCGCCGCGGCGGCGAAGCTCGCCGATATTGGCTACCGGCCATTCGGCGGAGCTGGCCAGCTCCTCGGAATAGACGCGCAGCAGACCGGAAGAGGACGGCGCCGCGGTAACGACGCACTCGAGCTGAATCGCCATCGGCATCACCAGCCCCAGGTTGTAATCGGTGTGCTCGCCGATCAGATTCACGCGGCCCGGCGCTCTCCAGGCGCGCGGCGCCGCGCTTCCCGGATAAATTTCGCGAAAACGCTTCAGGATCGCTTCCAGGCGAGCCACAACATTGCTCCGGCAAACAGCAGCATCGCCGCGCCCGAATAAAGATTGACGGGCACGCCGGTCAGCGCGGCGCGCGCGCCCGGCAGAGCAATCAGAATGATTCCCAGAATCGCGAAGAAGATGCCGATCGGCACGCGCAAATCGATCATCGTTTTCACCAGAAAATCAGATTTAGCGCCACCAGCGCCGCGCCCACAATGAGCGCCAGCGGGCCAGGACGCTTGTACCAGGGCTGATGCTTGTCGTGCGGAATTTCCGTCACGCCGTAGACCAGCCCGCGCAGCTCCTCCACCGGCTTCGGCGCCGTTGCCAGGCTGATAAGAATCGTCACTAGAAAGCAGGTCGTCCAGGCGAAGATCGCGATCCAGAAATTTTGCGCCATGGTCGACGGGAACGAATGCAGATTCGCGATCCATCCGCCCTTGCTTTCGGCCACGGTCCATCCGTGCGTGAGCGCGGCGGCCGCGGTTCCCGACACCAGTCCGGTGAACGCGCCGTGGCCGGTGGCGCGCTTCCAAAACATTCCTAACAGAAATGTTGCGAACAGCGGCGCGTTCACGAACGAAAAAACGAGCTGTAAAACGTCCATGATGTTGTTGTATTCGCGCGCCAGATACGCGGTGGCGATGGACAGCGCGACCCCGCCCACCGTACTGGCGCGGCCCACCCACAGGTAGTGCCGGTCCGGGGCGCGCCGCCGGATATGCCCCTGATAAAGATCGTAGGTGAAGACGGTGTTGAAGGCGGTGACGTTGCCCGCCATGCCGCTCATGAACGACGCCATCAGCGCCGTTAATCCCACGCCGAGCATGCCGGTCGGATAGAACTTCGCCATCAGCGTCGTCAGCGTCTGATCGTAATCGAATCCGCCGTCTTTCAGCGGAAGCGTGTAGCCGGCGCCCATGTGCATCAGCGCCAGCGCCGCGATTCCGGGAACGATCACGATAAACGGCATGATCATTTTCGGAAACGCGGCGATCAGCGGCGTGCGCCGCGCCGCCGACATCGAATCGGCGGCCATGGCCCGCTGCACCACCAGAAAATCGGTGCACCAGTAGCCGAACGACAACACGAAGCCGAGGCCCGCGATGAGCGAAAACGCCTCCACGCCCATCGGATTTTCCGACGTGTCCGCGGTATATCGCCAGATGTTGGTCATCACCGGAGGCAGTTGCGCGGCCATCCCGCGCCAGCCGCCGCTGCGCGCCACCGCCAGAATCGCCAGCGGGGCAAACCCCAGCACGATCAGGAAAAATTGCAGCACTTCGTTATAAATCGCGCTGGTGAGGCCGCCCAAAAACGTATAGACCAGAACGATCGCCGCCGAAAGCATCACGCTGCGCGTAAAATCCCAACCGAGGACCAGCTCGAACAGTTTCCCCAGCGCGTACATGGAAACGCCGGAGGAAAACAGCGTCATCACCGCGAAGGTAACGGCGTTCAGCGCGCGCGTTTTTTCGTCAAAGCGCAGCCGCAGATATTCCGGGACGCTGCGCGCGCGGCTGCCGTAGTAGAACGGCATCATGAACACGCCGACGAACATCATCGCCGGCACCGCGCCCAGCCAGTAGAAATGCGCGGTCATCAGCCCGTACTTGGCCCCGGAGGCGCACATGCCGACCACTTCCTGCGCGCCCAGATTGGCTGCAAGAAACGCCAGGCTGGTGATCCACACCGGAACCGAATGGCGGGAGGTGAGAAAATCTTCGCTCGATTCCATCTTCCGGCGCAGCATCACGCCGATCGCCAGAACAAAAAGGAAGTACAGCGCCAGGATCCCGTAATCGATCCAGCCAAGCGACATGCAATTTCACTGTAGCTTACGGCCCGCGATCAATGAAAAATGCTCTTCGGGATCATGGCGTGGACCCCTTTGGTTCCGTCCACCAGTTGTGTAATATCGAAGTCCACGGCCACGCTCGCCAGCGCATACGCCTCTTCGCGGGTCAGATTCTTCTGCTCCATCAGAAAATCGATAGTTTCCATGCCACAGATCCGTGCCGCTTGGGTCAAGTCCTGGTCGATCCCCATGGTGATCCAATGCGTCGGGGTCTCCGCGCGCGGCCACTTCAGGTGCATGTCCTTGCGCAGAATGAACTGGAACACGCCGGTCAGCGACGTCTCCATCGCCGTGATATCGATCTCGCCGTTGCCCATCCCCGCGTGCCCGTCGCCCACCTCGAACAGCGCCCCGGCCGCGTGGACCGGAATGAACAGCGTCGTCCCGGCCACCAGTTCCTTATTATCCAGATTGCCCGCGTGAATCCCCGGAGGCGAGCTGCTCACCTTGCCCATGGACTCCGGCGGCGCCACGCCCATGCTCCCGAAAAACGGACGCAGCGGGATATCGATGCCCGGCGCGAAGTGCCCGATCATCTTCTGCCGGTCCAGGGGAATAATTCGCGTTACGTGCTGCGGAAAAAGATCCGACAAAAATCCCGCCGTGCTGTTGAAGGCGTAATCGGCGCGCAGGCGAATCTCCTTGATCCGCACTTCGAGCACGTCTCCGGGCTGCGCACCCTCGATGGCGATCGGCCCGGTGAGCGGATGCCCGCCCGGCCCGCGTTTTTCCCGGGGAATTGCGGCGTAGTTGCGCAAAATATCCGGCTCGATCTGATCCTCCTTCATGCCCGCGCGCTCCAGCGTCTGCGGATTCGCCACCGAAACGCAATCGATCGTCACCGTGTCGCCGGACTTGATCCTCAGGACCGGCTTAGCCTCCGACCAGTAATAACCCCAGGCGATATTTTCCGGAGTCGATTTGAGCTGGTAATCGGCCGCGAACACGGCGCCGGCGAGAAAACAGGCGAAGGCAAGTCGAATCATCTGGCTATCGTGACACAATTTTCCTCCCGATTGTGCGTTTGAACATTTAGGAGTAGATTAAACGGATACGGAGGAGAAACGATCATGGCTTTTTGCGCAAACTGCGGATCGCAAGCGGAAGGAAAATTTTGCGCCCGCTGCGGCGCGCCAGTCGCGTCCGGAAGCGGCCCGGCGGCGCCGGGCTTCGCCGAAGCGCCGGGATATAACGTGCCGCCGCCCGCCACGCCCGTGCAGGCCGGAGGCTTGTCGGACAACATGGCCGCCGCGCTGTGTTACCTGTTGACCATCGTCACCGGCGTCCTCTTCCTGGTGCTGGAGCCCTACAATAAAAACAAGCTCATCCGCTTTCACGCCTTTCAGGCGATTTTCCTGGGCGTGGCGTGGTTCGTCGCGGTGATCCTTCTCGGAATCCTCACCGCTCCGCTGGCGTTCATGGGTTTTTATCTGGTCTGGTCGCTCAGCCGGCTGGTGTATCTCGCCTTCCTGGTGCTGCTCATCGTGCTGATGTACAAAGCCTATAACAACGAGAAGTGGGTTCTGCCGGTGATCGGCCCGCTGGCGGAAAAGCAGGCGTAGCCGGATCCTCCGCCCGCGCGTCAAACTGGATACGTGCCAGAATCTTATGCCTCGTGTGTGAGCCGCGGATGCCGCCTCGGACTTTTTCTTGTTCTTGTTTGCGCCACGCTGCAAGCCCAGCCCCGGATTGGCGTGCTCGATTTTTATGGCCTTCGCCATGTTACCGAGGCCAAGGTGCGGCAGGCGCTCGGAGTTCGTGAAGGCGATCCGCTGCCTCCCTCCAAGGGAGACACGGAGCAGCGTCTGGACAACATCCCCGGCGTGATCGAATCGCACCTGGAAGCCGTCTGCTGCGATCAGGGCAAAATGATTCTCTACGTCGGCATCGAGGAAAAAGGCGCGCGCCGGTTCGAGACGCGCGAGCCCCCCGATGGGGCGGCGGACCTGCCCGCCGACGTTACCAACACTTATAAACGATTTCTCGCCGCCTCCGAGCTGGCCTCGCGCTACGGGCAAACCAGGGACGACCTCACGCACGGCCACGCGCTTTCGCAAAATCCGGAAACGCGCGAGGTTCAGGAAGAATTTCCCGCGGTGGTGACGCGCTACATCGGCGACCTGCGCCACACCCTGCGCGACTCCTCCGATGAAGCCCAGCGCGCCATCGCCGTTTACGTCATCGCCTACGCTCGCGATAAGCGCGATATCGTCAACGATCTGCAATACGCGCTGAAGGACGACGATCCCGGCGTCCGCCTCAACGCGCTGCGCGGGCTAAAAGCGCTGGCCGTCTACGCGCAATTAAATCCCGAATCCGGCGTGAAAATCGAGCCCACGTGGCTGATCGAAATGCTCAATTCGCTCTCCTGGCAGGATCGCATGCAGGCGCTGGACGTGCTGGAAATCGTCACCTCCAAGCCCGACCCGGAGACGATGGATCAGATTCGCGAGCGCGCGCTCGATTCGCTGGTGGAGATGGCGCGCTGGAAGACGCTGGCCCATGCGTTACCGGCGTTTTTAATGCTCGGCCGGATGGCGGGCATGCCGGACGCGGGGGTGCAGGCCGCCTGGACCGCCGGCGACCGGGAAACGGTGATCCAGGCGGCATTGGGTTCAAAAAAGAAGAAGTAGACACTTGAGGAGGTTTACGTAAGCGGCGGCGCTTTCCTGCTCCGATTCGGTGCTCGCCAGCTACGTGGAAGCCATGGGGGGAGAAGGCGCGCCGTCAATTTCGGAAAGATTTAGGCTACTTCGGATAGCCGCGCCACAAATATTCAAGCGCTTCCGGGAGAGTCTGCTGCTTCACCGCGCGATCCCCATGCACGGCGTTGCGCGCGAACACAAACTGATAGTGATAGTGCTTGGCCGCCAGCGCTTTCGCCATCCGCTCGTTGGCGTCCACCCAGTCGTGCATGTTGTCGCGCATGACGTTGGGATTGAACAGGTCGCGGTCGCCCACCTCCATCCACATCCGAATCGCCTTGCGCGGGCTGTTCGGAATCAGCATCTCGTGAAAGCCCCAGGCGCCGTGCGGAGTCTCCGCGTTCGGCGGCCATTGCTGATTCACAAACGTTCCCGAGTAGGTCAGCACGCGGTGATACCACTCGTTGTGATACCAGGCCATCGCCAGCGCGCAGGAGCCGCCGGAGCTGGTGCCCATCGCCGCGCGGCCCTCGGGATCGCGCGTCAATTTCACGTTGGCCTCTTTTTCGACGCGCGGCAGAACTTCGCTGTCGACGAACTCGGCGTAGCGGCCGGACATGGCGTCGTATTCAAGACCGCGCTCGCTGCCCTGCGCGTCGCCGCCGCCGTTGCCGATCGAGATCGCGATCATCGCCGGAACCTTGCGCGCGGCGATCAGGTTGTCGAGCGCGGTGAACAGCAGCGCATCGGGACCATCGGCGCCCACGATGAACGGCGCCGCCGTTCCCGCAACATATTGCCTGGGGACGTACACCGCGACCTTGCGCGTGTACGGAGCCGGATGACTGGTGGTCACGATCAGCTTTGCCGGATCGTTCGGATCGGGCGCGCCGAAAGTGCCCGGATCGCGCGCGATTCCGGGATAAATCCTGCTCTCGGACGACTGCATCACAAAGTTGTAAATCTTGCCTTGCGGCACGCCTTCATGAACCGTCATTTCCGGCGCGGGACGGTGGGTTGGTCCGATGATGAAGTTGCCGTCTTTATTCGGCGGAGCATTTTCGCCATCGGGCAGTTCCTTGGCGGCGACGTAGCCTTGTCCCCGCGCCAGCGGATCGCGCACCGGCGGAGCCGGCCGCGGTGTTTGCGCCAAACAGGCCGAAATCAGAACCGCGCCCAAGAATCGGAACATCTCACCTCCCGCGGAGAGCGGAGTTGAACGGATCAACTCATCTATGTGCCTTTTAACACTTCAGCAATATCCTTCTCGGGAATCGCCCCCTCTTTAATCACCCGCCAGTACGGCTCGGTCACATCCACCGTGGTGGCCCCACAACCCGTGGTCAGGCCGCCGTCGAGCACCAGATCCAGGCGCCCGTCCATCGCGCCGAATACTTCGATTCCGCTGGCGCAGGTCGGGCTGCCGGAAATGTTCGCGCTGGTCGAGATCAGCGGCTGGTTCAACCGTTCCAGGATTGCGTTGGCGACCTTCGATCGGGACTGCCGCAGCGCCACGCGCCCGGTATTGCCGGTCACCCGCAGCGGCACTCGCGAGGAAGCCGGCGCGATAATCGCCAGCGGTCCCGGCCAGAAATGGCGCGCCAGCAGATAGAATCGCGAGGGCATCTCCTTGGTTAGCTCCTCCGCCATCAGCAGATCGCTCACCAGCAGGGGCAGGGAACGGTCCGCCTCGCGGCCCTTGGCTTCAAAAACGCGGCGAACGGCGTACAGATTCAACGGATCGGCGACCAGCGTGTAAAGCGCATCGCTCGGAACGGCGATGACCCCTCCGCGGCGCACGAGGGCGGCGGCGTGCTCGATGGCGTCTTCCGGCGGACGCTCGGCGTCGATCTCAATCAGGTCGGTTGCCACGCGTTCTAGTGTAACTTAAAGATTCCGGCGTCCGGTCTTAGGATTCCAGGTGCAAAATCCCGCGCTGGATGGCGATGGTGACCGCGTGGGTCCGGTCCGCCGCGCCGAGCTTTTCCAAGATATTCTGGATGTGCATCTTGATGGTGCCGCTGGCCGTTCCCAGCTTCTCGGCGATCTCTTTGTTGGCCATCCCGCGCGCCACGAACCCGAGCACCTCCACTTCGCGCGGCGTCAGCGCCACCTGCGGGAAGTATTCGCTCAATCGCTGCGCCACTTCGTGCGGCATCAGCCGCTTTCCGGAATGCACCGTGCGGATGGCCCGGATCACGTCGGTGTGGACCATTTCCTTGAGCATGTAGCCGCGCACGCCGGCTTCGAGAGCGCGATAAATATCCTGATCGCCGTCATAGCTGGTCAGCGCGATAATTTTCGCCTCGGGAAATTCGCTGCGGATGGCGCGCGTCGCCTGCACGCCGTCCATTTCGGGCATGCGCAGATCCATCAAGGTCACATCCGGATGCGACTGCCGGAAAAGCTCGACGGCTTCGCGGCCGTTGCCGGCCTCACCGATCAGCTCCATGTCGGCTTCATTGGCCAGAATCGAGGCGATTCCCTTGCGGACCAGCGGATGATCGTCTACACAGAGAACGCGAATGGGAGTTTGCGGTGTCATGAGTGATTTTGCGAAGCCGGCAGCGTCACGGAAACAGTGGTGCCGCGGCCGGGCGCGGTGGCCAGTTCCAGCTCGGCGCCGATGTGGCTGGCCCGCTCCTTCATTCCGATCAGGCCGTAGTGGCCGTTCTTGGACTGGCCGTTTTCCGGAAAGCCGCTGCCGTCGTCGCGCACGGAAAGACGCAGTGCCTTGGGCGTGTAATCGAGCGCGACCTCCACCGTTCGCGCACCGGAGTGCTTCACCGAATTGGTCACCGCTTCCTGCGCAATCCGGACCAGGTTGTATTCGACGTCCGGCGCCAGAGCCGCCGGCTTATTTTGCAGATTCAGCTTCAGCCGGACGTCCTTGGTCTCGGTGATCTGGCGCGCCGCCTGTTCAATCGCCGCCGCCAGATTCGATCCGCCGTTGCGCAAGCCGGCCACGCTGCGCCGCGTTTCGCGCAGGCAGGCGCCCGCGTCGGCGATAATCTCCTCCAGCGCGCCGCGTTCCTCGGGAGATTTGATTCGCCCGGCCAGAGCCTGCATCTCCATGGTGATGCCGGAAAGCCCCTGGATCAGCGTGTCGTGCAGCTCGCGCGCGATGCGATTGCGCTCGGTCAGAATCAGGTTGAACTGCTCGCGCAGCGTGCGGATGCGGAACTGATACGCCGCCCAGATCGCCAGCCCGATCAGCGCCGCCACCATCGGCCAGAACCAGGCGCGCTGATAGTAATGCGAGGCCAGGGCAAAACTGACCGCCGCGCCGGAATCGTTGCAGGCGCCATCAATGTTGCACGCCCGCACGCGGAACCGGAAGCTGCCCGGCGGAAGATTGGTGTAGTAGGCTTCCCGGCGCGTACCCGCGTTGATCCAATCGTGATCGTAGCCTTCGAGGATGTAGCTGAAGGTGATCCGCGTGGGCGAAAGATAGCTCAGCCCGGCATAGGTAATCTCCACGTTCTTGCGGCCGGGAGCCAGCTTTTCAATCTGCGGCGGAATTTCGCGCTCGCCGTTCACCGTGATGTCTTCGATCACCACCGGCGGCGGCGGCACATTGCGCGTCAGATGCCGCGGATCGAGCACGATCAGCCCGCGAATGGTCGAAAACCAGACGCGATCGTCGTGCGTCACGGTCACCGGCGGCTGCACGCCGGATTTACACTCGATCACCCGCAGAGCGTCGGTGGGGCTGTAAGGCGTGCTCGTGATTTTCTTTAAACTCCCCGCCGCGAATTTGCGCAGGTCGCTTTCCGGAACCCAGAAGATTCCCTTGCTGCACGCCATCCAGAGACGATCCTCGGCGTCCCCCGCCAGGCCATAGATTTCGCTGTCGAACAGGCCGTCGCGCATCAGGAACGTCGACATTTTCCCGTTCTCAATCAGCCGCAACCCGCCGCCGCTCATCCCGATCCAGATGGCGCCGGTGCGATCGCGATAAAACGAGCTGGCTCCGCGCAGCGGCGCGCCATTCTGCAACACCTCTGCCGGTTTGCCGTCCGCGTAGGAGAGCACCGCGTTGGGCGTCGCCAGATAAATCCGCCCGGAGCCGTCCTCGCCCATCGCGGAAACAGGCGCGGAGACCGCTAATCCCGCGGGACGCGTAAATGCGCCGTTGCGAAACTCAACGACGCCTTTCGCCGTGCCCGCCCACAGCGTTCCGGACCGGTCGCGCAGCAGGGATCGCACGTCGTCGGACGGCAATCCGGCGGCGCGGGTGTAGGTTCGCTCCACGCGCCCATTCGCCAGCCGGCTCAATCCCCGATCCGTGCCGACCCACAACCCGCCGTCATCCTCGGCTAAGGCGTAGATAAAGTTCGATGGCAGCCCGTCCTTGACCGTCAGCACCGTGAACTTGCGGCCATCAAAGCGGCTGAGCCCCGCGCCCAGCGTCCCGACCCAGATATTGGAACCTCGATCCTCCAGCACCGGACCGGTATCATTGCTCGGCAGCCCTTCGTTTTCGGTGTAGGGAACCGCCCGGCCGTCCAGAAACTGATTCAGCCCATGCTTGGTTCCCACCCACAGGCTGCCTTCCCGATCCTGAAAAATCGAGTAAACGTTGCTCTGCGATAGGCCGTCGGCCGGCCGGAAACTCACCGCCTCCCCGTTTCGCAGACGGCTAAATCCGGCGCGCGTTCCGATCCATAGACTGCCGTCGGAGCTGGCGAAAAGGCTTAGAATCCAGTTATCGGAAAGCCCGTTGCGGGTGGTCAGCAAACGCTCACGGCCGTTTTTCAGCTCTATCAGCCCTTCGGTGGTTCCGATCCACATCGTTCCATCCTGCTCGAAAGCGATCGCGCGAACACCGGCGTCGGAGGGCATCAACGCCAGCGCGTGCGGAACGAACTTCTGCCCGTCCCATACCGACAATTTCGTGCTTTCGCCGCCCACCCACAGTTTGCCGTCCGGGCCGACCGCCGCCGCGCGCACCACCTCGCTCGACAATCCGTCCCCGCGATGAAAAACCTGAATCTTGCCATCCGCGAAACGAACCATGCCGGCGGTGGTGCACGCCCAGATTTCGTTTCCCGCCGCCACGACGCACTGAGTCGTATCCGACGGCATCCCGTTAGCCTGCGTGTAGCGCATCACCGCGCCGGAATCAAGCCGGTATACGCCGGATTCATTGGCGCCGATCCACAGCGCGCCGTCCGGAGCCTGCGCCATGCCGCGAATCCAGATGTCAGCCGGCGCGCCCTTGTAAATATCCTCCAGCCCGCGGAAGCGCACGCCGTCGAACCGCACCACCCCGCTCTGCGTTCCCAGCCAGAGATAGCCGTCACGGGTTTGCAGGATCGAATAAATTGAGGCGTCCGGCAAGCCTTGCTGCACCTGCCAGATACGGTGCACATACTGGGTAAGCGTGTGGTTCGGATCAAGAGCCTTGAGCGGCGCAACAAGCCACACCACTACCGTCAACAAAAAATATGCCCGCGACCGCATCCTTAATCCAATATTGTCGCGCAAAGCGATCCAATAGCAATGACGGCGGCGGCGGCCCGGATGTTAGCGGCAGGCAGTTAGAAACCGACGCCGACGCCCGCGGAAATTTCGGTTTGCCACAGCGCGCCGGAATTATTGAAGAATCCGAAGCTCGGCTTGGGCGTGACGTATTCGCGCGCGTCCAGGCGCGCGGCCCAGATCCCGTGAATATGGACCTTCACTCCGGCCCCGAAATTCGCCCCGAATTTCGTCGATCCACTATAAGAGGATCCGCCCGGCGGAACGAAATTATCAAACTGCACGCCCGCCGTCAGAAACGGCCGCATCTTCGCATCGGTCCCGGTGAACGGATAATACAGCGCGTTGAAGTTGCCCTGATGCATGTGCATCGCTTCCGAAAACGGCCCCGATCCGAGAGCGGCCGCCGCGGCCTGATCGAAATTCAGCGACATGTGGTTGAAGGAATAACCCACCTCCGCGCCGTAATGATCCTTCACATTGAAATTGAACCGGAAACTGAAGCGATAGCCGTTTCCGAGGGTGATGTCGTTGGAGCCCCCGGTGGTAAACGGGTTCAGCGTGCCCAAACCCGCATTGCCATTAAAGATCGACCACCCGTAATTAAACCAGAATTCTCCGGCCTGTCCCCAGGCCATGGTGGAAAAACAGCCCATTGCCAACAGCAAAGGAAGTCTTTTCATGTTCCTCCTGATGCGTTCCGTGAAGATGACGTTACATTTCGACAATCAGGGCAAGAATTTCGCCCGGGTCCCGGCCTTCAAAAAGTCAACATGGACGCCGCGCCACGCGTCCCGTGAAAAACTACCACGGCCCGAACTGATTTTATCGCGTTTCCATACCTGCGGTCTTCGCTGCCCGTGAAGTAACCGCGACTACCCCGGCGAAGCGATCGCCTGCGCGGCAACCCAAATGGCGGCGGCAAATTGCGGCTCGGCGTGGCCGGCTTATTTCGCCGCTTTCCAGAGAAGCACCACGACACCCGCCAGGAATGCCGCGAAAGCCTCATATTCCCGGTTCCGCCGGTACAGAAACCACTGAAAATGTTTCGAACTTTTTCCCCCCAGACGCGGCACGAACTTGGGAACGCGCCGGGCGTAATCGGCATAATCGTCGAATAGCGATCGCAGATGCTGCTCCTCCAGCTCCACGGCGGGCAGATAGACCAACAGGAACACAACGGCCAAGAGAACCGCCAACTCCCAGCGCCGCGCGGCGATCGCGAATCCGGCGGCGGCCGTCAGCGTGCCCAGATAGAGAGGATTGCGAACGTGCGCGTAAGGACCGCTGGTGGCAAGCGCGAGATTCTTTTCAAGATGCCCCGCGGCCCAGGCGCGCAGCGCCAGTCCGGCGAACGACACGGGCAATCCCACCTCAAGCGATGTCCAGGTGGGCGCGGAAAACCAGAGGAACGCCGCTACCAGGATAAATCCGAAGGGCACGCGGAGCTTCGCCACCGCATCCGCGTACGGCTTGGGAAAATTCACGCCGGACACACCGCCGCGGCCAGCGCCTCGGCGACCATCGCGGGCGTGATCGCGCGCATGTCATGATCGGGCGCGTTGCGCTTATACGTCGTCGCTGCGGCCGGGCTCCGCAGAACGCGCAGCGATCCGCCGTAAGGACCGTTGCGCGCGGGATCGGTAGGGCCGAAAATCGCGACGCCGGGTTTTAACAGCGCGGCGGCCAGATGCATCGGCCCGCTATCCACGCCGACGATGGCGTGCGCCAGGCGGGTTGCATGAATCAACCCCCGCAGCCCGGAAAGATGAACGCGCGCTCCGCGAATGGCTTCCAGCGACGGCGCGGCTTCGGGCGGTCCATTGACCACCAGCGGCATCTCCAGACGCGCGGCGAGTTCCTGGTAATATTCGATCGGCCACTGCTTCGACCGCCAACCGGCCAGCGGGCTGGCGAGCACGAATTTTTCCCGCGGTAGCTCTCCTTCGGGCGATCCGGCCGGGATGGCGAAGGCGCGCAGAATGCTGGATGCGCCGGCGGCGGCCGCCAGTTCCAGATTTCGCTCCACCACATGAATGGAGCTGGTGACGATTTCACTCGAATAAAACAGCGACGCCCACCGCTCCCATGCCTGCGACCGATGAAGCCCCACGATCCGATCGGCGCGCGAGGCCGCGGCCACCATCGCCGATTGCACCAGACCCTGAAAGTCCACCGCCAGATCGAAGCGCCGCGCGCGCAGTTTGCGCCAGAGCTGGCCAATGCCCCTCGCGCTGCGTTCGAGCGGAATCACCTCGTCGACAAAAGGATTGCCTTCAAGCAGCGGCATCCATCGCGGCCGGATCACCCACGTCACATGGCTGCCGGGAAAACCATGCTTCAGGCTGGCGACTCCGGGCAGCGCGTGAATCACATCGCCCATTGCGCCCAGCCTGACCACCAGGATGCGAAACGGTTCCATCCCGATTTACGACGCCGCGGCGGAGCGCTGCCGCGCGCGCACGTGCCTCGCCAGGCGCTCAAAACACGCGGCGTCTTCCTGTTCGAAACAAATTTGCGAAGCGATGTTGGCCTCCGTTACGTAATCGACCACGCGAAGCCCGGCGACCATCTCCGCCCGCGCCCGCGCCGGAAGAAGGGGATCGGGCGGTGAGGCGATGGCGACCAGCAGCTTTGCCCGGCCCTGCTTGACCCGCGCCAGCCGTTCGGCGTGCTCGGACAGCAGCGGATCGAAGTAACCGCTGACCACGACGGCGCCGGCGGCGGCCAGACGAACCGCCTCCTCCGCGCCGACGATTTTGGTTCGCGTATCCATTTTCTTATTTGACCAGTTCGATCGCGGCCCGCGCCACTCGCGCCGGCTCGACGCGCGTCATGCAGCGATGATCGATCGGACATTCGCGCTTGAGGCAGGGGCTGCATTCCACCGGCTCGCGAACCACGCGCGCCAGCGGGCCGGTCGGCCCGGTGGCGATCGGATCCGTCGCGCCGAAAACGGCAATGGTCGGCACGCCGAGCGCGGAGGCGATGTGCATCGCGCCGGAATCATTCGTCAGATAAACGCGACATCCCGCGGCCAGATCGATAAATTCGGAAAGCGACGTTTCCCCCGCGAAATTCTTCACCGGACCGCGAATCGCCGCGGCCACCCCGGCGCACAAAGCACGCTCGTCCTTCGATCCGAAGATCGCAACCGCCGCGCCGAGTTCGCCCGCAACCTGGTTCGCGGCCTCGGCGAATCGATCCGCCGGCCATCGCTTCGCCGATCCGAACGCCGCCCCGGGGCTGACGCCGATCACCATCTCACCCAGGCCGAGCTTGCGAAACCGTTCGCGGCCCGCTTCCCGCGCCTCCCCCGCACCCTCGAGCCGGATCGCGTCGTTTTCCGGAATCTGGTCCAGAATGCCCGCGCGGCGGAGCAGCTCCAGATAATAGAACCGCTCATGCGGACCTTTTTGCGGCGTCTGGACCGCTCGCGTCAACAGAAAGCCGCGCCCGTCGCGAGCATAACCGATCCGCTCGGGGATTCCCGCCAGGCAGGCGAGCGCCGCGGCCTCAAAGGCGTTCTGAAACAGAATCGCGGTGTCGAAACGTTCGCGGCGAAGCGCGCGCGCCGCGTGAAATTTTTCGCCAAAGGTGCCGGCCGAGTAGGGGATCAGCCGGTTGCAGAACGGCTCCCTGCGGTACAGATCCGCAACCCACGGTTTGGCCAGGATCGCGATCTCCGCGCGTGGAAATTTTTCGCGCAGCGCGCGCAGCGCCGGCAGCGACATCACCGCGTCGCCCACCCAATTGGTCGCCCGCACCAGGATGTTTTCGAAAGCCACGTTCGTCTTTCAGGGTAACGTAGGCGCTATTCTGGGTACGGAACGAATATGAGCACCCGGGCCATGGTCCTGGTTTTCGCCGCCGCGCAGCTCTTCGCGGCGCCGAAGATCATTGCCGTCAACGTCGACGGGATGATTCATCCGGTGACGGCGGAAATCATCAAGCACGCGATCAGCGAAGCGGAGCGCGAGAACGCGGCCGCCGTCCTGCTGCGATTGAACACGCCCGGCGGTCTGCTCGACGCAAGCCGCGAAATTACCTCGGCCATGATCGCATCGCGCGCGCCGGTGATCGCCTACGTCACCCCGGGGGGCGGGCGCGCGGCTTCGGCTGGATTCTTTCTGCTTGAAACCGCGGATGTGGCGGCGATGTCCTCCGGCACCAATACCGGCGCGGCCTCGCCCGTTCTGCTCGAAGGCCAGATGGACGACGTGATGCGCAAAAAAGTCGAAAACGATACCTCAGCCTGGCTGCGCAGCATCGTCCTCAAGCGCGGGCGCAACGTCGACGAAGCCGAAAAAGCGGTTCGCGACGCGAAGTCGTGGACCGACAAGGAAGCCCTGAACGACCATCTGGTCGACCTGATCGAGCCGGATGAAGCGGCGCTGATCGCCGCGCTCGACGGCCGCCGGATCACGCGCTTTGACGGCCGGACCGAGACCCTGCGCACGGCCGGGACCCAGGTGGTGAACTACAGCGAAACCGCGCGGGAGCGGATCATCGGCGCCGTCGCCGATCCGAACCTCGCCTTCATTCTGCTGGTGCTCGGCGCGCTCGGCATCTACGTGGAGTTCAGCTCGCCGGGACTGATCCTGCCCGGGATCGCGGGCGCGATTCTTGTGCTGCTCGGATTATCGGGACTCGCCGTGCTGCCGATCAACTGGATTGGCGCGGCGCTGCTGATCCTGGCGATGGTGCTGTTCGCCCTGGAAGCGAAGTTCGCCTCGCACGGAATTTTGGGAGCCGGCGGCACGGTCTCGATGATTTTAGGCGCGCTCCTGCTGATCAATGGCCCGCCGGAGGTGCGCATCCATCTTTCCACCGCGCTGGCCGTGACGCTGCCCTTCGCGGCCGTAACCATGTTTCTGGTGACGCTGGTGGTCCGCGCGCGGCGAAGCAAGGCTCTGCTCGCCGACGGCGGCGTATTGGACGAGATCGGGCAGGCGCGGACCGCGCTCGATCCCGCCGGCAAGGTTTTCGTGCACGGCGAATATTGGGACGCGCTGTCCGATCAGCCGGTCCAGGCAGGCGCCGAGGTCCGCGTCATCGCGCGGGATGGAATGAAGCTGAAAGTCGAACCCGCGAAAAAAAATTAGTTGTTATCCGGCGCTCAATGCGCTCGTTTCCACCGCCCGGCCATGCCCGCGCCGGAGCGTTGTCCGGCGCTCTTCCGGCGATCGGCGAGGCCCCTCCATCTATGCGGGAGCGGCTCAGTTCGTGGCATCGGTTGATGGGCTCGGCGTCACGCGGACCTTGCCGGCGAACATTCGGTATACGAACACGAAATACCCGATGGCGATCACGATTCCGAGCGTCCACCAGCTCAACCCCGCCGACAGCGCATACCGGCCTGAAATCGCCCTCGCGATGGTAATGTCGCGCGCGGAATCCGTGGTCGAAGGAAGCATCGTAGGATACAATCCCGCCGCCGCTCCCACCAGCATGAAGGTCAGATAGAGGCACGAACACCGGAACGCGGCCCTTACGCGCCCGCTGCGGCAGTACACCGGAATCCCCGAAAGGGACGCCATCACCAGCACTGGGATCGTCAAGGCCACAGGATAATGAGTGTAGTTCTCTAACATCGAGCGCCGCACCCATACGGTCGAGACCAGACTCACAATTGTGATTGCCACCAATGCCGGCCACAAGGCCCGCACAAGCCGCACCGTGCGATCGTGCAACGCACCCTCCACCTTCAACGCGACAAAAAGGGACCCATGGACGGTAAGCGCCACCAGCGCCACCAGGCCGCCGATTACCGTGTACCAGTCCAAAATCCCCGGGTTCGGGCCCGCTTGCCAATTCGTCCACAATGGCAGGAAAAAGTAGCTGTCATCACCAAGCGGCACTCCACGGATCACATTCGCGAGCGCCGCACCCAGGATGATCGCCAGGAGCGCACTCGAGATGGCAAAGCATCCATCGAAGAACTCACGCCACACGCGGACATCGAGGTGCATCCGCAACTCGATTCCGAGGCCGCGGAGAATCAGCAGCCACAACACGATTATGAACGCAAGATAAAAGCCGCTAAATGCCGACGCGTACAGCAGCGGGAACGCGAAATAGAGTGTGCCGCCGCCCGCGATGAGCCACACCTCATTGCCATCCCAAACAGGCCCGATGCTGCGCAGAATCATCTGCCGGTCCAGGTCCGATTTCGCGATAAACAAGTGGATAATCCCCGCGCCAATATCGAATCCGTCGAGCACCACGTAGGCCACCAGCATTGCGGCCACTAACCAGTACCAAATGGTCCCCATCACATCCGCGCCGATCATGCGTTTGACACTGGAACGCCGCTTTCCACATCAGCCGCAGATCCAATTCCCGGCCCTCGATGGATTTCGCCAAAGACGAGTAGCACAAACAGCAGCGAGAGCACCGCATACAAACCCATAAATCCGAGCAGCGTGAACAGAGCATTTCCCCCCGACACGTACTTCGACGCGCCATGCTCGGTGCGCAGAAGCCCATATATCAGCCACGGCTGCCTGCCGATCTCCGCCGTCATCCACCCTGCTGTGTTCGCAATGTAGGGCAGCGGGAAACTTAAAAATATCGGCCAAAGCAGCCATCGCGCGCCGAATAGCCGGTCCCGCCACAATAGCAGCTCCGCCACGCCCATCAGCAGCACGAACCATGTCCCCAGCCCGGCCATAATGTGATAACTGTAATAGAGAAGCGGGATATTGGCAGGCCAGTTTTCTTTTGGGAATTCGTTCAATCCCTTCACCTCGGCCGCCGTGCTGCCGTAGATCAGAAAACTCAGCACGCGGTTCACCGCGATCGGATTATCGATGCGCTGCCGCTCTTCGTCCGGCTGCCCCACAAGCACAATGGGAGCGCCCCTTTCGGACTTGAACAGGCCCTCCATTCCGGCCATCACCGCGGGCTGATGCTTCGCCAGGTACTTTCCATGCAGGTCGCCGGTCGGGAAGATTTGCAAAACAGAAAATATCAGCCCAGCCGTCACGCCAACGCGCAAAAAGAGCCGGCCATAGTCGACGAACCGGTCTTCCAGCAAATAAAACGCCCCGGTCGCCGACATCACGAAGGCGCCCGTGACCACGGCGCCCCCCATATTGTGAGCGTACTGTAGCAGCGCCCAGGGATTGAGCAGCAAACCGGTGAAGCTGGTTAATTCAAAGCGGCCATTCGGCAACAGACTGTAAGCCACCGGATGTTGCATCCACGCATCCGTCACGATGATGAAGAATCCGGAAATCCACGAACCCAAAAACACGAGGAATGCGGCCCACCAATGGCCCCACTTTGAAAGACGGCGTTCGCCATAAAGAAAAAGCCCAAGGAACGCCGATTCGAGAAAGAAGGAAAACACGCCCTCCATGGCGAGTGGCTGCCCGATGACCCCGCCCGTGGCGCGCGAGAACTGCGACCAGTTGGTGCCAAACTGGAACTCCATGGGCACGCCCGTCGCTACCCCCAGAACGAAATTTACGCCAAAAATCCGCGCCCAGAATCGCGCGCTGTCATGATAGACGCGCCGATTCGTCCTGACCGCGAGCGTCTTCAGCACAACGATAAGTAACGCCATCCCCATCGTCAACTGCGGAAAGAGATAGTGATACGTGATCGTGAACGCAAATTGTATCCGATGTAAAATCAGGGCATCCATATCAACTTTCTTTTCCCCGCCGGTCCAGCTCCGATAACGTTGAAGGCCACGTCCCGCCCCATGCAAGCGCTTTGTACGCTGTTGGGACGGGCCGGTAAAGCAAGTCTACCTGGGAGACCACTGCTCGTCTGCCGAAGGGCCGTACAGGGCCGGCACCGGGAGATTGTTCTGGCGCAGATACACGCCCAACTGGGCCACGTGATGAATCATGTGGTTGAAGAACATGGAGCGGTAGGTCCGCAGCCGCGTTTCATTGGACAATACCTGCTGGCCCCAGGTGAAGGGCCACACCTGCTGAAGATGTTCATCGCTGGCGGCCGCAAGGGCAGCACGGCACTTTGCGGCACATGCATCGAGCTGCGCCAGACATTCATCGCGGGACTGAAAGGTGAGGTCTGCGTGCGGACGTTTCGGCGATGCAAGGTCCATCGAATCGTCTTCCACAATGTAATAGCCAAAAAGCGGGATGGTGGCACAGTGCATGGCCAGCCGTCCCATCGGCATGGACTTCTCATGGGGCCTGTAATCTTTCAGGTCTTCGGTGATGCGCTCCAGCGTGCGGCGCGTATTGGCTATCTCTATGTCGAAGTCGGTAAGCAGCGTTTCTGCGATGGTCATTCAGGCTTCTCCTGCCGTCTATAAGAAACAGCCCCCAGTGTATTCGTCCAACATCACCATTACAATACGCAGACCGGGCCGTGCGCACGCTCACCGCGAACAGCACCGGTGGTTACATCCCTTCATCCCCCAGGGCTTCAACCCGCCCTCTAACAAACCTTCGGCGTCAGCATCCATTGCAGAACACCGCGCGGCTCGGGCCCCATCGACGCGCACTCGATGCAAAGCAGCGCGCCTTTTCGAAAATCGACCATCGCCCGCGTCGACCCCAGCAGCCACGCCGCTGTATGCGAAAAAAGCGGTTCGTGGCCGGTGAGAAGAAGCGACGGCTCGTCCCCATGCGCCCGGATTTCAGACCACGCATCGCGCGGCGTCGAATCCGGCAGCAGGGCGTCGCAACGCACGATCGCGGATTTGCAGCCGAGTTCGCCCGCCGCCATCCGGGCGGTTTCCATCGCGCGCAGCAACGGGCTTGAAAGGATCAGCGCGGGAGCCACGCCCGCTTTTCGCGCGCGCTTCAGAACCTTTTCGAGCTTTCGCTTGCCTTCCTCGGTCAGAGCCCGGTCGGCATCGCGCCCGCTTGCCGCACGATCCTCCGCGATACCATGCCGAAGCAGATAAAGTTCCATGGCCTTGCGCCGGGCAACTTGCGGCCGACCTATTCGACTCCGAATTTCGGCTTGATCGTCACCGCCGGAATGTTCGCTTCCTTCACCAATTTATTGAACGATGCGATTTCATCCGTAAGCAGGCGCTGCGCCGCGCGAAGCTGCGCGTTCACCTGCGTCGTCAGCTCTTCGTTGACCTCCTCGGACTGCCGCGTCGGGCCGGCGTCGTTCTGCTCCACGACTCCGAGCAGCGAGGCAATACGATTGTTCAGTTTGATCGGATAATTGAGCGGGTCTTCGGCGGCCTGATTCTTCACCTGATACAACTCCTCCTCCACCGCGCTCAGTTTCTTGCTCAGATCCTGGGCCATATCGACCACTTTCTTCGCGTTCGGATTGTCATGCCACAGCGAAACGTACTCGCCGAGCTGCTTTTTCGCCTCGCGAATGTCGATCACCGCCTGATTTGTCTGCGACAATTTATCCCGAATCTGCAAGGCCAGCGCGAGCTGCCGCTGGTACTGCTCCGGCGTGGTCTTGAGGCGCGGATCTTTCACCAGCGCGAACGTCTGCGTCTCCGTTTTGCCGTTCGCGGTGAGCTTCACGGTGTACGTCCCCGGAATCGCCACCGGACCGCGAGTCGAGCCGGCCCACAGAATCATGTGCGGAAACGTCGTCGCGTCGGGATAATGCAGGTCCCAGATGAAGCGGTTCATGCCCTCATTGGCCGGAACACGCGCCGGCCCGCGATTGGCGAACGGATTAAATTCCGCTTCCGCTTCCGCCCGCGCCCGATCTTCCGAGTTCTGTTCCGGCGCATGGCTGGTGTATTTGTTCACCGATTTTCCGGATGCGTCCAGAAATTCGATGGTCACATCGCCCTGCGGCTTTTCCTTGAAGTAGTATTCGATCACCGCTCCGCTGGGCGGATTCTGTCCGACCGCTCCTCCGCCGCCGAACCCGCGCCCGCCCTCGGCCCGCAGCGTCACGCGCGGCTTGAACAGTTTCACATCTTCGGTGGGAGTTTCGCCGCGAATCTGATACAGCAGGTCCAGATCGTCCATCACCCAGAACGCGCGCCCCTGCGTCGCCACCACCAGTTCGTTGTCACGCTTCTGGAACGCCAGATCCGTGATCGGCACCACCGGCAGATTTAATTGAATCGATTGCCAGTGGTCGCCGGAATCATACGAAACATAAATGCCGAATTCGGTTCCCGCAAACAGCATCCCTTTATGATTCGGATCTTCGCGGACCACGCGCGTGAAGTGATCTTCGGGGATGCCGTTCGTCATCTTCGTCCAGGTCTTGCCGTAATCGGTGGTCTTGTACAAATAAGGATGATAATCGTCGAATTTGTATTTGGTCGCGGCTACGTAAGCCGTGCCCGGATCGTACGGCGATGGATCGATCGCGTTGATCTGCGCCCACTCCGGCAAAATATCCTTGGATGGCGTAACGTTGATCCAGGTCTTGCCGCCGTCGCGCGTCAAATGAATCAGGCCGTCGTCGGAGCCGACCCAAATCAAGCCCTTCGTGATCGGCGATTCGTTGATGGTGAAAATCGTGTCGTAATACTCAATCGACGTGTTGTCCTTCGTAATCGGGCCGCCGGAAGATCCCTGCTTCGATTTGTCGTTGCGCGTCAAATCGCCGGAAATCGGCGTCCAGGATTGGCCTTCGTCGGTCGATTTGAACAGCACGTTCGCCCCGGCATAGATCACCGTCGGATCATGTGGCGAAATGATGATCGGAAAGCTCCACTGAAACCGGTATTTCAGATCGGAGGCGGGATGGCCCATGGGATTATCCGGCCAGGGATTGATGTTGCGCTGCAAACCGGTGTGCGCGTCGAAGCGCGTGATCAGGTTGCCGTAGCTGCCGGCATAGACGATGGCGGTATCGCGCGGATCCGGGGCGATCCAGCCGCTTTCGCCGCCCCCTACGTCGTACCAGTCGCGCTCGGTGATGCCGCCGCGGCCGCCGCGCGTGGCGATGCGCACCGTCGAATTATCCTGCTGCGCGCCGTAGGCGTGATACGGAAAATCGTTATCCAGCGCGACGCGATAAAACTGCGCCGTGGGCTGGTTGTCCTCGGTCGACCAGGAACGCCCGCCGTTAAACGTGATCGTCGCCCCGCCGTCGTTCGATTCGATCATGCGGTTGGGATCGTTCGAGGCGATCCACAGGCCATGATTGTCGCCATGCGGCGGCCGGATCGGCTGCAAGGAGCGGCCGCCGTCGGTGGAGCGGAAGAAATTCACGTTCAGAAAATAAACTTCATCGGCGTTTTTCGGATCGGCCAGCACGTGCGTGTAATACCAGGCGCGCTGGCGGATCTCGTTGCTCGAATTCACGCGAATCCAGGTGTCGCCGCCGTTATCGGAGCGGAACGCGCCGCCTTCCTCGGCTTCGACCAGCGCGTAAACGCGCTGCGGATTGGCGGGCGAAACGGAAACGCCCACGCGGCCGATGACGCCCTTCGGCATTCCCGGATTGCGCGTCAAATCCTTCCAGGTCGCGCCGCCGTCGGTCGATTTCCAGAGCCCGCTGCCCGGCCCGCCGCTTTCCAGATCGTAGGCATTGCGGTACACCTCCCAGAAGGCCGCGTAAATCGTGTTGGGATTGGACGGATCAATCGACAGATCCACCGCGCCGGCCTTGGGCCCGCGCGTGAGCACCTGTTTCCAGGTGGCGCCGCCGTCGGTGGTCTTGTACACGCCGCGCATTTCATTCGGCCCCCAGGCGTGGCCGAGCGCCGCGACGTAAACCACGTTGGCATCCCGCGGATCGATCACCACCTTGCCGATCTGCTGCGTATCGTCCAGGCCGACGTGCTTCCACGTCTTGCCCGCGTCGGTCGATTTATACACGCCGTTGCCCGGCGAGGTGTTGCCGCGAATGCAAGCCTCGCCCATGCCCACATAGACCACGTTCGGATCCGAGGGCGCCACGGCGATCGCGCCGACGTCGCCGTTGGTGAACTGGCCGTCGGAAACGGGAACCCAGCTCGCCCCGCCGTCGGTGGTTTTGAAGACGCCGCCCCCGGTCGCGCCGAAATAGAAGACTTGCGGCTGCGAATCGACGCCCGCCACGGCCAGCACGCGCCCGCCGCGGAACGGTCCGATTTCCCGCCAGCGGATGTCTTTGTAGGGTCCGGTAATGCGCGGCCCGGATTCGGCCATTGAACCGCGTCCACCACGCTGAGCAAGGGCTGTGAAGCAGAGTACAGTCGCGAACAGAGAGAAAACGAGTGCTGAACGTCTCATAAATTGCAAGATTATCAGATTGATCAGGAGAGCCGGATAAGCGTCCGGATAAGCGTAAAGATGGCGCTACGAACCCGCACCCGCCGCCGGGACGTGCTCCCGCGCTGGCGGACGCTCTTTTTCGTGGACCACATGCGTGCGCTCGTCGAAGCGGCCGAAGATCATTTTGCCGGCCGTGGTCTGCAATACGCTGGTCACCGAAATGTCGATCGTCTTGGAGATCATCTTGCGCGCATTATCGACCACAACCATGGTGCCGTCGTCCAGATAAGCCACGCCCTGGTTGTACTCCTTGCCTTCCTTCAAGATGAAAACTCGCATGGTTTCACCCGGCAGCACCACCGGCTTCAGCGCGTTGGCCAGCTCATTGATGTTCAGCACCTCGACGCCGTGGAGCTGCGCGACCTTGTTCAAATTGAAATCGTTGGTGACGATCTTGTAGTTATACGCCTTGGCCAGCTCGAGCAGCTTCATATCCACCTCGCGGATATTGGGAAAATCATCCTCCAGGATTTGAATATCGAGCTGCGGCATCTTCTGGATGCGCTGCAAAATGTCCAGGCCGCGGCGGCCGCGGTTGCGCTTCATCGAATCGGAGGAATCGGCCACCAGTTGAAGCTCGCGCAGAACAAATTGCGGGATCACCAGCGTGCCGTCGAGAAAGCCAGTCTCGGCGATATCGGCGATGCGGCCGTCGATAATCACGCTGGTGTCGAGGATCTTAAAACTGGTTTTAGCGGCTTTTTCGCCTCCGAACAGCCCGCCGAGCGCGGAAAGATTCAGCATGTCGCCCTTGGCGCCGCCCACGACCAGGCCGCAGTAGCTCATCAGCAGCAACACAAAAATCTCGACGTAATGAATCATCGCGTAGCGCGGCGAAAGCGTGTTCAACACCAGGGAAATCAGATAGGCGCCTAAAATTCCCAGCACGCTGCCCACGGCGGCGCCGATGAGACGCTTCAGGCTGACCCGCTTGATGCGAATCTCGAAAACCACCACCGCCGCGCCGAGAATCACGCCCAGGCCGCCGGCGATGGGCGCCGGAAGATCGAAGGGACGCAGGAAATAAGATGCGCAGGCAAGCAGCGCGATTAATATAATGCGGATGATTAGCAGGTCACTCACTGGACTTCTCCCCTCCGACCGCGCAACCGTGGACGCAATACGCCCCTCACCAATACCTGAATAATGGAGATTCTTAGCGGTTCAGTATATCATCCTTGTCAACGAACGGCGTCGAAAAAGAGACTCCGGGCGAGCCGGAACGGCGGGAAAGAAATTTAGAGGGCTTTGGCGAGTTCTTCGGCGAAGGCGCTATTGGAGCCGCCGCTTCCGTTTCGTTTGCCGCCGCTGCGCTTGCCCCGCCGCGGCGGGCGCTGCTCGCCCTGGCCTTGCGCAGCAGCATGCGAGCCCGCGGCGTGGCCTTCGTGACGAACGTGAGGCGGCGGACCGGAATGCCCTCCATGCGGACCCGAGGCGGCGCCCGGTTTGCCTTGCCCTTTCGGCTTCGGCGGCTGCGCCGGATTGGCGCGAAGCAGACGATCCTCCAGCGGCGCGCGATCAAAGCGCCGGATGATGGCGTTCATCTCTTCGCTGTTCGGCGCATCAATGAACGCGAATCCCTTGGACTCCTGTGTTTCGGGATTGCGGATCACTTTAATGGCGTCCGCGACCAGGTTCTCGGCTGACAGCCAGCCCCTGATGTCGTCCGCTGTAACCCAGGTGGGCAAGTTGCCCAAAAAGACGGTAAAACTCATTCGGGAATTATCTTCGACTCCGTTTTCGGTGAGGTGGGGATTGCCTCCATTGGAAGCACCTCCATGCTACCACAGTCCGCGAAAGCCGTAAACAGGGAATTATGCCCGATATCGCTGATTTTTCTTGTGATATACACTTCCCTCAGGAGGCGTCCATGAAGAGCGCAATCTTTCTGCTCCCTTTGGCCCTGTGCCTGGCCGATTCAACCACCGACCGGATCACCAAAGAAGTTCGCCATGAACTGGTGATGCTTCCCTTCTATAGCGTTTTCGATAATCTCGCCTATCGCGTGGATGGTGCCCGCGTGACGCTGTTCGGACAGGTGACCCGGCCTACCCTCAAATCCGACGCCGAAAACGTCGTCAAAAAAATCGAGGGCGTCACCGGCGTTACCAACGAAATTGAAGTCCTGCCCCTATCGCCCAACGACGACCGCCTGCGGATCGCTCTCTACCATGCCATCTTTTCCAAGCCGGAGCTTCAACGCTACGAAATGGGCGCCGTCCCGCCGATTCACATCATCGTGAAGAACGGAAACGTCACCCTGGTCGGCGTCGTCGCCAGCCAGGCCGATAAAACCATGGCCGGCATGGCGGCCAATTCCGTGCCGGGCGTCTTCAGCGTGAAAAACGACCTGACGGTCGAAAATGCAGCCCGCTGAACGCTCGCCGCGCCGGCCAGGTAAACTGAATACACCATGAACTGGACCCATATTCTTCGCGCCGCCGCGCTGACCGGCATCCTCGCCGGAACGGCTCTCGCTGAACAAGTCGACGGAATCCTCATCACCACCATGTGCGCCGCAAAAGCGGTGAAAGAAGGCGGGGACGCGGCCGCCAAACATGAAAGAACCTGCAATCTGAAGCCGAATTGCGCCAAAACCGGATTCGGAGTCCTCACGCCGGACAACAGGTTCTTTCAATTCGACGAAGCCGGCAACGCAAAAGCGCTCAAGGCGCTTCAGGAATCGGCCAAAAAGGACGACATGAAGGTGGTCGTGACCGGAGATGTTCAGGGCGATAAGATCGCCGTTTCCAGTCTGAAGCTGGAAAATTAGCGCGCCTCCGGCAGCAACCCGCGCTCGACCAGCGTGGGAGGCTTGCGATGATGCGTCGCCTGCTCGTAGGCATAGGCCCAGCCGAGCAAATCCCCGTCCTTCCAGGGCCGCGCCGAAAACTCCAGTCCGAACGGCAAGCCGCCGGGATAAAATCCGCCCGGCACAACGACGGCCGGAACGCCGATCATGTTCACCCAGCCGGTGTCGCTATGCGGGCCGGAGCTCAGCCTGCCATCCTGCGGCATGGTTTCATCCGGAGGCGGCATCTGCGCGGCGGGATACACGAATCCGTCCAGGTGAAAACGGTCGAGCGTTTCATTGTACAAATCGAGCGATTTTTGACGCGGAATCGTGACGTTTGCCGCACTTTTTGCGTCTTTTTCGAAAATCGCCTGCGCCACTGCCCGCCGCAGCCGGGGATTGTCCGGATTCGCTCCTCCCATGATGGTTACCGGCAGCGGCGATCCCACCGCTTTGCGATACTCCTCGGCCGAGTGATACTGCGCGGGGCCGAACTCGGCCAAAAAATGCTCGGTGCCTTCACGGATGTAGGGTATGGTCGCGACGCGCGCCACCGTTTCCGCGAAATTGCCGGAAAGAATACCATCGTCGAAGATGACCGTGGCGCCGGCGGATCGCAGGCCATCCAACGCTTTCAGGAACGCCTCGCGCGTTTCCGGCCGCAGCGGCACGCGCGCTTCGTCGATAATTTTTTTGGCTTCCGCCGGCGCTTCAGAAGAGGGCACGCCCTGAAACGGTATCCCGGCGCCCTGAAGAATAAACGCCGGAACGCCGAAGCGTTTCCCTTTGAGCGCATCGGCCTTTAGGTACTGAGTGTAGGGGCCGGGTTGCGCCTTCGCCGCCGAGTCAATGGTGCGTTCATCAAGCGGATCTTCACCCGCGATCACGCCGAGAACGATGGCCGCATCGCTGACCTGGCGCGCGATCGGACCGGTGTTGTCCAGCAGCCAGTCTAGCGGCGCGATTCCCGCAATGCTGACCAGGCCGCGCGTCGGAAACACGCCGACCACGGAACTGGTCGAGGACGGCATGCGGATTGAATTGCCGGTATCGGTGCCATTGCCGGCGACCGCGAAGTTGGACGTGACCGCGGTCACCGTTCCTCCCGACGAGCCTCCGGGGCTGAATCGCACGTCGTAGGCATTTCCCGTGCGGCCGAAGGCGGTGCTGCGATTGGTATCGCTCGCCGCGAAATCCGGCATGTTCGTCTGTCCTAAAATCACGGCGCCGGCGGCGCGAAGCCTGGCTACGATGGTGGCATCTTTGGGCGCGATCAGCTCGTGCCCGGGAATTTTGTAGCCTTGCCATCCGTCGGTGGTGACCAGACCTTTCACGCTGGTGTTGGCCTTGAGCACGATCGGCACGCCCCATAACGGTCCGTGCGCGGAACCGGTATCGGCGTCCTCGCGCCGCGCGGTTTCGAGCGCGCCCGCCCGGTCCAGCGTCTGGACGGCCCGATAGATCCCGTCGTATTTCTCGATCCGGGCGATGTGCCAGTTGACGACCTGCTCAATCGTGTACTTGCGCGACTTATAAAATTCCTGCAACGCGGGAATGGTGGTTTCGAGAAGATCGTGATCGATATCGCGCGTGGAAACGGCCGGGCGTGAACAGGCGGCCGTAAGAACGAGGATCAGGAAAAACAACTTGCGCGGAACGGCTCCCATGATCGCGGCTAAGCCGATACCTCCAACATCACCCAGCCCGGCAGACTCGCCGGCTGGTTTTGCTGAAACACGATCCGGCGCGTTTTGGGAAACGGCAATCCGCTCTGAATCGCTTTCTGATAAAGCGGTAAATGCCGCAAAATCTTGCGATAGGACTCATCCTGCGTATTCAAATAGGCCGCTTTGCCGAGCAGCCCGCCGCCCCATCCGATCGAGAGCAAGCAAACATCGGCGCGGCCGCCGATCTCGCCCGCGCGGGCCTCCAGCGCGGCCATAGTGGCCGCCAGATAGGGCAGTCCCGCCGAAGCCGCGTATTCCTTGTGCCGCGCGATCAGAGCGGCGGCATGCTTGTTGCTCGCCTGAAATAATTTCCCGCGATCGGCCGCCGAGCGTTCGCGCCAATCCCCGCTGAAAACCGTCCCGGGCGCGGCCATTTCCGCGAAAATCGGCGTCGCGTCCTCGATGTGGCGGGAATCGACCGAGCCGCGCGGGGATTTCCAGCCCACCTCGAATTTCGCTCCGCGCGCCACCAGCGTCGCGACGCGCAGCAGATAAACTTTCATGGTCGAATGCGCGATGGGCGAGGAATCGCCGGCTGAAACGCGCCGCATCCGGTTCGCGCCCGGACCGCCCAGCACTGAATCCTCGGCCTTGGCGGCGAAGTTGCGCGGAAGGCGATCGTCGGCCAGACGCGCGGCCAGATCGCGAATCGTCGCCTCGCTCCACAGGTTAAAAACCGCGCCGGTGCGCAGCGCGCCCTTGATCGCGGTACCGGGGACGTAGGCGCCGGAGGGCGACACGGCAAAGGTCGGGATGAATAAATTTTCCGCGCGCGCGCGC
>JAJPHS010000150.1 GCA_021325175.1 Terriglobia bacterium
CGGTCGCTGTGGCTGCTGCCTGGCGATCCCGCGAACGTGGACGCGCAGCTGATCGACACGAGCATCGGACTGGTCGGGCCGCGCGCGGTGTGCAATGCCGGACAAATTGACTACTTCATGGGTCCGGAGGGAGTGTACCTCAGAAATCAGGATTATAAGGCGAAAATCAGCGGCGTGCTCGATCCGATCTTTAAAGGCGATTCGGTGCTGTTGAGCACCGGGACCTATCTCCCTCCGATCGATCCTGTCAATATCGTCAATTCCGTGCTGGAGATCGTTAACGACCGGCTCTACGTGAGTTATCCGGAGCAGGGCTCGACTTACCCGAATGTCACGCTGATCTGTCAGTTGCCAGGGCAGACCGCCTTCGGGCAGATCCCGTCCTATCGCTGGTCTAGGATGAAGCTGAATCTCGGCTCCTCGACGACCGGGTTCACGGCTTTGAAGTACGAGGGAGCGGGAAATTCGCTGATGGCCGCGGTGACGGCCTCCGGGGCTGGACAATTGTGGGCAATCGAGCAGGCGTCAACCGCGCTCGACGGAGCAAACCCCATTCCGTTGGCTTGGCAGTCGCGCTTTTCCGATCAGGGACTACCCGACAACTTTAAGTGGTATTCCGATATCGTCATTGATTTCCAGACCTCTTTCGGCGGATTTCAGCCAGTCTCGACGCTCTCTGTATCGATCGTCTACGACAACGGAACGGTGCTTAGCCTGGGAACGATCGCCAGCTCCAATCGCACAACGCAGGTGTTTAGCCTTTCCTCGCTCAACATCCAAGTTGAGGGGGCGACCGACGAGGGGTTGCGCGCGAAGAACATCGCCGTGCAGATCACCGGCAACGCGACCAGCACGTGCATTATTTACAATGTGTACGTCCATTGGTACCCGGAGGAGCGCGCCGCCAGCACCATCGATTCGGGGTTCACCGATCTGGGGCAGCCGGAGCGCGTGAAGCAGGTGGATTATCTCGAGCTCTACCTAACGGGCGCGGGTCAGACGATCCAGCGAATTCTATCGAGCGATCTGCCAGGAAATGTGCTGACTCAGCGCGACACGAACACCTTCACGGCTCCCTTGGGCCGCGGCAACGCGCGGATGAGGCTGCCGAGTCTCATTGAGGGCCGGAATTTCCGCTTCACCTTCACGGCGCAAGCGCTTAATTTCCAGATTCACAAGCTGCGCGTGCGCCAGAGGGTGATCGGGGAGTATGTCGACGGGACGATCGGGGAGTATTACGAGTCTCCCGATTTCATCGTCGATAATAACCAGGTCGCGGAATGGAAGGATCTGCTTCTCGATTATGAAGTGAGCGGCGTTGGCGCGACGGTTGTGATCTATTCGGACCTGCCAGGCTATGGCCTCGCGATCCGGCGCACGCTCAACGTGCCGGTCGAATCGACCCGGCTTCCATTTCTTTTCCAGTTGGAAGACGGGAGCCTGAATCTACCCTACGGGCGCATTTTCAAGGTGCGGGTTTACCCGCCGAGCGGCGGCTATATCCGGCTGCACGGACCCGCGATTATCCGCTCGCGCGCGATCGGCGAATGGCTCGACGGTACCCTTGGTCAGTTCTATCTTTCGCCGCAATTCAGCGTGGCTCCGGGCCGCGTCGGTGAGTTGAAAGATTTCATGCTCGATTACGACGCAAGCGCCGCGGGCGGCCAGGTGATTATCTACACCGACCTTCCGGGGCAGAGCGGCTTGCAGGCGGCGCGCACGCTATCGCTTCCAGTGCAGGGCGCGACGCGCCAGCCCTATACATTCGCGGGCGAAGATTTTAACGACGTGCTGGCCTATGGCGATCTGTTTCAAGTGAAGATTGTTCCCCCGCCCACGGGAATCCTTCGGCTACACGGCCGGGCGAGTTTCAGGGTGCGGCCGATCGGCGTGTACTTCGATGGCTCGCAGGGCGAGGTATGGGAGACGCAACCGCTCGATCTGCTGGGCGGTACGGCGATTTACCGGGAGATCGTGATTGTCGCGCAGACCGGCGGCGCGATGACGCTCGAGGTAGAGACGGACCTGCCGAACCTCAATATGGCCGTGGTGGCGTCGATTGCCGTCAATACCACGCTCACGACCAGCGGGCGCGCGCCTGTCGTGTCGCGGCTGCCGGGGAATACCAAGGGCCGGTTGACCAAGTTTCGCGTGCAGGGGAATTACCCGACGCGCCTTTTTGAGTTGAAGGTCCTCGCTCGAAGGCTCGGCGTGAACGGCGGAGATTGGCAATGGGTGAACGTGCCGCTTCCGCCGACCCCTGACGATTTCGCGCAATTCAATATGCCGGTGCGCGAGACGCCGGAGGCGTGGAACAAAATGCCCATGCCGGTGAGGACGACGCCGGAAGAGTTCACCTGGATCGATCTTCCGGTTGACGCCGTGGAATGAGCGAATGAGCGCTCCTGTCACCATCACTCCGATCGCGGCGGGCACGGCGGGCGATCAACTGGTTGATGCGCTAAACCTCAGGCTCCGCGCGATCGCGGCGGCGATCACGGAAGGCGGAAGTCTCAAGATTTCCGGCGCGCTCGACATGGGAGGCTTTGGGATCGTCAACTTGGCCGATCCGGTTGCGCCGACCGACGCATTGAACCTGCGATCCGCCGACAAGCGCTACGCCATGATTGGCGGGGTGAAGCAGGCGGCGAGCGTCTCGATTACGAGTGGCGGAGGGGTAACCGTGGCCTCCCAGACGCTCACCGCGGCGACGACCATCAATACCCCGGCACCGGTCGCACAGGGAAACATCTTGGTCGTCTTGCTGCTGCAAGATCCGACGGGCGGCCACACGGTCACCTGGTCGAATCCTCCCTTTCGGGTGAGCCAGGCGCACCTCGGAGGGAAAGCAAGCACCTATTCTATTTTGGTGTTCACGGCGATCACCGATCCGGCGGATGGAAACCTCAAGTGGTTCCTGACGGCAATTCCTATAACGAATGCTTCGTAAATCCTTTCTGCTGCTGATGGCGATGGCCTCCGGGTTCGCGCAGACGGACCTTCCGGGACCGGTCTCGGTTCTGCCGTATGCCGGCAGCGCGAATCAGCTTTATCTGTGGGATTCCTCGCAGGCGCACAGGGTTGGCCTTATCGCCCCGGCGTCGGTTGCGGCGGACATCACGTTCACGCTGCCGGGCGCCGACGGATCGAGCGGACAGTGTTGGGGCTGGGCCTCGGCGCATACGCTCGGCTGGGTGAGTTGCGTCGGCGTGGCGGCGATCACGCCGGTAACCACCGATCCATCGGGAAGCTGCACCGCCGGACTGCCGATGCAGTTCAACACTGCAAACGGGAATTATTGGGGCTGCGACGGGTCGTGGATCGGTTTCGTGACGACAAACACGATCCAGGAGATTTATTCGCAGAAAACTTTTGCGAACGACACTCCCTTGGGTTGGTACACAACCGGTGGCGTGGCAACTTCGCTGCTGCTGTTGGACGCCTCGAATAATTTCAACGTTGGCCCCAACACCAGCACCGGTGGAGCTACGCAATTCTGGTCCTCCGGCAACTTGTGGCTATCGTTAAGCAGCTCTGGATACCTGCTTCCTCAGACCACATCTCAGCTGCTTGGCAGCACCGGGAAATATTGGGGAGAGTTCTTCTCGAATGTGAATTATCTGGGCGGCTTACAGGCCCTCAGCGGATCGACGATCAACCTTGGAGCCAACCTCATTCCCACAGCGGACAACACCTACAATATTGGGTCCACAAACTACGGAATGCAGGAGTTCTTCGGGTACACCTTCTACGGTTTGCGTGATTATGTCTGTTACGGTCCGGCGCTTGTAAGCACGGGCTGCTTTGAGTGGAGCGCAACCAGTAGCCCGAACACCCTGACGCTAACCGGTGTTAGCACCGCAACTGTCTTACAATTTCAGGAAACGAGCTCCAGCGTAAATACCATCATTCCGGCGAGCGGCAAATACACAGAGTTGGGTACTACCAGCCTTGGATTTGACGCTTTGTATGTCAACTTCATTGGAGGAAGCAGTAACTACGCGAGTGCGGCATTCATCGATACGGTTCACTCTCAAATCGTTGAGCCATCTTCGAACAATACCGGATCTATCGGCCTTTCCTCGAATTACTGGAATACGGCCTATATCACAACCCTAAATACGACCTCCATTCCAGGGACGTGCTCGAGTATCATTTCGGACTGCGTGACGACAGATACGACGCAAACGATTACCGGGACGAAGACATTCACCGCCGGAGTAACCACTTTTGACCAAATCGATACAACCTATGTGGTGCCCTCTACTGGAGGCACTTATAGCCTTGGAGTATCTGGCACCACCTTCGGAAGCGGGTACATTGACGCCCTTTATATAACTACTCTTTACAGCGAGGGTGGAGGAGCGATTAACGTGGAAGACCAAATTAACCTAGTGAATCACAATCTTCATATTCTACTGGGAAGTCTGCTTTTGGATAGCGGACAAAATGTTACAGTTGGAGGAACTTCGGGTGTTAGTTGCTCAGGCGCTCCTTCGGCGTCGTTCGCCTCGTCCGGAGGCATCGTCACACACTGCTAGTGTCGTGTCCCGGAGATACGTTGAACAAAGGCGGCCGATTTTGTTCAACGTATCTCCGGGACACGACACTAGGAGAGAAAGCATGCAAAGATTGGTGTTTGTATTTGCGGTCGCAATCGCGGCGTGCGGTCAGTATAAGCCCGTGAAACTCACGGGCGAAGAGTTGCAGACGATCCAGAAGGATCAGGCGGAGGTGGACAAGCTGAAACTCCAGCTGCAAATCGCGGCCGAGCCATTCATCGCAGAGAGCAACGCCATCGTCTCCAGGCGGTGCGCGGAGGCTAAAATAGAGCCTGCTTCCTGCCAGGTGGATACCAAAACCGGCGAGATTTCGCGCAAAGAACCGCCGAAACCGGCCAAGAAGTGATCGTGGGCAATTACCCGATGTATGAGCACTTCTCCTAATTCCGCTTCGACCAAGTCGGCCGCCCAGATTTTCGCCGATGCCTATTGGGCATCGCAGCCCACGCCGGTGCAGGCGCTTCGCGCGCTCGCCTCTCCCGACCGGATTACGCTCGCGATGGAACTGGCCCAGCAAGGCTTTGTGATCGACGTGCCCATTATGGTGGGGCTCGCCGTCACCGGCGATCAGATGGACCCGCTCGAATGCATGACTATCCGCCAGGTGGACGGTTTGTCGTGGGTGCCTTCGGCCCTACAGCCCTCGATCGGCTTCCTGCCGGGCGGCGGAAATGCGCCGTATAACCCCTACGATCCGCTCCATCCGCCAGCGGGCGCGATCAAGGTGAGCACGAGCCTTGCGGATTATCCGCCGTTCGCGGCGCCCGCGCCGATCGTCGCCCCCGCGAATAACGTTGTTGGTCCGCTCGCCTTCGGCAGCCTCTATGCGCCCGGACCTGGCGCGATGAACAATGGACAGCCGACGGTTAAAAACGGCCAGCAGGTCACCCAGAACGGCCAGACCTTCACCGCGCGCGTGGTGATGGGCCTGATGGGGTGGTCGGTGAGTTTTACCCTCAATTCCTAGTCCTCCTGTTCTGGCAATTAACCAGCAGGAGAAATCATGAATCCCGCTGAAGTTACGATGATCGAGGCGCTGGCCCCTGTCGCCGAAAAGCTGGTTGAAGATCTGATCGGGCTGATCGAAAAACACAAGTCCGCGGCGTCGACTCCGTCAAAAGAGGAGGTCGCGGCGACGGTGACGGGCGCTCTCGCGGCGGCTCCGGTGGTTCCGGCCGACGCGCATGAGGCGGCCCTGGCGCAGGTCGCCGACATGACGGCGCGGCTTGCCAAGTCGACGCAGGAGGTCCCGACGGCCGCCGCGCATGGCGTGATCTTCACCGGCAGTTCGTCGACCGTTCAGAGGTGACGTGTCGGTTCGAGTCGAGAAAGGGTTTCCGCTGTATGCGGTACCGAGAGTCTGGCAATGGATGTCGAGGTTTCGGGGCCGCGTTGCGGATGATTTTAGCCCAAAGACGCTCGATGAATTCGTGGCGCGATGGGTGGAATTGGATGCGCGAGGAAGAAAGACGTGGCAGGTAATCAGGGACGGGGATCTCGGCGGGGTGATCGAATCGAGTCGGCTTTCGCCCGTGCTTGCCGATCTGCATTGTATCTTCAAGCGCTCCTTCTGGGGACACGAAACCACGGTGGCGTCGCTGCGCATGGTGTGCGAGGAATTGTTCGCCGATGGCGTGATAAAGATCATGTCGACCGCCTTCCGCTCAAACCACGCGCTGATCGGGATTGTGAAGGCTCTCGGCGGCTCGAAAGAGGGGTTGCTCGCCGGGCAGACGCTACAAAATGGCAAGCCGGTCGATGCGGTAATTCTCGGTCTGCGGAAGGAGGATTATGTCATCGGTAGCGAGTCTGTTCGGCGGGAATCTCGGCAACATGTTCGGGTTTGGGGACAGCAGCTCGAATACGAACAGCAACTCGAATGCGAATTACTCGTCAAGCGGATCGACAAACACCCAGCGAACGCTGACTCCGTACCAGTCGGGGCTTCAGCCGACGCTGTTCAACTACATCAGCAATCTGATGGCGAACCCGCAATCGACGGTGCAGCCGTTCCAGCAGCAAGCCGCAAACCAGATAAACCAGAATTACAACGGGTTAGCGGATAGCCTTCGGCAGCAGTTCTTGTCGACCGGCGGCGGATCGAGCGGTAAGTACGGCATGGCGCTGGCTCAGGCGAACCTTCAACGCGCCGGGCAACTCGCAGGCAACGATACTTCGTTTCAGCAGACGGCGGCGTCACTGCCGCTGGAGGCATCGCAGATCGCGCAGGCGTTGCTTGGCATGAATTTCGGCCAAACGAGCCAGACGAGCGCGAGCGGAAACCAGCAGCAGACCGGCGCGAGTAACACGAGCAGCTCGAGTTTTCACATCTAAGGGGGGCGCATGGGCGGATTCGGTCAAATCATGAAAAACCTGCTCACGCAGCCCGTTCCCGGTACGGAGATGTGGGCGCGACAGCAGCAGGTCGATCTCGAAAAACAGCAGCAGATGAGGGCTAACCAGGAAGCCGATCAGGCGTTCGCCGAGCACATGCAGCAGCTCGGCGCGAGGCCGGTGATCAACGGCGTGGTCAAGGACGAACAGACCATTCCGGAAGGTCCGGGTATTATCGGCGGCGGCCAGTCTTTCAGCGTGATCCGTAAAGCCGGCGAGGATGGCC
Source organism: Terriglobia bacterium (assembly GCA_021325175.1). GTDB lineage: Bacteria > Acidobacteriota > Terriglobia > Bryobacterales > Bryobacteraceae > Palsa-187. Next base: position 7,183 of record JAJPHS010000150.1, read on the forward strand.
GGACAGTCGCGAATCATAAAACAGCCGAAGGCGACACGGTCCAGTGGGAAATTCCCACGATGGAAGAGCAGATTCGCCGGCAGATGCTGCTCGGAGCGCCGCAGCGCGCCGCGGCGGTGCAGCAGGCTGGCGACTTGGCGCAAGCCCAGGCGCGCGGCCGTGGCGCGGGCGAAAGCGCGACCCGCGCCGCCGATCTCCAGGCGCGCGGCGTGCGCCTGGGTGACGTGTTCGACGCGGACACGATCAAAAAGTACGGAATGAATCCCGACTATCGGGATCTCCCGGAAAACATCAAGACGATGTTCCCGGCGGACATCCGCGGCGTGGCGACGACCACTGGCGCTGGCATTCGCGCGGACACACAGAAGACGGTGGCGCAGATGCGCGCCGATGCCGCGCAACGGCTGCAAGACGCGAAAGAACAGTTTCAGGCCGAGCAGAACGCGCAAAAGCTCGACTACCAGAATCGCTGGCAGCAGGCGCGCGCCGCGATTTCCGGGGACGCGCAGAGCAACATCAATAACCGAACGCAACTCCGGTTATTCGACGCCGATCAAAAGCAGCACTCGACACTCCTCGACAATGCGTTCAAGGAGGAGCAGAGGGCGCTCAGCGCGCAGGCGCTGCTCGACACGCAGGAAACGACGGGAATGCTCGGCCAGAAGACCAGCCAGCCCGCGGTGAACGATGGCGAGGAGTTTACCGATCCGTGGTCGGGCAAGAAGCTCACCATGAATTACGCGCAGCGTCTGCGATTGAAGAACGCGCTCGGCGAGTCCCTGGCGCAGGTGGCGAGCCTTAAAGAGCGCGCGGCGGCGATTGCCAACAAGCGCGGACTGAACAACCCTGGTGCCAGCGGTAGTGGACAGGCCGCGCCGCCGGCGTCCGGTGGGAATGCGGATCGGGGCGCGGTGCCGGGGAACGGGAAATATCGTGTCGGCCAGACGGTGAGACTGAAGAACGGCAAGAGCGTCACGATCAAGCAGATCAACGCCGACGGCACGTTTATTTACTAGATGGTCAAGATTGAGGCCCGAATCGATCACCAGGCAAACCGCGAGGAGGTGAAGCGGCTGCTGGGTCCGGCCGCGTATCCGAAGGGTCCGTACCTGTACGCGATTCTGCGCGATCGCGAGATGGCCGAGATCCTGTGCGTCATGCTGAACGCGCTGGCTGGAGTCCACGCCCGCGTTGTGGAGTTGAGCGATGGCAACGGCGCGGCTTGACGATATCGTTGAAGATCCGCGCCCGGATGCGCAGCACGGAACAGCGCGGCTTGACGATATCGATCCTTTATCGGCGCAACCGGAGCGGCCGGAGGATCTACCTTCGCGTGAGCAGTTCGAATCGTCTCACCAGGCGGCGGTAGCCGATCTGCACAACGAGTTGAACAAGGCGCGGCCAGCTGGCCCGACGATCGGGCCAGCGGCAGCCCCATCGTTCCTTGAGCGGTTAAAGCGGATGGTGCTGGGAAATCCGCAAGGCGCGCCGGGAGAAACCGACACGCCGGTAGGGCGGGCTCTGGGCATATCCTACGAGGCTCCGGCGGAGCAACACACGCCGACTACAGATCTGCCGCTGGTTCGGCCTACGGCGCTCGCGCCGGGCGCGCCGGAATCGGTTGCCGGCGGCATCGGCAAGGGCGCGCTCCAATTCACTGAAGGGATGACCACCGCGCCGAACCTGCTGATGATGGCTGGTTCTGGTGGTCTCGGCGTGCTCGGCAACGTGTCGAAGTATCTGCCGCGCGCGGTGAGTGCGGGATTCAGCATTGACATGCTGCGGAACGCATACAAGCAGTATCCGCGGATCAGAGACGCGATCGATAGGAAAGACTGGCCCACGGCGGCCGCGGCGATCACCGAGGCTGGTTTGACCGCCGGCATGGGCGCAGCGGCGGGCGTCCACGCGGTTCGTGGTGGTCCAAGAGCCGCAGCGGAAACGACGGAACCCGATGTGGCGAAGGCTGCTGAATCGGCGCGCGCTGGCGCGGAGGCGCTTGCTACTGAAGAAGAAACTCCGCGGCGGGCTTCTCTTGACGACATTGTTGCGGAAGAGCCGCAATCTGGTACGGCGAAACTGGAAGACATTGTATCCAGCGAGCCGGGCGGGCGGCGCGTCACCGGATCGAGCAATCCACCCCTGAACGACACCGGCCGGGAACAATCGGCGGCGCTGGCCGAGCAGGGCTCTGGAAACTTCGACCGCGTGTATTCGAGTCCGATGGACCGGGCCATGGAAACAGCGAGGATGGTCGATCCGAACGCCCAGCCGGATATTGGCTTGGGTCCGTGGAAGCTTGGGGAGCACGAAGGGCAGCCCGCCGACCGGGAGCGCGCGGCGATTGACAAGCGGATCGTTGAGACGCCCGATGAAGCGCCGGAGGGCGTGGGGCAGCACTCCGGAGAACCTGGAGAGAGTTTTAACGCGGCGAAGGATCGGTTCATAGGCACGATTCAGAGCCGTGCTACCGAGATGCAGCCCGGCGAGCGCGTGCTGAACGTGACGCACGGGCGGCAGATTCGCATGTTGCAGGCGTGGGCCAAGGC
>JAJPHS010000064.1 GCA_021325175.1 Terriglobia bacterium
CGAGGATGCCGATTGCCTCCGCATGATCCGCGAATTGATGACATATCTACCGCAAAACAACCGCGAAGATCCGCCGCGCAAGGCGACGGCCGATCCGGTGGATCGCGAGGACGCCGCCCTCGATTCGATCGTGCCCGCGGCGTCCAATCAGCCCTACGACATCAAGGATGTGATCCGCCGCGTGATTGACGACGGCAATTTTTTCGAAGTGCAGGAACACTGGGCGCGCAATATCGTCATCGGTTTCGCGCGCATGGACGGCCGCCCCGTCGGCATCGTCGCCAATCAGCCCGCGTTTCTGGCCGGCTGCCTCGATATCGATTCTTCCACCAAAGGCGCGCGCTTCGTCCGCTTTTGCGACGCTTTCAATATTCCGATCCTTACCTTCGAGGATGTGCCCGGGTTCCTGCCCGGCACCGCGCAGGAGTTCGGCGGAATCATCCGCCACGGCGCGAAGCTGCTGTATGCTTTCGCCGAAGCGACCGTTCCCAAAATCACGATTATCACGCGAAAAGCCTACGGCGGAGCGTATTGCGTGATGGGATCCAAGCACCTGCGCACCGATTTTAATTTCGCCTGGCCCTCCGCCGAAATCGCGGTGATGGGGGCCGATGGAGCGGTAAATATCGTTTATCGCCGCGAACTCGCCGCCGCCAGGTCGCCGGAGGCCCAGCAGAGCGTCCGCAAGGCAAAAACCGAAGAGTTTCAGGAACGCTTCGCCAATCCGTTCGTTGCCGCCGAGCACGGATTCGTGGACGATGTGATCGAGCCTCGTCTGACGCGCGGGCGTGTCATCCGCGCCCTTCGCCTGCTCGAAACGAAAGTGGATACGTTTCCGAAAAAGAAACACGGAAATATTCCACTTTAGCGGAGAGAGTTTTTGGTCCACCGCCCGACTCAATTACTGGAGTCACGTGGACTTCTTTCGCCAATTCTTCTCTCCCGATTACATGCCGCAGGGGATGTGCTATCTGTGGCGGCGGGACATTCTTTGGCTGAATGTAATCTCGGACGCCCTCATCGCGCTCGCGTATTACTCGATCCCGTTCACGCTGCTGTACATTCTTCACCGGCGTCCCTCGCTGCGCATGCGCGGGCTGACGGGAATGTTCGCGGCGTTCATTCTGTCTTGCGGAACCACGCGGCTGATTTCGGTTTGGGACGTCTGGCATGGGGCCTATGGCCTGGAGGGAATCGTCAAGGCGATCACGGCGGTGCTCTCGATTGCGACCGCGATTATGACGGCCAAGCTTGCGCCGGTCGCGCTGCGCATTCCTGCTCCCGAAGAGCTTGAACGCGCCAACGAACATCTGCTGGGAGAGATGCGCGCTCGCGCGGAAGCCGAGGAGAAGCTGCGAAAGGCGGCCGAAGCGGCGCGCCTGTCGAGTGAGGCGCGGATGCGATCCTTCCTCGAGGCAGCCTCGCAGGGGTTCATTGCGATTGGCGCCGAAGGCCGCATTCTGCTGGTCAACCGGCGTATCGAGGAGATGTTCGGCTACCGGCGCGAGGAGCTGATCGGCCAGGATCTGGAGATTCTCCTGCCGGATCGCTATCGCGGCGCGCACATCGCTCACGTCCGGAACTTTTTCCAGGAACCGCGAATCCGGGAGATGGGTCCCGGCGTGGATCTGGCGGCGCGGCGGAAGGATGGAACGGAGTTTCCGGTCGAGGTCGGCTTAAGTTATACGCCGGACGAGAATGGCGTGATCGCGCTGGGCTTTGTCAACGACATCACGGAGCGGAAAAAGCACGAGGACGAGCTGAGCAAGGCTCACGCCGAGCTGCGGGCGAGCGAGGCCACGCTGCGGCGCGCCAACGCCGAACTGGAACAGTTCGCATCTTTGGCCTCGCATGACATGCAGGAACCTCTGCGCATGATCACCGGCTATCTGGATCTGCTACAGCGCCGATACGCCAATCAGTTGGATGAGGACGCGCGGGAATTCATCCGCTACGCCATGGAAGGCTCGCAGCGCATGAAAAATCTGATTGGCGACGTGCTCAGCCTCTCGCGCGCCGGAACGCGGCCGCTCAATAAGCGGCGCATCGCGGCGCAGGAGATGCTGGGCGCCGCGCTCGCGAATTTGAGCACGGCCATTTCCGAGCGCCGCGCCGTGATTACCGCTTCCGATCTGCCGCAGATCGTCGCCGATCCCGGGCTTCTGGCGCAGGTTTTTCAAAATCTGATCGCCAACGCGATCAAATTCACGCGAAACGAAACGCCGCGCGTGCATATCTCCGCGGAACGGCGGCAGCGCGAATGGCTGTTCTCGGTGCGTGATAACGGCATCGGAATCGATCCGGCACATCGCGAGCGCGTATTTCGAATTTTTGAGCGCCTGGAGGGCTCCGATGAGTTTCCCGGCTCGGGCGTGGGTCTGGCGATCTGCCAGAAGATTATTGAAAGACACGGCGGGCGCATTTGGGTTGATTCGACGCCCGGCGAAGGCTCCGTTTTCCACTTCACGATTCCCGAAAATTGATGCTCGGATTTTTCTGGATACGGTGGGGCTCTTGCCTTAAGGGTCTTGTGACGATAAAAAGGCTGATGTGTTGCTACCCTTCATACGCTCCGGCGGAAATATTAATTGTTGATGATAACGCGTGCGATGTTCGGCTCATAAAGGAGGCATTCAAGGAGGGCGGGATCGTTTCAAAGTTTCATGTCACCCCCGACGGAGAACAGGCGATGGCGTTTTTGAGGCGGGAAGGCCCGTATTCGGGCAGCCCGCGGCCGTCCTTGATTCTTCTGGACCTGAATTTGCCGCGCAAAAGCGGGCGGGAGGTGCTGGCCGAAATTAAAAGCGAGCAATCGCTGCGCCGCATTCCGGTGGTGGTGCTGAGCGCCTCCACCAGCCACGAGGACGTGGGCCGCGCCTATGAACTGCAAGCCAACTGCTATATCCCCAAGCCCACGGATCTCGCCGGGCTGATCGATCTCGGGCGATTACTTCAGAAATTGTGGTTAAATCCGGCGTTGCTCGCGGGATAGCGGCTAGCTTGCGGCGAGTTTTTCGAAAAATCGCTGGATCATCGACTTCGCGGCGCCTTCGATCAGCCTCTGACCCACCGCCGCGATGGTGCCGCCGACCTGCACGTCGCCGTCGTAGTTGACCACCGTTTCCGTCTCCGAGGGCTCCAGTTTTAAAACGCCGCCGCCTTTGACGAAACCGATTTTTCCGGAGCCCTCCACATCCAGACGAAAGCTGGAGGGCGGCTGCTGCTCGCTGATCCGCACTTTGCCTTCGAAGGCGCCGGAAAAGGCGGCCAGCGCCATTTTCATTTTCATGCGGTACTCGTTTTCGCCGGTCTGCTCAAGCGATTCGCAGCCGGGAATGGCGCGGGCCAGCGCCTCCGGGTCCTGCATCAACGCGTAGCTCTGATCCGGCGGAAACGGCAGCCGTTGCGATCCGGAGATTTTCAAGCGGTCCTCGCCAGAGCGGCGAACAGGGCGCGGCCGGCGTAAACGGCGGCGAGATGCTTGCGGTATTCGGCCGAGGCGTGCAGATCCGAGTTGGCTTCGACGCCTTGCGCCACCAGCGCCGCCGCAGCTTGAATCTCCGCCGCCGAACCCGCTGTATTTTCCAAAGCCTTCTCCGCCGCGGTCGCGCGGAAGGAGCGGCCGGCCAGACCGGTGACACCGATCCGCGCCATGGCGATCTTTCCGCCGGACCGGCGCAGGCGCGCGGCGACTCCGACAATGGCGAATCCGCTGGCCGGCTGCGCCATCTTCTGATAGCTTGCGCCGGCGCCCGCCTCCTCGACCGGCACGATGATTTCGCTCACGATCTCGCCCGGCTCGAGCGCGGTTGCGAAAGTGTCCAGGAAAAAGGCGGAGGCCGCAACCGTTCTTTGCGATTGGGCCCCGCGCAGCACGATTTTTGCTTCGAGCGCCTGTAGCGCGGCCGGATAATCGGCGGAAGGATCGGCGTGCGCGATGCTGCCTCCGATGGTTCCCATGTTGCGAACCTGCACGTCGCCGATATGCGCGGCGGTTTCAGAAAGCAGCGGGCATTTTCCTCTCAACAGCGGCGACGTTTCGACTTCGTAATGCGTGCAGCCGGCGCCGAGATGGAGCGCGCCGGCGTCCTCGCGAATATAGTTGAGCTCCTTCAGGCGCCCGATGTCCACCAGATGCTCCGGCGCTGCGAGCCGCAGCTTCATCATCGGGATCAGGCTCATGCCGCCGGCCAGCGGTTTCGCGCCCTGCGCGATCAAGGCAAGGGCCTGATCGAGCGTGGCCGGCGCGGTGTAGTCGAAAGTTTGCGGAATCATTGCGCGCTCCTGATGAGTTTCCAGATTTTTTCGGGCGTCATCGGCATATCGATGTGCTTTACGCCGAGCGGCGAAAGAGCATCGACCACCGAATTGACGACAGCCGGCGAGCATCCGATGGTGCCGGCTTCGCCCACGCCCTTGACCCCCAGCGGATTGACCGGCGTCGGCGTCACCGTATGATCGGATTCGATCCACGGGAGCATGTGCGCTTTGGGCACGGCGTAGTCCATCAATTCGCCGGTGATCAGCTGGCCGGCTTCGTCGTAGACGGCTTGCTCATAAAGCGCCTGCCCGATGCCTTGCGCGACGCCGCCGTGCACCTGCCCGGTGACGATCAGCGGATTCAAAATATTTCCGCAATCGTCGACGGCGATGTAGCGGACCACCTTCACCGCGCCGGTGTCGCGATCGACCTCGGTGACCACCAGATGGGCGCCGAAGGGGAAAGTGAAGTTCGGCGGCTCCCAGAAGTGCGTCGAAACCATTCCCGGCTCGGTGTTGGGAGGGAGCTGCATGGCGCGGTAGGATGCGGCGGCGATTTCCTGCACCGATTTGGAGGCGCCGGTTTTGTTATCGATGCACTGGCCGTTGGCCAGCGTGACGTCGTCGGAGTTGAGCAGCATCGCGCCGAATTTCTTAATCTTCGCCTTGAGATCCTGAAGCGCGAAGTAAACCGCCGTGCCGCCCACTGCGGTCGCGCGGCTGCCGAACGTGCCGATGCCGTATTGCACCAGCGCCGTATCGCCATGCACGACGAGCACGTCGTCGATGTCAACGCCGAGCTCATCGGCGGCGATTTGCGCGAAGGTCGTCTCCTCGCCCTGGCCGTGCGGTGACGTGCCGGTGAGCACGGTCACCTTGCCCGAGGGCTCGATTTTCACCGTGGCGCTCTCCCAACCGCCGGCGGGCGTTGCCGGCGACGGGCCGAAGGCGCAGATTTCGCCGTAAGCCGACATGCCGATGCCCATCAGCCTGCCTTGTTTGCGGGATTCGCTCTGTTCGCGGCGAAGTTTTTCATACTCGGCGATATCGAGCGCTTTCTTGAGCGGGGCGGCGTAATCGCCGGAATCGTAGATGAGTCCGGTGGCCGTCGGGAAGGGAAATTCGTTGGGCTGCACGAAGTTTTTCAGGCGGATTTCGGCCGGATCCATTTTCAGTTCCGCGGCGAGAATATCCACCATGCGCTCGATTCCGTGCGTCGCTTCCGGGCGGCCCGCGCCGCGGTAGGCGTCGGTCGGAACGCAGTTGGTGAAGACGCCGACAATATCGGCGAAAATGTTTTGAGTCTTATAAAGCCCGGGCATCATCAGGACGCTGAGCGTCGGGATGGCCGGCGTCAGCAACTGATGATACGCGCCGAGGTCCTGAATGATGCGCAGCTTGATCCCGGTGATGGTGCCGTCGCGCTTGGCCGAAAGCTCGTAATCGTCGACGTGGCCGCGGCCGTGAATGGTGGTGAGATAATTTTCGCGGCGCGTCTCGATCCACTTTACCGGTTTATTGATCTTCATCGCCACGAAGCCCATCAACGCTTCCTCGGCATAGACGTTGAGCTTGCATCCGAATCCGCCGCCGACCTCGGGGGCGACCACCCGCAGCCGGTTCTCTTCGAGGCCGAGCATCTGCGCCACCATGCTGCGCAGCAGGTGCGGAATCTGCGTCGAGGAGTAGAGATTCAGCGCGCGATCGGCGGCGCGCCATTCGGCCACCACGCCGCGCGTCTCCATGGGCGTCGGAATCAGCCGCTGGCTCAAAATCCGCTGCTTCACGATCACGTCGGCTTCGGCGAAGGCCTTGTCGATGTCGCCGTGCTCCTGGTGAAAATCGAAGGCTTTGTTGTCGGGCCACTGCGGATGGACGGCGGGCGCGCCCGGTTCGAGCGCCTTCAGCGGATCGGCGACGGCTTTCAAAACCTCCCAATCGACCTCCACGTCATCGGCGGCGTCGGCGGCGATATAGCGGTCGGTTGCGACCACGACCGCAACCGGGTGGCCGGCGTAATAAACGCGATCGGTGGCGAGAATGGTGTGATTTGGCACGCGCAGGCCCGGCAGGGACGCTCCGCAGGGTACCGGGCCGACTTTCGACACATCCTGGCCGGTGAAGATCGCCACCACTCCCGGACGCGCCGCCGCCTTGCTGGTGTCGATGGAGCGAATTTTCGCCGCGGCATGAGGGCTGCGCACCACCACGGCATAATGCATGCCCGGCATCTTGATATCTTCCACGTAGGTCGCCGTGCCGGTGATCAGCCGCGGATCCTCGCGCCGGCGGATGGCTTTACCGATCAGAGTTTTCGGTCTGGTGATTGTGGTGGCCATGGTCATGCTCCTGTTGCCTTCGCCGCGGCTTTCACCGCATTGACGATGTGCTGGTAGCCGGTGCATCGGCAGATGTTGCCTTCCAGGCCGTGGCGGATTTCCTCCTCGGTCGGGTTCGGGTTGCGATCGAGAATCTGTTTTGAGGCCATGATCATGCCCGGGGTGCAAAACCCGCACTGCAAGCCGTGTTCGTTCCAGAATGCTTCCTGTATCGCGTGAAGTTTGCCGTTGGCTGCGAGACCTTCGATGGTGGTGATGCTTGCGCCATTGGCCTGCACCGCGAACATGGTGCAGCTCTTGACGGCTTTGCCCCCCAGCTCGACAGTGCAGGCGCCGCACAAAGAGGTTTCGCAGCCGATATGCGGTCCGGTGAGGCCGACCACCTCGCGCAAATAGTGAATGAGGAGCAGCCGTGGCTCCACATCATGGGAATAATTTTTCCCGTTGATCGTCACATGGATATTCATTCGTGTCCTCGGCGTTTTTGAACATATCAGAAATCCGGGGAACAGGGAAGTGCGGCGCGGCTTCAGGATGGCGCCGGCGTGATTGGCCAAGTAATCCTGGTAATCCTAAATTATTACAATATTAATATTTCCGGTTCCGCCATGCGGTAAAATGAAAGGTGGCATGTCGAGCCCCAGTCTTCAGACTCCGGCGCCCGAAACTTCGCCCCTCTCCCCGATAAACCTGAGTGAGCCGCGGCTTTACCTCGATCGTGAGCTGAGCCTGCTTGCGTTTCAAAGGCGAGTGCTCGAAGAAGCGCGCGATCCGGAGAACCCGCTCCTGGAACGAGTCAAGTTTCTCTCGATTCTTTCCTCGAACCTGGATGAGTTTTTCATGGTGCGCGTCGCGGTGCTGCGGCAGAAGGCTGCAAGCAACATCCGCGACGGAGTTTTGGCCGAGCAGCTTGCGCGCATTCGCGCCGAGGTTCGCGATCTGGTCGCCGAGGCCTACCAAACCTGGCGCGAGCTTGATCGCGAGCTGGCCGCGGCGGGGATCGAGATTCGCGATTATTCCAAGCTCACCACGCGCGAGCGCGCGGCGATGGAGGCGTATTTTCGCGACGTCGTTTTTCCGGTGCTGACGCCGCTGGCCTTCGATCCGGGCCGCCCATTTCCGCACATTTCCAATTTGAGCCTGAATCTTGCGGTCGCGGTGCGCGATAAGGACGGCGTGGAGCGCTTTGCGCGAGTCAAAGTTCCGCATACCTTGCCGCAGCTCGTGCTGGTGGAAGGCGCCGGCGCCGCCCGCCCGGCGTTTATCTGGCTGGAGGAGCTGATCCAGGAAAACCTCCAGATGCTTTTTCCGGGACTCGAAGTGATCGAGGCGTATCCGTTTCGCGTGACGCGGGACGCCGAGGTGGAGATTCAGGAACTGGAAAGCGACGATCTGCTGGAAACGATCGAGGAAGCGGTGTGGCAGCGCCGGTTCCGTGCCGTGGTGCGCTTGCAGGTCGGCTCAAATGTCCCGGAGCACATTCTGGAAACGCTGGTAGCGAATCTGGAACTGGATCCGCGCGACGTTTATCCGGTGGATGGCCCGTTGGATCTGGGCCGGCTTCGGCAGTTGCTTTCAATCGAGCGGCCGGATCTCAAAGACGCGCCGTTTTTGCCGTACACGCCGCCGGATCTGAATCCCAAGAGCGAGGAAGATATTTTCACCGTGCTGCGGCGCGGGGACGTGCTGCTGCATCATCCGTTCGACTCCTTTCAGCCGGTGGTTGAATTTCTGCGACGGGCGGCGGACGATCCCGACGTGCTGGCGATCAAGATTACGCTTTATCGCGTGGGCCGAAATTCTCCGGTGGTGGAAAGCCTGCTCAGCGCGATCGAAAACGGCAAGCAGGTCGCGGTGCTGCTTGAGCTGAAGGCGCGCTTCGATGAAGAGAGCAACATCGAGTGGGCGAAAGCGCTCGAAGCCGCGGGCGTTCACGTGGTTTACGGACTGGTGGGATTGAAGGTTCATTGCAAGGTCGCGATGGTGGTGCGCAAGGAAGGCGAATCGATTCGCCGCTACGTTCACATGAGCACCGGAAATTACAACCCGACGACGGCCCGGCTCTACACCGACCTGAGCTTTTTCACCGCCGACGAGCAGATCGGCGCGGACGTGACCGATCTGTTCAATTACGTAACCGGTTATTCGGCCAAAACCGATTTTCATAAACTGCTGGTGGCGCCGATCAATCTGCGGCGGCAGATGGAAGCGCTGATCCGCCGCGAAATCGAGCACGCCAGGCGCGGGCGCGCCGCCCGGCTCATCTTCAAGATGAATGCGCTTGAAGATCCGGAGATGATCCGGCTGCTTTATCAGGCCTCGCAGGCGGGGGTGCGCTGCGATCTGCTGGTGCGCGGCATCTGCTGCCTTCGTCCGGGCGTGGAGGGCGTCAGCGAAAACATCCGCGTCACCAGCATCGTCGGAAGGTTCCTCGAACACAGCCGGATTTACTGGTTCGCCAACGGCGGGCGCGAGGAGGTTTATCTGGGCAGCGCGGATCTGATGGGGCGCAATCTGAACCACCGCGTGGAGCTGCTGTTTCCGGTCGAAAATAAAAAGTTGCAGAAGCGCCTGCGCGAGGATATTCTGGCGACGTATCTCGCCGACAATCGCAACGCGCGGCACATGCGTCCGGACGGGACGTTTACCTGGGATAAATCGGAGCTGCCGGCAATCGACAGCCAGGCGAAATTTCTCTCGCCGCCGCCGGTGGCTCGTCCCGCGCTGCGAAGACGCAAGGCGAAATAGCGGTCCGGTCTAAAACGCGAGCAATTCCTCGATCTTCGCGGCGATTCGATCGACATCCGGCAGCACCGCGTTCATCAGTCCGATATTGTAAGGCAGCGGAACATCCGGCACGGCGAGCCGGGTCACCGGCGCGTCGAGGCTCAAAAACGCCTGCTCGGCGATTACGGCGGCCACCTCGGCGCCGAAGCCCGCCGTCAGCGTGTCCTCGTGGACGATGAGGCAGCGCCGCGTTTTGCGCACCGACGCGAGCACGGCTTCCCGATCCCAGGGAATGATGGTCCGCAAGTCGAGCACATCCGCCGCGGCGCCGGTTTTTTCCGCCGCGCGAACCGATCGCTCCACCATCGCTCCCCAGGTCACGATGGTGAGGGCGCTTCCCTCCAGCACGCGCCTGGCGACTCCTGGACGAATAATGAAGTCATCCCCCGGATACGGCCGCCGCGCCCAGGAGGCATCGAGCATCGCGCGATGCTCAAAGAAAATCGTCGGATTGGCGCTGCGCAAGGCGGCGCGCAACAAGCCCACGGCATCCTCGGCGTTCGACGGCATCATCACCTGCCAGCCGACGGCGTGGGCGAAGGCGACCTCGTTTGAAACGCTGTGCCATGGATCGCCGCAGCGGGCAAAGCCCCCGGGAATGCGCACCACGATCGGCGCCGCGAATCGGTTCGCGGTGCGCCAGCGGATGGTTCCGCAGTCGTTCAATTGTTCCGTTCCCGGATCGGCGTACTTGCGGAACTGAATCTCCGCAACGGGGCGCAAGCCGGCGATCGCCATGCCGACGGCGTTGCCAATGATTCCTTCCTCGGAAAGGCTGGTATCGAAGACGCGATCGGCGCCGAAGGTTTCCTGCAATCCCATGGTCGCCGCGTGAACTCCGCCCTTTGGCCCGACGTCTTCTCCGAACACCACCATTTTGGGGTTGATTTCAAGCTCGTGCTCCAGCGTGCGGCGGATGGCGGTGAGCATATTCAATCGCGCCGGTTCGGTGACCGCGGCGGGCGCCGTTTCGAAGCGATCCTCGGCGAACACATAGCTGCGGACCGCGGATGCATCGGGCTCCGGCCGGGCCAGCGCGTTCTCCAGGGCAGCGTCGATTTCGGCCAGCACGGAATGCTCCAGCTCCGACCATTCGCGCTCGGAAAAAATTGCGGGGATCAGATGCGCCTTGAAAGCGATGAGCGGATCGCGGGAACGCTCCCGAGCCAGCAGCTCCGCGCTCTTATAAGCCTGCGTATCCTGCCCCGAATGCCCGCACAGACGCGGCACGGTGAGGCGAACCAGCGCCGGGCCGCCGCCATCGCGAACGCGGGCGATCGCTTCGCGCAGGCGCCGGGCCGCGTCCACCGGATCGGCGCCGTCGCCTTCGCAGATGTACAGACCGCGAAACGAGGCGAGATTGGCGGCGATATCACCTCCCGGCGTCTGCACCGTGGAGGGCACCGATAATCCGAAGCCGTTGTCCTCGATGTAGAACAGCATCGGCAGGCGCTGCGTGGCCGCGATATTCAGCGCGGACCAGAAGCCGTTGGTGGCTACCGATCCGTCGCCGCCGAGCGCCACCGCGATCGAGGAGCGCCACGACGCATCGCGCAACGTGTCGCGATGATAAACGATGGCGCGCGCCCATCCCGCCGTGGTCGTGTACTGCGTGCCCACTCCGCCGGCCATCGGCAGGACGATCGGTCCGGATGGATTCGGCAGATTGTAGACGGCGCCGATATCGCGCCCGTCGCTGACGCCGCCGCTTTTGGCCATGCCGCCGGCGAGCGCGTCCGCCGCGCTCAACCCGAGCGTCAGAAGCAGCGGGCGCGAGCGGTAATAACCGGCCGCGGCATCGTGCGCATCGTTCAGCAGGCTGCCAAGCAGGATCTGGCCCAACTCATGCCCACGCGCCGAAAACTGATACAGGATTTTCTTTTCCGGCACCAGGCGCGACTCTTCAAGGTCGTCCAAAAATCGCGAAGTGAGGAACAGGCGCGCGATATGGCGCCAGTTAAACGCGGGATCAAGATCGCTCGCCGGCGGGGCGAGGGTGGATGAAGGATTCATAAAAAACGAGACAAAAAACGCGTCGTTCTCATTTTACTTCGAGCCGCGTCACCACTGTGGGGTGGTGTTCCGGAGAACGGCGCAGACGCGCGACGATCAAAGAATCACACGACTTTCGCCTTCACGGCGGGTCATTTTCTCGCGATCGAGAAATTCCAGCAGCGGGATGGCGTACCTGCGGGAGATTCCGGTCCAATCCTTGAAATCGGCGATGGTGAACTTTGCGCCCTTGCGGCCGGCGAGCTGTTTTTTCAGCTCCTCGAGAGCGGAGGAATGATAGATCAGATCTTCGCTGACCCGTATAAGCTTGCGGTTTTTCAGCAGAATTTGCAGCAGCGTTCGGGCGCGCCGCGGATCGACGCCCGATTTGCCGAGAACCTCGCTGGTGGAGGGAACCGCGAGGACGGCGGCGCGGAACGCGGATTCGATCGTTTCAAGGGCCTGCGATTCGTCCTCATTGAAGGCGACGCGATGCGAGGCGAGGCGCACGATATCGCCTTCGGCGACCAAATCTGACGCGCGGGCGAGAAGCTTGTCGAGAAGAAATGGCGGCGCATCGCGCGGCTTGAGCGATTCCTTGGGGATTCCCGGCTGAAGCGGATTTTTGCGGTGAAAATCGGCGACGGCGCGGCGTATCTCCCCGAGCAATTGGTTTACGGCGGCGTCGGAGATGAACCAATCGCTTTCGCCGATCTGCCCGGGTAGAAGGCCGGTGCGCGCGATCAGGCTGGCGAGGCTCATGCCGTATTTCGATTCGGCGATGAGCAGCGGGAGGCGATCGCCGGTTTCGAGTTGCGCGAGGCGGCGATCGAGCTCGGCGCGCTTCATTCGCCGGGGAGCGTCGATGTCGAGGACGATTCCGCCGCCGATGGTGACAACGGGAGAAAACATCCGAACGATGAAGCGATCGCCGGGCAGAATCAGCAGCGGATCGCGCAGTAAAAAGCGGACGTGCGCGGAGGCGCCGGGCTTGAGCGGCTCAAGCGACGATAGCAGATGCAGGCGGGCTTCGGTTTCGGCGGTTCCGGCATGGAAATGAACGGGAGCGCGATGCTTCAGCGGTTGCGCCGTGGGCAAAAGATCGAAACGCGCGTCGATCTGGCGGGTGGGTTCGAAAATGCCGGGTGGCGCGAGAACCATGCCGCGCCGGGCGTCGGCCGATTCAATGCCGCTAAGATTCACGGCGGTGCGCTCGCCGGCGCGGGCCTGATCGACGGAATGGTTGTGAACTTCCAGGCCGCGAATTTTGGCGCGCTTGCCTGCCGGGTAAAGCTCGACTTCATCGTGGAGCTTGAGGCGGCCGGAGATGAGAGTGCCGGTGACGACGGCGCCGTAGCCTTTGATCGAAAAGCTGCGATCGATGGGAAGGCGCGGCCATGCGGTTGCGCTCTTGCCCTGGATTTTTTCCGCGACCTGGTCGAGCGCGGCGCGGAGTTGATCGAGCCCGGCGCCGGTGGTCGCGCTGACCGGAACAATCGGTGCGGACTCGAGAAATGACCCGGCGGCGAACTCTTCCACTTCCAGGCGGACCAGATCGAGGAGATCGGAATCGACAAGATCGCACTTGGTCAAAGCCACGACGCCGTGCTGGATTCCGAGAAGGCGGCAGATGTCGAAGTGCTCGCGGGTTTGCGGCTTGATCGATTCATCGGCGGCGACGACGAAAAGCACAAGATCGATTCCAGCCGCGCCGGCGAGCATGTTTTTAATGAACCGTTCGTGGCCGGGAACGTCGACGAAGCCGAATCGGCCCAGATGAGCGAAGCCGAGATCGATCGAAATGCCGCGGCGTTTTTCTTCTTGCAGGCGATCGGTATCGATGCCCGTCAGGGCTCGAATGAGGGAAGTTTTGCCGTGATCGATGTGGCCGGCGGTGCCGACAATGACCGGATGCGTCGTCAAAACCTATTTTACGGGTTGGAGTTGGGTCCAGCCGCCGCCGATGGCGATGTTGGGATTGAAGTTGGGATTATCGGTCAGGATGTATTCGTTGCCCTTGCCCCAGGCGTGGCTGTACTGATAGCTGAGCTCGACCTGTTCTCCGGTGTCGGGATTGCGATAGGTTTGCACGCCACGAATATATTGATCAAATTGCCGCGCGGTCTGATCCTGGATGCGCTGGCGCTCATTGTAGCCTTCGGTGATGATCCGATTGGTTTCCTGACCCATCTCGGCGATGATGCGGGAACGGTCCCGCGCGCCTTTAAGCTCGGCGGCTTGAATATTGAGGATAGCTTGCGTCACGCGGGCCTGCCACTGCGGATCGACGGTAATCGTCGAAAGGACCAGGCGAAAAAAGCGCTCGGACTCGGTCAGCTTGCCGGCGGGCGTTTTGAGGGCGAAAATTTTGAGCGCCTGGTTGCCGTAATTGCGCCCCATCCCGCCGATGTTCGGAGTGGAGCGGGCCAAAGTGATTGCCGAAATCCACTCTTCCGAGCCGGGCTCGGCGAGACGGGCGCGCGCCACGTCTGCTTTGATCGCCAGCGAAACTCCCACCTGGCGGTAAGCGGCTTCAAAGCGCGGGATCGCTTTTTGCAGCGCCTCGGCGACATCGGGGATCGGCTCGATGGCGGCGATGCGAGCGTTGGGCCGGATCTTCGGGACTTCCCAGCGGCGCAGGAAATCCGCCGCCGTCATCGGCGCGGCGATCTGGCACGGCGGACGGCCGAAGGCCATCTGCTGGCGATTCACCATGGCCTGGGCCTGCTGCATCGCCGGCGCATCGTTCCATTGCCAGTTGACGACCGGAAACATCTCGATGGAGGTGCGGCCGTCGGGACTCGCGGCTTTGAACGTGCCTTGAAGAATCTCGCCGCTGCATCCGCCCGTTTTGTACACGACGTCGGATTGAAACGTCCAGTCGGTGGGGATGAGCATGGTCATCGCGGTGAGGGGCCGCTCAAAGCCGTGCTGGTCGATCACTTTGACGAGCTTCATGCGGTAGTAGGGCGAGTCTGCGGCGGAGAGACTGGCCAGCGTGAGGAAAAATACAAGGGCTCGCATACCGTGACAATTTATCAAAGCCGCCGGCGCGTTAGTCGATCCAGATGCTCAGGCCGGGCTGCGTTGAGGCCGCGCCCGCGGTGACAATTACCGGCATCTGACCGGTGCCGATGTAGCCGGCGGGAACAGTGGCGTTGATTTGCAGCAGGCCGGGGTAGCCGCTGACGGGTCCGGCATAGAGGATGTTGGCCGCATAGCCACCGATCGTAACCGCGATCGGTTGCGCGCTGACGCCCTGGCCGGTTCCGAAAATCACCACGATCGAACCGCGAGGCGCGGGGTTCGAGGGCGAGTTGAGGCTGCCGTCCTGATTCATCGCAATCAGCCGGCCCGCGGAATCGGTGTAGAGGGCGGGAGCGGCCTCGACGACCGTTTCGGGAATTTGCGCGAGCAGACTGCCCTGGCTGAAAAGCTGGATCTGGACGCTCTGCTCTCCTTCGATCTCGGGCGGAACTTCGGCGAGCAGGCTCGATCCGTTGAGTGCGATGAAAGGGGAGGCGATGCCGCCGAAGCTCACCTGAACGCCGCTGGTGGACGTGAGGCCGGCGCCATTCAGAGCGATCAACATGCCGGGCGCAATCGGTCCGGGCTGAAGGCTGGCGGCGTTCACCGCAGTAACGATCAGGATTGGAGCGATGGTCGGAGTCGATGCCGGCGTAAGCTGGCGAATGCGGTTGTTCAGAAGATCGGCGATATAAAGGGATCCGCCGGCGCCGAGAGCCACATCCCAGGGAAAATTAAATTCGGCGGCGAGCGCGGCGGACCCGTCGCCCGAAAATCCCGCCGTTCCGTTGCCGGCGATGACGTTCACCGCGCCGGCCGGGCTCACTTCAACGATTTGCTGCAAACCGGTGTCGGCGACGAAGATGTTGCCCGAAGAATCGACGGCGATGCCGCGCGGCGTGTTCCAGGCGCCTTCCGCGATGAGAGTAATGTCGCCGGCGACGCCGAGCCGTTTCACGTGCGGTCCGCCGGCTTCGGTGAAGTAGAGATTTCCCGCGCTGTCGAGAAAGAGGCCGCGCGGATGTTTCAGGTTGGTGAGGATCGGATTGACCGCGCCGCTGGGCAGCGCCTGATAAATCCCGCCGTTGTCGTCGGCGACGTAGACGTTGCCTTTGCCGTCGGGAATCGCGTAAACCGGCGAGACCAGGCCGACGCTGGTGAATGGAAGAATTTCGCCGCCCGCCGAGACGACGCGAATCCGATGATTGCCGGTATCGGCGATATAAAGATTGCCGTTCGCGTCGGGCGTCACGGAAGAGGGCGCATTGAGCTGCGCGTGGATGGCGAGCTGATAGTCGGCAGAATCGCCGGCCGCGCCGGTTCCGGCGATTGTCGTGATCGTGCCATCGGGCGCGACGCGGCGGATGCGGTTATTGTCGCGATCGGCGATGTAGAGGTCTCCTTGCGCGGAAGTGGAAACGCCGGCGGGGTGTTGAAGCAGCGCGGACGCCGCCGGTCCGCCATCGCCCGAGGCGGTATTGCCGCCTCCCGCCACAATGGTGGCGCCACTGCTAAAGGAGATACGCTGCGCGGTGGTGACATCGGCGGAGTAGAGATAGCCGTCCGCGCGAAAACAGATATCGTGCGCCGTGATCGGATACGCGGAGATTTTGCCGGCTGGTGGAATGACGACAATTTGCCGGCCGGCCTGATCGGCGACATAAACAGCGCCGATCGCGTCGACTGCCATGCCGGTCGGAAGGTCCACGTTAACGATGGAGGAGATCCTGCCGTTCGCCACCTTGCGGACCAGATGATTCTGGGTGTCGCCGATCCATAGCGTGCCGGAGCGGTCAACGGCGATGGCGGCGGGGTAGGCGAGCCTGGCGTTTATCGCCGCGAATCCATCGCCCGAAAAGCCCGCGACGCCAGTTCCGGCAGCGGTGGTGAGCGTGCCGCTTGAATCCAAACGGTACACGCGCTGGCCGGTGAAATCGGCGATGTACAAATTGCCGTTTCCATCCCAGGCTAAATTGCGCGGCGCCGAAAGAGCGAGCAGGACCGCGTCGCTTCCATCATTCGATCCGCCGGCGGGAAGCGATCCGCCGCCTGCCACCGTGGAGATCGTGCCGTCGAGATCGACACAGCGGACGCGCGCGTTGCCGAGGTCGGCGATGTAGAGGCGGCCGGCGCCGTCCAGCGCGAGCCCGTAAGGCGAGTTGAGCTGCGCGGCGGCGGCCGGCCCGCCGTCTCCGGAAAATCCCGCGATCCCCGTTCCGGCGACGGTGCTGATCACGCCCGCCGGCGTTACTTTTCGCACGCGATGACCGGCGGCGTCGGAGATGTAGAGATTGCCTTTGGCATCGGAGGCGATTCCCTCCGCCTGATAAAAAATCGCCGACGTGGCCGGGCCGCCGTCGCCGTCCCAACTGCTTCCGGCAGCGGTCACGATCTGATAGAAAACACCCGCCGCCGCGCATTCCGCGAGAAGAAGGAAGGCGAACCATAAGCGCATGGGATTAAGCGCAAGACCTTACATTATTCAGTGCGAATTCCGCCGAATTTCTCTCATTTTTCCGCGATAAGCACAGTGTGAACTCCATTGTGCGCCGCTGGGCCGCGGCAATTTTGTGGACCGGTATTAGTTTTGCGCAGCCCGCCATCCATTTCAAAACGCGAACGATTCGCCGGGAGGGGGCTCGCGTGAGCATCGTTCGGCCGTTCCATGGAGACCGGGAGCATTTGGTCCTGGAGTTCGAATCGCCGCCGCCGGCGGAGACGATCGCCGAGTTGCGGGAACGGGGCGCTTCGGTGTTGCAGCATGTGCCGGAAAACGGGTTGCTCGTATTTGTGGATCGGCCCGTGCGGGTCGCGGGACTGGGCGTACGCTCGATGTTCCCCATCGATCCGGCGGATAAGATCAGCCCGTTAGTGAACGATGCGGGCCGGGTATTGGTGGAATTCCATCCGGACACCGATATGAACGCGGCGCGCGGGATCGTGCTGCAAACGGGCGCGACGCTCGATGAAAATCCGGATCTGAATCCGCATCATCTGCTGGTGGATGCGTCGGCGGCGCAGATCGCGGAGCTAGCGAGGCGGGATGAGGTCGCCTATATTTTTCCGGCGTCGCCTGCCTTGCTTCAGGGCAATCCGACGCAGCCTTGTTTAGGCGCGGTCACCTCGCTGGGGACCACGGCGCAGTCGATTCCAAGCTACGGAAGCTGGAATCAGGGCGGCGCGGCGGCGATCGGGTACGTATTTAGCCAGTTGGCGGGCGAGCTGAGCGCCAGCCAGCAGGAATCCGAGATCGAGCGCGCCATGGCGCAATGGGCCGCCGTGGTGCAAGTCACCTGGCAGCAGGGCACGAACGCGACGGCGCCGCAAACAGTGAACATTCTGTTCACGACCGGCGATCATGGCGATGGCTATCCGTTTGGTCCGGCGGGCGGCGTGCTGGCGCACACGTTTTATCCGTCGCCGCCGAATCCGGAGCCGATCGCCGGCGATATGCACTTCAATAATGCGAACACGTTTCGCGCCGGAGCCAATGTGGACGTGTTCAGCGTCGCGCTGCATGAGCTGGGGCACGCTCTGGGGCTGGGACATTCCGACGATCCGAATGCGGTTATGTATCCCTATTATTCGATGCACGGCGGATTGTCGCCCATGGACATCACCGCGGTGCAAACGCTCTACGCGGCGCGGACGGCGCCATCGCCAACTCCTAGGCCCGCTCCGCCGCCGTTGACGCTGAGCGTTGCGCCGCCGCCGGCGACGACAACAGCGGGCACAATAAGCCTTACGGGAACCGCATCGGGGGGAAAAGCGGCGGCGACGGTGACCTGGTCGAGCAGTTTAGGATCGGGCGCGGCGCAGGGCTCGGCGGCGTGGACCATCTCCGGGATCCCGCTGTCGATCGGCGCGAATTCGATCCTGGTGAGCGCAACCGACGGGGTAAGCCGGGTTGCTCAGACGGTGAGCATCACCCGGCAGGCAGGCTCATCGCCCGCGCAGCCGGGCGCGCCCGGGGGAACGGCTCCGCCATCGCTTACCATCACCACACCCTCGGCGACCTCGATTTCGACCGCGGCTTCATCGATCGTGTTCGCCGGAATTGCGGGCGCGGGAGTGACCTCGGTCACATGGTCGACCAACACGGGCCACTCCGGAACCGCCAGCGGGACCACGCAGTGGAGCGCGACGATCCCGCTCGTGGCCGGGTCCAACGCGGTGATCATCCAGGCGCAAAACGCCGCCGGACAATCGGCGTGGAGAAGCGTGGTCGTCACGCGACAATAAGCTCGGGCGGAAAAACCCGCGGTCCGATCCGGTTTGATACGATAAGATCTAACCCTCGATATGATCGACAACGCAAACATCATCCTACAGCGGGTCGCGCTTGCGATCACGCGTAATTGCGTTTCGAACGACGACAATAATTGATCGCGCCACTGGGCAACCAGCACGGCGCGGATTCAAAAACAAAAGAGAGACACATGGAATCCGTATCCTTAGACTTCCTGGGCGAGCTTCGCCGCACTCATTCCTGCGGGGAACTTCGCGCCGCCGACGCGGGCAAACGCGCGCTGCTGATGGGATGGGTGCACCGGCGGCGCGACTTGGGCGGCGTCATTTTTATTCATCTGCGCGACCGCGAGGGAGTCACGCAGCTTGTTTTTCACGCCGGGGAAAACCGCGAGCTGCACGAGAAGGTGAACCAGCTTGGTTCCGAGTATGTGATCGCCGTGGAGGGCATGGTGGCGCTGCGCACGCCGGAGACCGTCAATCCGGCGATTCCCACCGGCGAAATCGAATTGGTCGCGGAGAAGCTTTGGATCCTGAACACGTCGCGCACCCCGCCGTTCCCGATGGAGGAATCGGTGGACGTGAAGGAAGATGTCCGCCTCAAATATCGCTATGTGGATCTGCGGCGGCCGCACATGCAGCGAAACGTGATGCTGCGGTCGCGCGTATCGTTTGCCATTCGCGAGGTGTTGTACGGCATGGGATTTCTGGAGATCGAGACGCCGTTCATGACCCGCTCGACTCCGGAGGGAGCGCGCGATTATCTGGTTCCGGCGCGCGTTTATCCGGGCAATTTTTATGCGCTGCCGCAGTCGCCGCAGATTTTCAAACAACTTTTGATGGTCAGCGGATTCGATAAATATTTTCAGATCGTGCGCTGTTTCCGCGACGAGGATTTCCGCGCCGATCGCCAGGCGGAGTTTACGCAAATCGATTTGGAGATGTCGTTCCCGCGGCAGGAGACCATCTTCAACGTGATCGAACCGCTGCTGGTTTCGGCCTGGAAGGTCGCCGGATACGAGATCAAGCAGCCGTTTCCGCGGCTGACCTACGCCGAAGCCATGCGCTCCTATGGAATCGACAAGCCCGATATGCGTATCCCGCCGTTTTCTTGCGTCGAAGATCTGCTGCCGGAGCTGGCAAGCCACGGGCTCCCGCTGGTGGCGATTCGCATCCCCAAGGTCGGCGCAATCAGCCGCGCCGAGCGCGACGCGCTGAAGGATTTCGGCAGAGAGCGCGGGCTGCGAGTGTTCGACGATCCCAAGCGCCTGGATCGCGATTATCCGGAGGCGATGGCGAAACTTCGTTCGCGCATCCACGCCGCCGAGGACGATCTCTTGCTGGTCGCCGGATGGGGCGGGGAACCGAAGGGTCATCGCCCGGAGGAGACGGTTTTGCAGGCCGCTGGACAACTGCGGCTGCACGCGGCGCAGAAATACGCGGAGCGGCACAAGCTGCTCGATCCGAAGAATTTTCAATTCTTGTGGGTCACCGATTTTCCGATGTTCGAATGGGACGAGGAAGACCAGCGCTGGAACGCGGCGCATCATCCGTTCACCTCGGTTCACGACGAGGATATCGAGAAGCTTTCGACGGATCCGGCTCGCTGCCGCGCCAAATCGTACGATATTGTGCTAAATGGCACCGAGCTCGGCTCGGGATCGATCCGTATTCACCGGCGCGACGTGCAGTCGAAAGTTTTCGCCGCGCTTGGATTCAGCGATGAAGAGGCCCGGCGGCGCTTCGGATTTTTGCTGGACGCGCTGGAGTACGGCGCTCCGCCGCACGGCGGGATCGCGCTCGGGCTGGACCGGCTGGTGATGATTCTGGCGGGCGA
>JAJPHS010000055.1 GCA_021325175.1 Terriglobia bacterium
ACCCCCTCTCTGGCGGCGCCTCACCCGGCGGCGCCACCCACGGATTTTTCGACAACGCGCCATCATCCCCAGCCGTAATTCCATCATCGTCGCCCGAATCGTCCTGCGACTCGTCATCATCGATCGAGGCATCCGTCGAGTCCTCGCTCTCGCCTTCCTCGGTTGGATCTTCTTCATCGCCCGAATCCGACGATGCGTAGGGATCGTCGCTTCCCGAATCCGGATTTTGGCCGCCGGGGTTCGCGTCCGGATCGCCGGTGTCGGTCTCATCCGGCGGCAGCGGATAATCCCCGGCCGGCGCCGTGAAGCGCGGATCTTCCGGATTGTCGAAATCCTCCGGCGTATCGGGATCGTCCGGATCGTCCGGGTCATCGGGATTCGCCTCCTCCGCGCTGCCCGCCGAGCCGCCGCAGTTCAGGAACACCTTGTCAGCCTGTATCCAGATTTGCCCCTGCGAGATTTTGAGAAAAGCGCCGCCGCTTTTGATCGTCAGGTCGTCGTCGGATTCAATCGTCAGCTTGCCGCTGACCTTAATCTGCATGTCGGCGCCCACCGTCAGCTTCGCATCCTGGTCTACTTTTTGCTCGAGCTTCTGTTCGTAATGAATCGACGTGCTGCCCTGGAAATCCAGGGCGTAATCGCCTTGCACCGACAGATTGTAGTCGCCGTCTACCGCCTGGGTGTAATCGCCCTCGTTGTGGATCGACGTGTCGCCCTGAATATCTTCGGCGAAATCGCCGTCCACCGTATTGTTCTTGTCGCCCTCAACTTCCTCGGTCTGGTCGCCGGAAACGCTCAGCGATTTGTCGCCGCCGACCTTGACCTTAACGTCGCCCTCGACGTCCTCCTGAAAATTGCCTTTGACCGTCGTGTACTTGTCATTCAGGATTTTTTCGTGCTTGTCGTTGTTGACTTGCAGAAAACGGTCATCGAGAATCAACTCGCAGCGGTCATTTTTGACGAAAATGTGCAGGTCTTTTTCGGCCTGCATGCGAAAAAGCTCGTTGCCGATGGAATCCACCAGGCGAATTTCGTTGTAATTATCCTCGCTGCCGCCTTTTGTGCTGCGCGTTTTGATGCCGCTCCATTCCTTGTTCGGCGGAAGCGGATAGGGCGGCATGTTTTTGGCGTGATAAACGCAGCCGGTGATCACCGGCCGGTCGGGATCGCCGTTTAAGAATTGCACCACCACTTCCATCCCGACGCGCGGAATCCAGATATGGCCGAAGTTGGGTCCGGCCCAGGGCTGCATGACCCGCATCCAGCAGGAGCTGGCGCCGTTTTCGTCTCCAGGGCTGAGGTCCCAGAAAAATTTGACGCGCACGCGGCCGTATTCGTCGGTGTAGATCTCCTCGCCCGGAGGTCCGACAACGAAAGCGGTTTGCAGGCTGTCGATGCGCGGTTCCTCCGTCTTGAGCGTCGGCCGGAAGGTGATGGAGGACGGATGAGCAACGTAATCGTTGGTGTAAGTCGCGGGTTTGGAGTTGGTGCCCGGAAGAAACGTGCCTTCCTCCGCCTGATGCGTGACTTTGACGATCAGATAGTTGATATTCTGCTCGGCGCGGTCGTGCTCGGTGAGATCGAAGCGGTAGCCGGGGACCATCGCGCGCGCGTTGCTGGCGCCATGGGCGACGGTGTGATCATGCTCCTGCTCTTCGATGCGGAGCTTGGCGTAATCCTGCGGCTCGCCCGGCCATTCGACGTCGGCGGGATAAAATCGCCGCGAGATGTTGACCGGAACGCCGGTATCGCGCTGCACCTGCTGCCAGTCCTGAAGCTTGTTGGTGGGGATGCGGAAATTGTAGTCGTTGTTTTCGTAGACGTTCGGCTTGACGTGCTTGTGCAGGTCGGAGCTGAAAATTGTGTCCTCGGTGCGATATTCGCCTTCGCCCAACTGGTGCTCGTAGCGGAACGTGTCTTGATAAGGGCAGGGCTGGAGCGCCGCCATGCTATCGACCAGCATCAGGGTATGATTGCCGTCTTCGTGCTTAAAATAGTAATAAATCCCTTCTTTTTCCATCAGCCGCGACACGAAATCCCAGGCCGATTCCATATATTGACAGCAATTTTCCCACGGCTTGTGCTCCTCCATGATGCCGCTGGTGTCGTAATTGCTGAATCCGAACTGGGCGAAGGTGTCGTCGATGATCTGCGGGACGGTTTTGTCCTGATAAATATGGCAGCCGTTGGAAAGCGTCAGGAACCACACCCACGGGACCATTTCCGCGTAATAGTACGACAGGCGCCCTTCGTTGCGAAGCGGGGCGAATTTCTTGAGCTGGCCGTTGAAGTAGCGGAACGTGGTGCGGTCCCGATGGCGGATTCCGACGGTTACGTTCTTGCCGAGCAGATCCTCGGTTTGAATCGCCGGATCTTCCGACACCAGCTCCAGCTTGAAGTTGAAAAGCTCGGAGATTTCCTCGGTTCCGGAAAATGAGCTGACCAGCAGAACATCCGGACCAAGCGGGCAATTGAAATAAAAAAGCCGCTTTTCCTGGCTGATGAACTGGCCCATGGCTATTCCCGCCAGGCGCGCCGTAAATCCGGCGCGGCGCCTTCTGAAATCGTCGCGATGGAAAACTTCCGGCTGCCCTTCATCCGTTCCTCCTGTTGACCCGCGCGATCATCGGTCGTCCCAAAGCCGCAGGATCGTTTCATCCGGATCGCGGTCCAGCGGGCGGGTGAACATCCAGGAAAACCAGCCCAGCCGCGTCGGCGGCGCTTCCTCCGAATCCAGCGCGAAACGCGGCGCCTCCTCTCGTTTGAGAATCAATTGTACTTCGACATCGAGGTCCTCGCCGCAAAAAAATTTCGCCATCGACTTCAATGGTTCATAGGCGGTACCGTCGGGCAGAAATTGCTTGTATTGCTCAACTGTCATCGGACCCAGGCGGATGCGCACCACCGATTCCTGGTCCCACACCTCATCGCCCAGGACGATGCCGATGCCCAACTGCTCGGACCGAGTGCGTCCTTCCGCCAGGCAGGTACGCGAGCCGGAGTCCAGCGGGCGCCAGGTGCCGGCGAAGGGCACAACCTCAACCGGAACTTCGAAATAATCCGCGAGAATTTGCCGGAATGCGGTGGTCGAGCGGGGAAACTGCGCGAACAAGCCTTCATAGCCGATCAGAACCTGATCTGCGACCGCCTGGCGATTTTGCAGGCCGCGGGTCCCCAGGCCGATCAGATCGAGCAGATAGCCGGTGAATCGATCCTCCCCGCCGCGCTCGTAGGAAACCGGGAAGCGGTACTTTTCCCAGGCGCGGTAGAGCAGGGAAATGGCGCGATGATTGAAAATATCCAGAAAATCGCGCAGCGTGCGGTCGCGATTGAACAGCCGCTCGACGATCAGCTCCGTGTAGATCGTGGGCATCACGCCGGAATGTCCGGTGAGACCGAAAAAGTTGACGCTCATTTTCGGCGGACCCTCAGGCCGCTCCTCGAGCGATTGAATCTCGCCCGGCGGAAAGGTGAGCGAAGGATGCACGCCGAGCCGCACCGGCTCTTCGGCGGGCGGGAGAAACGACCCGATCGGCTCGCGCGAGCCGCAAGCGCGTTGGAGCAGACGAACCGCCTGGAAAAATCCGAAATCGACGGCGCGTTCGCGCAGCCGCTCCGGAATCAGAGCAGAATCCGGCTGCCTGCTTTGGGAGGCCATTCGCGCAGCAGTTCCTTTCTTTGCGCGGTTTTCACCGCAAGCTGGCTGAAGCTGTTCATGGAGACGTATTGCGCCAAAAAATGCTCGATCACGCTGGAAAAAAGATAAACCCCGCCGCCGACGAACTTGGTCTCGTCCAGCTCCATTTCAACCCGCATGCCGCGCACGTAGGAGATGCCGTGATCGCCGATCACGCGCGCGAAGCGGCGCCCGCTGCGAACGCCGGTGATGCCTTCGATTTGCAGCTCCATGTGCGGCGAGGTTCCGTGATAAAGCCGCAGAATTTCCTGCAAAGCCTCGCGGCCGTCTTCCACCAGCGACAAATAATTCAACGACAGATGAGAAATCAGGCGCCATAACGCCTCCCGGCCCACGGCGGGGCGAATCGCCGGGGTGGGACTGCGGATGGCGATGACGCGATCGACCGTCGATTCCTGATCCATGTCGAAATCGCCCGATTCGTCGCCGAAGCTGAGCCGCGACGGCAGATCGCCGTTTGAACAGGTGCAGCGCACCGTCAGCGTATCCAGGTTGAAATTGACGTTCTGGCCGGAAAAATCAACCAGCGAGATCCACATCTCCGTGCCTTCGCCGCCCGGACCGGCCAACCGCCGCGTGGCGTTCCAGAACACCGGCCGTTTCTCGCGCGAGGAGTGGCGGAACGAAAAAAACGGTTCGAAGCTGACCGTTTCCCCGCTCGCCTGATACGTGCAGTTGACCTCGTCGATCGAAAAAACTTCAAGCGCGCGCGAATGGCGATAGTCCGGCGCCACCGGATATTCGTACTTCGTGTGGTCGAGCTGGATCGGCTCGGCCATGTGCGAAAAAAGATTCACGATCGGCGCGCAGCCGAGCCGCAACGTGCGGGCGTTGACGCCCAGCTCGAGAAGCTGCTGGCGATCGGCGCGCTCAAACGGCGAAATGACAAAGACGATTTCCACGCTTTCCTGAAAACCGCCGGCGGCGATCGCCCCGGCCCCGCGCAGGTCGAGAAATAAGAATTTTTCCGGAAATGTGAAATATTCCTGCAAAAGACGGTACGGCGTGAAGGACCGCGCCGGATACGGCAGCATGCCTTCGTCCTCGGCGAAGCCCACCGCGCGGATCGCGTCCGGGATCAGCTCGATCGGACGCTGGCGGAAGCGCGGCCGCGGATCGCGAAGCACGATCGACCGGCAGTTGTTGCACAGCAGCTCATAGAGCGAGTGGACCAGCGGCGGCTCGCCATGCAGGTAGAAGCGCAGCGTGTCCATTTCCAGCGCCGAAAATTTCACCTGCGGCCACGCGTTCAGCCGGACCCGCAGCGCCGCGAAAGCGCCGGGAGCCTTAAGCGGCGGGTCCAGGCGATCAATGGTGCTCCATTGCGCCTCGCCGACTTTGAACGGCCAAACCTCGGTGTCGTAGCATGTCCGGAATTTGCAGGGCAGGCCCTCCACCGGCCGCGAATACAAAATCGAATCGCGCGGGATGCGCTGCATCGTGGTCAGCTTGCTTTCCCGCAGCAGGAATTCGGCGATCGCCATCGAAGGCAGCGGCCGCGTGTAATGCGGATAGACGACATTGAGCAGCGCCTGCGTGATCTCCGGAAAATCGTCGTCCAGGCGAAGGTGAATGCGCGCGGCCAGCAGCGCGTTGGCCTCGATCATCCGCTCCACGTGCGGATCCTCGCAGCGATTCGGCTCCAGTTGCAGGCGCGCGGCGACCTTCGGATAATGCGTCGCGAACTCCGCGCCCATCTGCCGCAAAAACGTCAGCTCGCGCTCGTAATAAACGAGCAGTTCATCCCGCACGTTCTTCTCCTTCGACCTGGTATTCGCCGCTGGTCAGCTCCAAAGTCGAATCGAAATAGATCCGTTCCGGCGCAGGTTCGGTATGCAGCAGCGCTTCGATCTGAAAATGGACCTTCATCGACGACGGCGCGGCGGCGGGAATGTTCACCGCCACGTGAGTCAGGCGAGGCTCGAAGGCGCTGATGGCGAACTCGACCGCGCGCGCCAGCCGCGCGCGATCCTCAACCGACCGCAAAGCGAGCCCGGTCGAATCCGGCAGGCCATAGCAGTAAATCGAATGCCACAGTTCTTTAAACGACTGCGGCGGCTCCAGCGGCGTGCGCCGCGAATTGAGCAGCCATTCGAGATCCCGCCGGACCGAGCTTTTCAGCTCCTTGAGAGATTGCGTGCGCCAGCTTGCCGGCTCGTTGCGATGGTTGGGTTCGCGATCGATCAGACGGTCGAGCACGCTCGGCTGGATGCTTTTGGGAATCGCTCGGCGCGCCACGGCTTATCTTCCCAGACCGAGCGCGCGGACGGGGTCCAGACGGCAGATGCGCGCGTACAGCTCGCGTCGCGTGCCATCGGAATCGCCGCTGTTTAAAAGAGTGCGATAGAGCAGCGCCAGCGGCTGCGCAATCACCTCCGATCCCTCCCACGCTTCCAGATGCCGCTGCTCGATTTCGCCCGCCAGTCCTTCAAGGATCGGACGCGCGATTTCGTCGTTGCCGGTCGCAAGGCAGACTTGCGCAAGCTGGACCTTCCTCAGGAATCGGCCGCGGCCGCTGATCTCGCGCGCGATCTCATCGGAGAGAATCGTCAGCGCTTCATGAATGCGCCCGCCGCGCGCCGCCTCCATGGCCAGCTCATAAGCATCGGGCGGCGCGGGTTCGCCATCGGCGCTCTCGCGCGGCGCTGGCGGCTCGATCACTGCCGGCGGAATCCATGCCGTTGGCTCGATCACCGGCGGCGCCTCGGCGTTTTGCGGCTCGCCGCCGGGAATCAGATGATTTTCCTTCAGCCACTGCATCGTTTCCGGATTCGCCGCCGGCGTATCGTCGGCCAGCGTCCATTCCACAATCTGCGGGAAATCGGCGATCAGCGCTTTCAACTCGGAGCTGACCGCCTGCGCGATCGCGTCCTGGCCGCAGGTGCGGCACGCCGTGATCGAATAGCGCTGCAAATCGAGCCATGCGCGGCCGCAGTTGCGGGCCATCGCGTCTTCGGCGCGCTCCCGAACGTCGTTCCAGTTGCCTTCCGCCGCCAGGCGTTTCAGCTCGACCCGAACTTCGGCCGGAGGAGCTTCAAGGAACATCGCGGCGGGACGGCCGCCGGTGGCGCGCAGCTCGCCCCATCGCAGCGCGCGAATCATCAGGTAGGAAATCGGGCTGTAGGGAAGCTGGGCGCGAAGATAGCGGCTCAGCGCGATGATGCGCTGCGTCGCGTCGTCGATGCTGGCCGGCTCCGGTCCGGAAGAGACGGCGATCGGCGCGGCAGCGGGCGCGGCGGCCGCGGCCGCGGGAACCGATTGCGGCAAGGGCGCAACCGGCGTCGCGATCGCCAGTTCAACCGGCGCCTGCGCCGGCTGCGGCGCCGGAGTTTGCAGTCCGCCTTTCCTGATCAGCAGCATCTTCGCGGTTTGCTGAACTTCCTCGATGGCGTTGCGAAGCGGGCTGAAATCGGGCGAGGAGTCGCCGAACTTTTCGTCGCAGAACTCGCCGAAATCGCGCAAAAATTCGGAGAGCGCAATCAGATTGTCGTAAACAAGCTGGCTGAAGGCCAGCGGCGTCGTTTCAAAACCTTTTTCGAACTCCTCGGGCGAGATTGCGCCGCCCGCCAGCGCCTCGTTGCGTTTTTGCAGCTTCGCGCTATCGTTCTTCGCTTCCTCCTCGGTCGGAATCGCCTTCATTTCGCGATAGTCGTACCAGTTGTGCCCGCCCTGGGTCAGCGGTACGGATCGAATCCCGGATACAAGCTGCGAGCCGATCCAGCGCAGCGGCGTCGCGCGCATTTCCAGGTCGCCGTCCTCCTCCATTTGCGGATAAACGGTGTCCCAGAAATTTTCAAGAAGCTTGCGGACCAGATCTAGTCCCTGGCGCAACCCCCCGAATCCCTCGCGCCGCAGCAGCGCTTCGGCCAGCCAGGCTGCGATTTGCAAATCCTTGCCGCGTTTGGACAGCGCTTCGGTCGACAGTTTAAACACCAGCGCGTAGTCGGCCGTTTTAAGATCGTGCTTCCAGACCCCGGGATTTAAATCCTCATCTTCGCGGCGGGCTTCCTTTATCTGGTCGGTGATCGGCTGGTAGCGAAGATCGGCGCCGGCGGGCGCCGCAACGGAGATCGGTTGAAGCAGCGCTTCGACGTCAATCGGCATGGCGGCTAATTCTCAGCGGCAACCGGCGGTGGACTTCAAACCTGCCAGAACTCAACCTGTCTGCGAATCGGGACACTAGTTTACCGCCACCGGGCGGATCTCCAGCTTTCGCAACTCGAGAATCGGGATCTCTTCGCCGTCGGCCAGCAGCATCTTCTGTCCGAACGGCACTTCGACGCCGCCCTCGATGCTCTCCCAGACCGTCAGCCGGCCCAGGCGGACGTTATCGTCGGAATGCGCGCAGGAAAACGGCGAGACCACCGGCAGCAAAACTTCGCCCAACTCCGCGCCGTGAAATCCCGCCCCTGTCCGGACCGTTGCCGGCGCCCACAGCAGATCGCGCAGGCGCTTGGGCGGCTCCATTTCAATCGAGGCGATGTGCTCCAGCGGGATCCACAGATAATTTTCGCCGGCGAGCACCTCCAGGCGCGCGCCGATGCGCGGATCGGCGTCGGAGATCGACTGGTAAGCCTGGCCGTTCAAGATCCCGCTGACCGCCGCCGCGCTATTTTCCGGCGTTTTCGTTTTAAACATTTCGTGCCGCGTGCGTTCGGCGCCGATCGCGGCTCGATAAAGCAGCGCGCCGATGCGCCGGTCCTTGCTGTTCGCCGGCGCGCCGGATAAATCCATGCCGGCGAGAATATCGAGCTGCTTATCGGCCCGGTCCCACTGGCCGGCAAAGCACAGCAGCTCGAATAAAAAAGTTCGGCGCTGGGCGTCGGAGGGATTGTCGCGCAGTTCCGCGCCCAGCGCATCGATGGCGTCGTTTAATTTCCCGGCTTCGTAAAGTTTTCGAGCGCTTTCCACGGCCGATTACTGCGTCACCACGCCCTTGCCGAAATCGAATCCGTTGGTGATCGCCGGCTGGATCTGCCCGTCTTTGACGTCCTGATACGTTTCGGTCATGGCGATGAACGCCAGTTGCCAATGCTCCTGCGGCAGATTGCTGCTGCCGGGATGGCCGGAAGTGGAATAATGGCTGACCACCACCCACTGCAAGTGATACGTCTCGGCCTCGTAGGGACCATTGGGACCCGGCTGGCTGACACGCAGATAAACGTCCGGCGTCGTCTCGCCTTTGGCCAGCAGCGCAAACAGCAGCGGTGTGTGCTTGCCCATCACCGTGGTGATATGCATGTAGCCGACGCGCGAGCCGGAGGCGACCACCCCCGTCGAAGCCTCCATCGAATGATCCAGGCTGACGTCGTAGGTCCAGTGTTGAACTTCGATCTTGTTGTTCCAGTTCCCGTTCGGGGATTGGCTTTCGCCGGGCACGCTCGGAAAATCGAGATACATTGGCATGATTTTTCTCCTCTCCGACCCTCGCTAGACCACGCTGTTCTGCTTCATGTTGTAGGTCTTGTCGACCATGCCCATCAACTGTCCGCTCTGCAACTGCGCGTAGCCGAGCGTGACCTGGCTGAACGCCAGAGAAATATTCTCGGTTTTCTGCCCGGAATCGCCGCCCAGACTGCGGCTGACAATGGCGAAATCGCTGAACAGGAGCTTGAAGTAAACCCCGAACGGATTCGATCCCGTGCCGGTGCCCTGGTTGACGCCGCCGCGCTCGGCGTTGAACTCCGCCGGTCCGGCGATGTGCGCCCCCGATGCCACCTGCTTGAAAATCTGCGGACCCGCGTGCTTGATCGTGAACGAGAAAGTCCCCGTCGCCATCGACCCCTTGGGCGATCCGCCGCCCACTACCGGCTGCGCCGGCTGCGTCATGCTGAAGCTCCAACTATCGAGTTCGAGCCATTTCAGATGGTTCTGCTTTTGGCAGTTGCCGGTGATGCCGGCGCACTGCAGATTCAAATAAAAATACTTCGGTTGTTCCGCCATTTTTGCTCCTTTTTTTTCGCCGCCGGTGTTTCTTACCGCCGCATCTTTCTGAGGCGATGCGCGAGCCCCGATATTACTAGCGCGTCGACTTCGGAAGCTCCGCGACCAGCCGCAGCGATACGGAAAGTTCATCGAGCTGAAAGTGCGGCCGCAAAAACGCAATCGCCTTGAACACGCCCGGCTTGGCCTTATCCTCGATGACCTCGATCTTGGCCTGGCGCAGCGGGCGCAGCGCCTTGGCCTGATGCGACGCCGTCTCGTCTTCCGTCACGTAATTCACGATCCAGTTGTTCAGGAAGATTTCGACGTCCTTGCGCGAGGCGAAGCTGCCGACTTTATCGCGCATCATCGCCTTAATGTAATGCGCGAAGCGGCAAACCGCCATCATGTACGGCAACTGCGCCGAAAGCCTGGCATTGGCGTTGGCTTCCTCGGTGTTGTACAGCTTCGGTTTCTGGCACGTCTGCACGCTGAAAAACGCCGCGTAATCGGTGCCCTTGCAGTGCACCAGAGGCACAAAGCCCTGATCGGCCAGCTCTTTTTCGCGCCGGTCGGTGATGATCGTTTCCGTCGGGCACTTCAGCGCGACATCGCCCTGCTCGGTGTGGAAGGTGTGTGACGGCAAGCTATCGACAAGGCCCCCGCCTTCCACCCCGCGGATCGCCGCGCACCACCCGTACCGCGCAAACGCATTGGTGATGCGCGCGCCGAGCGCGTAGGCCGCATTGCCCCACAGATATTTCGAATGATCCGCCCCGGTGACGCCTTCCTCGTAATGGAACGCATCCACCTGCTTGGTGTCCTTGCCATAGGGTACGCGAAGCAGAACGTGCGGCAGCGTCAGACAGACGTAGCGCGAATCTTCCGAGGCGCGGAATCCTTTCCAGCGCGCGTATTCGGTGGTATCGAATACCTTGGCGATATCGCGCGGCGCGTCGAGCTGGGTGAAGCTTTCAAGATTCAGCAGCTCCGGACTCGCCGCCGAAATAAACGGCGCATGCGCCGCCGCCGCCACCTGCGACATTCTTTCCAAAAACTCGATGTCCTCCGGCCCGCGGCCAAATTCGTAATCCCCGATCAGCGCGCCGAACGGCTCGCCGCCGAAAACGCCGAATTCGTGTTCGTAAACCTTCTTAAACATCTGGCTCTGGTCGAATTCGGGCACGCGCTGCAAATCGCGCAGAATTTCTTTCTTGGTCGCGTTGAACAGCTTGATTTTCAGGTTGACGCCGGTTTCGCTGTTTTCCAGCAAGTAGCGGATGCCGCGCCAGGTCGCCTCAAGCTGCTGGAACTTGGGGTGATGCAGGATTTCATTTAATTGAAGCGAAAGCAGATGATCGATTTGCGCGATGCGTTTTAAAATCATCGCCTCCAGATCCGGCGCTACCGTCATGTGCCCGTCGAGCACCTGCTTGACGAACTCTTTCACCAGCCCGCGGCCCCACTCCTTGGCCGATTCATCGCGCCCCACGCGGCCTTCGGAAACAATTTTGTCCAGCAGGCTTGGCGCCGGCGCGGCCGCGGTGACGGTCGCCTCCGCCGCCGTTTTCTCCGATCCCTGACGTTTTGCCATTAATTTTGCCCATCCTTCGGCTGATCCGTCGAAATTTCGTGCCGGACTTGTTCCAGCTTGCCGGCGTCGTTGATCACGTCCTGTAACAGCCGTTCGAGCTTTTCATTGCCTTGCAACGTCCCCACCAGATCCGAAAGCTTGGTGCGCAGCTCCAGCAATTCCCGCAAAGGCTCCACGCGGCGCGCCACCTGCTCCGGCTCGAAATCCTCCATGCTCTTGAACGACAGGTCAATGCCGATCTTGCCCGCGTTGGGGTCCTCCGACAGCCTGTTTTCCACCGAAAACGCCACGCGCGGCTTCATGCTGTCCAGCACGGCATCGAAATTATCCGGCGTGATCTCGACAAAGCGCCGGTCCTTGATTTTCGGCAAGGGCTCTTCCGGCATGCCGCTCAAATCTGCCAGTACTCCCATTACAAACGGGATTTCTTTTAGCTCGATCGCATTGCCGATCTCTACGTTGTAAGTTACGTGGACTCGCGGCGGACGGACCCGCTCAAGCTTGGCATGCACACTTTCCCGCGCCATGAATTGCCCCCCTGTCGGAAAACTTTCGAAGCGCTCAGTATGTTATAGAATGCCCGTCCTGTCAAGCTAATTCTGCGATTTCGAATTGTTACAGCGCGCCGCACGATTCGCGGGGAATAAACCGCCATCGGGCCGGCGGGGCGCCGCAAAAATTAGCGGCGAGCGCGGAGATACTGTACCAGGCCGCCGGCATGCAAAATCGGCAGAAGCGCGGGCGGAAGCGGTTCACCCTCAATGACTTCGCCGGTCGAAAGGTTCTCGACCCGTAAACGATCGTCGGCGGTGATCGATAACCGATCGCCCTCGCGAATGCGCGAGGTATCGCAGATCAGCGGGTAAAGGCCATTATTCACCGCATTGCGGTAATACGTCCGCGCGAAGCTGCGCGCCAGCACCGCCGCGATTCCGGCGCCGCGAACGGCCGTCACCGCGACCTCCATCGCCGATCCGCAGCCGAAATTTTTTCCGGCCGCGATCACATCGCCCGGCTCAATCGTGGCCGCGAAATGCGGGTCGATTTCTTCAAAAAGAAAATTGCGCAGCACCGCCGGATCGAGGCTTTCGCGCTTGCGGCGGGAAGTAATAATGTAATCGGTGTTGATATCGTCGCCAAAAAGCCGCGCGCGTCCGTTGATTTTCATGCCGGAAACTCTCGCGGATCGGCGATTTTGCCGCGCACCGCCGCCGCGGCGCAACTGGCCGGCGACGCCAGATAAATCGAGGCATTGCCGTTGCCCATTCTGCCCTTGAAATTGCGATTTGCCGTGGAAATGACGTTCACCCCGTCGCCGGGAATCGCGCCGCAGGTCCCGCAGCAGGACCCGCAGCCGGCAGTGACGATCACCGCCCCCATCTTGATGAAATCGGCCAGCGTCCCGTCGGCGGCGAGCGTTTCGAGCACCGCTCGCGACGCCGGCGTCACCACCACCTGCACGCCGGGCGCGATGCCGCCGCCGCGTTTTAAAATGTCGCGGGCCTGGTGGAAATCCGCGGCGCGCCCGCCCGTGCAGGTCCCCAGATAAACCATCTGCACCGGGATGCCCTCGGCTTCCTCGATGGAAACCACCTGGTCCACTTTATGCGGCAGCGCGATTCGCGGCCCGATTTTCGGCAAATCGAGGAAAATTTCGCGCGCATAGCGCGCGTCGCCATCCGCCGTGACCGCCTCAAATTCCGCGCCGAGAAACGCCCATGTTTTTTCGTCGGCGGGAAAAATGCCGTTTTTTGCACCCATTTCGACGCATAAATTGCTTAAAACGAGCCTGTCGTCGATTTCGAGCGCAGCGCCGTGAAATTCAAGCGCCTGATAATTGGCCCCGTCCGCGCGCAGCTTCCGGGCCAGCTCCAGCGCGGCGTCTTTGGCGAAAACGCCGGGATTCAATTGGCCATCTAAAGTTACTTTGATGCTTTCCGGAACGCGGAGCCAGATTTCGCCGGTGATCCAAACCGCTGCCAGATCCGACGATCCGATGCCGGTGGCGAAGGCGTTCAAGGCGCCGTAGGTGACCGCGTGGCTATCGGCGCCCACCGCCAGATCGCCCGGTTTAACGCAGCCGGATTCGACCATCAACTGATGCCCGATCCCTTCGCCGGTTTCCCACACGCGAATGCCGTGCCGCTGCGCGAATTCGCGCATTCGCTGGTGAAGCCGCGCCGTCGTCTGGCTGGGCGCGGGCGCGTAATGATCGAGCGCGAAAAAGACTTTTTCCGGCGCGAAAACGCGCTCGCCGCCCATCGCTTCGAAATAATCGATGGCCATGGGAATCGATCCGTCGGTGCCCATCGCCGCGTCCACCGTGCAGGTGACCACCGCTCCCGCGCGCGCGTCCTGGCCGGAATGCGCCGAAAGAATTTTTTCGCTGATCGTTTTGCCGGCCATTGCTATCCATCCTATCGCGGCGGCCGGATCGGCCCGCGGCCCTGGCGGCCCATGCCGCTCATCGGTTAGGCTGGAAAATAGAAGCGTGAATGCAAGACTTTAGCGTGGTGCGCAATAGCCGGCTGGCGCTGGCGATCGGCTTCGGCAGCGTGCTGGCAATCATGGCTCTGGCCGGTATCGACGCGCTCCGCGTGCTGCACAATTTTTATTCAAGCGACGATCGGATTCGCGCGCAATTTCTGTTTCAAAATCGCGTCCTCAACGAAATCCGCTCCGACGTTTATGTTTCCGGCACCTACGTCCGCGATTACCTGCTGGAGCCGGAACCATCGCGCGCAGAAAACTACCGTGCCAGCCTCGAACAGGTTCGCCGGCAAATGGAAGCGGCGCTTCAATCCTACGGTGAGCAGCTCGCGCCCGGCGAGACCAGGCACTATACGACGCTGCGCGCCGAACTGGCGGATTATTGGCAAACGCTCGCGCCGGTTTTTCGCTGGAGCCCGGAGGAGCGGCAGCGGCTCGGATACCTTTTCCTGCGCGATGAAGTTTTTCCGCGGCGTCAGAACATGCTCGAAATGGCGGATCGAATCGCGGTCATGAATGAACAACAGCTCAAGGCGGGAAACGCGGAAGTGGTCGGGCTGTTGAAAAAATTTCAGGCGCGGCTGGCGATCACGCTGTTGGCGGCGCTGGCTTTCGGATTCGGAATGACTGCGTTCAGCATCCGCCGCATTCTTCGCCTGGAAATGCAGGCGCACGAGCGCTACCAGGAAGCCATGCAG
Source organism: Terriglobia bacterium (assembly GCA_021325175.1). Classification (GTDB taxonomy): domain Bacteria; phylum Acidobacteriota; class Terriglobia; order Bryobacterales; family Bryobacteraceae; genus Palsa-187. Next base: position 14,402 of record JAJPHS010000055.1, read on the forward strand.
GCGCGCGGCGAGTTAAAGGATCTCTCCGCCCGGCTGGTGCAGGCGCAGGAGAGCGAGCGGCGGGCGCTATCGCGCGAGCTGCACGACGAAGTCGGCCAATCGTTGTCGGCGGTGCTGATCGAGCTGCGGAATTTATCCTCCGGATTAGGCGTTCGCTCCCCGGAGCACACGCGCGCGCAGGTGGAGAGCATCAAGGGCCTGGTCGAAAGCACGATTCGCGTGGTGCGCAACATGGCTCTGCTGCTGCGGCCGTCGATGCTGGACGATCTGGGCCTGGTCCCGGCCCTTAAATGGCAGGCGCGCGAGGTGTCCAAGCGCACTTCGATCGATGTGAGCGTCGCCGCCGAGTTGCAGGGCGATGATCTGCCCGAAGAATATAAAACCTGCATCTATCGCGTGGTGCAGGAGGCGCTGCACAACACCTCCTCGCACGCCAAAGCCTCCAGCGTCCGCATCCGCGTCGAACAGGGCCGCGATCGTCTGACGTTGTCCATTCAGGACGACGGCCAGGGGTTCGATCCGCGCCAGGTTCGCGGCCTGGGACTGCTGGGGATTCAGGAGCGCGTGACCCGGCTTGGCGGATCGTGCCGCGTTCATTCCGAGCCGGGCGCGGGAACGGTCCTTCTGGTCGAATTGCCGCTGGAACAAAAAAACGAGGAGACGCGTGAAGCCCATTCGCATTCTGCTCGCGGATGATCATAACGTAATGCGGCGCGGGCTGCGGCTGCTGCTCGAAAGCCAGCCGGAGTTCACCGTGGTCGCCGAAGCCGCCGACGGGCGCCAGGCGCTGGAGCAGGCTCAGGCGACCAACCCCGACGTCGTGATTCTCGATATCGCCATGCCGAATCTGAGCGGGATCGAAGCGGCGCAGCAGATGATCGCGGTGCGGCCGGGGATCGCGGTGGTCATTTTGAGCATGCATTCCGACGAGGGCTACGTGCTGCGCGCGCTCAAAGCCGGCGCCAAGGGCTATCTGCTGAAGGATTCGGCCGAAGGCGATCTGATCGACGCGATCAAGGCGGTGCGGCAGGGCAAGACGTTTTTCAGTCCGGAGATCAGCCGCATGCTGGTGGAGGATTACGTTCGCGAGATCCGCACGCGCGGCGTCGAGGACAGCTATGAGCTTCTCACCGCGCGCGAGCGCGAGATCCTGCAACTGATCGCCGAGGGCAAATCGAATAAAGACGTCGCCGCCCGGCTGAACCTGAGCCTCTACACCGTGGAGACGCATCGCCGGAATCTTCAGGACAAGCTGAATCTGCACAGCCTGGCGGAGTTGATCCTGTACGCGGTGCGCAAGCGCGTCATTTTTTGACCTCATCGGCGTGGGCGGCGCGGGTGTTTGAAGATTGTGGAGTTTCGCACCCGCTGTGCTCTAATGGTAGAGATCCGCTGAAACCGGATAATTCAGGAGTTACGTCTCAGACTTTATGCGGTTGGTCCTGTCCTTTTTGTGCCCGTGCGTTGTGGCGTTTGGCGCCGCCGCCGGTTCTGCGCCGCGCGTTCCGGCGGCGCTGAAGAACGCCTTGCCGATCCGGTTTGAACCGGAGTCGAACGGGCGGTGGCGGGCGCGCGGGCTGGGTTATTCGTTCCTGTTCACCTCCAATGGGGCGCGGATGCGCCTGGGCGATCGAAACCTCACGCTCGAATTCGCGGGCGCGGCGGAATCGGCGCGGTTCGAAGGCGCGGATCCGTTTTCGGCGCCGTCCAATTATTTCATCGGCAACACGTTTAAATCCGTTCCCGCGTACGGCAAACTTCGGCGCAGAGGCATTTATCCCGGAATCGATCTTATTTATTACGGCCGCGGCTCGCAGATGGAATACGATTTTGAAATCGCTCCCGGCGCCGACGCCTCGCGCATCCGGATGCGGTTTGACGGGGCTGACGCGCTGAAATTGAATGACGCGGGCGATGCCGTTCTGGCGCTTGGCTCGGGCGAGGTCGTGCAGCTCGCACCGGTGGTTTACCAGCGCCGTAAATCGGGCGAGATCGTGAAAATCGACGCGCGCTATCGCCTGGCGAGTGACGGGACGCTGCGCGTTGATCTGGGAAATTACGATCGCGCGGCGAAGCTGGTGATCGATCCGGTGATCACCTATGACAACTACCTGACCGGAAGCTCGACTGATTGGGTGGTTTCGGTGGCCTACGATCCACAGGGGACGATCGATCTGGCGGGAAACACCTGGTCCACGGATTTTCCCACCACCAGCGATGCGTTTCAGGGATCCAACAGCGGGAATCAGGACATCTGGGTGATGAAGCTGTCGCCGCAGGGCGGCATTGTGTATTGCACTTATCTCGGCGGCGCGGTGAACGATACGGTGAAGCAGATGGTCGTTGACGCCAACGGCGTAATCTATCTTACCGGCGTGACGGCATCGGGGAATTATCCGACAACGGGCACCGCGCTTCAGCCGGTGACGCCGGCCGCGGGCATGTCGCACGCGTTCATGACAATTCTTGATTCCTCGCAGGGCGGCGGCCTTCCGGATCTGGTTTATTCGACATACCTCGGCGGATCGGATACGGATGAAGGTGACGGAATCGCTATCGCCAATGGTTTTGTTTATGTCACCGGCTGGACCACGTCGCCCGATTTTCCAGTGGCCGGCGCCTATCAGGCGGCGATCGGCGGCGGGTGCTACGTCAGCGGAGGCACCACCTACAATGCCGCCGGCAGCACCACCGACAACTGCTGGAACGCGTTCGCGGTGAAGCTCGATCCCACGCAGCCGGGCGTTCCATCGGAAATTTACGGGACTTTTCTGGGCGGCTCGACGCAGGACATGGGGCGATCGATCGCCGTCGACGCGCAGGGCAAGATGTACGTCACGGGCGTGACCTACTCGCCCGATTTTCCGGTGGCCGGGAACGCGGTGCAGCCGGTGTACGCCGGCGAGGGCGATGTTTTTGTGTCGGTGCTCGACCCGGGCGCGGGCACGCTCGATTATTCAACGTTTCTCGGCGGGCTCGGCGCGGATGAGGCCAAGAAAATTCTGCTCGACCCGGCGGGCCGGATCGCGATCACGGGCTACACGCTCTCGCCCGATTTTCAGATCACCCAAGGAGCGTATCAGACCACATTCGGCGGCAACGGCAACGCTTTCCTTACGATTCTCGACGCGAAAAGCGGCCTGGTCTACTCGACGTTTTTCGGCGGCAGCGGCGGCGAGGTCGCCTATGACATGCATCGCGATAGCGCGGGACGTTATTACCTGTCGGGCTATACGATGTCGGCCAATTTTCCGGTGACGCCGAACGCGCTGAACCCGGCCTCGGTGGGCGGCGCGGTGGATGGATTCATCGCCGTGCTCGATCCCTCGCAGCCGCCGTTCAGCTCCAAGGCGCTGGTTTATTCGAGCTACGTGACCAGCGCCGGCTACACGGTCGCCTACGGCCTCGACGTCGATCCCAAGGGCTCCATCTACACCGCCGGCGTCACCACCAGCAATGTCTTCCCCAGCGGATATGCCCAGAACAGCTTCGCGCTGAAGCAGAGCGGATTCGTGCTGGTGTTCACGCTTCCGTAAGAATTGCGGCCGGCGCTACCATTTTCTTTATGCCATTTTCACTGAAAGGAAAGGCCGCTCTGGTCACCGGATCGGGGCGGGGAATCGGGCGGGCCATCGCTTTGCAGCTTGCCCAAGCGGGCGCTTCGGTCATGCTCAACGACATCGATCGCGAGCCGCTGCTTGAGACCGGCTCTCTAATCGATCAGGCGGGCGGAATCGCCAAGGCGCTTCCGGGCGATTTGACCCAGCCGGATTTTCCGCAAAAGCTGGTGGATTTCACGGTGAACGGCTTCGGCTCGATCGATATTATCGTCAACAACGCCGGATACACCTGGGACAACGTCATCCAGAAAATGACGGATGAGCAGTTTCAGGCCATGCTCGATATTCACCTGGTGGCGCCGTTCCGAATCCTGCGCGCGGCCGCGGGATTTATTCGCGAGGCGGCCAAGCGGGAAATCGCCGAAGGACGCCGCGTGATGCGTAAAGTGGTGAATATCACATCGGTTTCCGGCGTCGATGGCATCGCCGGGCAGGCGGGCTACGGAGCCGGGAAGGCCGGCATCAACGGTTTGACCAAGGTGTTGTCGAAGGAGTGGGGCCGCTACAACGTCAACGTCAACTCCGTCGGTTTCGGCTTGATCGAGACGCGGCTGGTGCAGCCTTTGGACGCCGGCGGGACGATCGAGATGAAAGGCAAGCAGATCAAGATCGGAGTGCAGCCGGCGATGCGGGAAGCGGCAAAGTCGATGTGTCCGCTGGGGCGATTGGGAACGGTGGAGGAAGCCGCGGGAGCCGTCCTGTTTTTCTGCTCGCCGCTTTCGGATTATGTGAGCGGGGAGATCTTGATTGTAAGCGGCGGAGCGCGGTCCTGACGCATGAGCGGCGCCGCGTCAATTCGTAACGGAGCGAATTTGACGTACGTTCCACTGACGTAGAGAGGATTGGACGCAAAGCCTGCACATTTCGACGATCTCTCCGGGGTGGCCGTGGGCGGGTTCCAGGAGCTTTTCTCGAAAGTCGTCCAGGTCCAGGTGTTCGAGACCGAATTTCCCCGCCGCCAGAGCGAAGAGCTGTCCGGAATCGGCGTGATCTTCTGAGCGCCGTCAGAACCGTCGTGCGCCACGAGAATCTTTTCAAACACTTTGGACGCCCTTCGCTTTTTGTATCCTGATCACCTCCACATCCGAAATCGCGATCAGGCCCTTGTCCATCATCTCCTCCAAAATGGGTACGAGCCTCTGCACATTTTCGGCGCTGTCGACGATTTGCACCACGATCGGGAGGTCGTGTCTGACCAGATGAGACCGATGAATTTCCGCCGTATCGCCGTATCCTTCCAGACCCCGAAAGACGGTAGCGCCAGCGATATTCAGTTCCCGGCATTTCTCGATGACGGCTTCATAAAGCGGCTGGCCTTTATAGCGGTCTCGCTCGGTGAAATGAAGCCGCAGGAGCTTAGCGGGTTGGTATGGTTGCATTGGCGGCTTCCTCTGGGGGGCTGGAGTGAATGAGCCGGACAATATCGACATCGGAAACGACAATCAAGCCGTCCTGGAGCATCTGCTCAATCACCTCGGCTGCCTGCTTCAGCCTTTCTTCGGATTCGACTACCGAAATCATGATGGGCAGATCGCGGGCAACGTGAAAGAAACTCTGTTTGTGCGTATGGCCCTTTGCGCCGTATCCCAGGATTCCGCGGTACACGGTCGCGCCGGAGATGTCCATCATGCGAAGCTGCTTGACGATCGCGTCGTAAAGGGGCTCGTCATGCCAGCGGTCGGCCTCCCCCAGGAAGATCCGCATTAACTTCGCCTTTCCTGCCTTTCGCGTGTGGGGCTGCTTGGCCTCGATCGTGCGTTTTTCCTTCATCGCTACTTTTACGACGGTTGTGTCCTGGACCTCGATCATGCCATCGCTGACCATGTCGTAAAGGGTCGGCAGTAGCTCATCCACCTTGGCCGCGCTCTCCACGAATTCGATCCGGATCGGCAGATGTTCGGCAAGAACCTCGACCTTCGGCGTGTGAAGCACGCCATGTCCTCCAAATCCGGCAAGCGCGCGCGTCGCTGTCGCCCCGGCAACGCCTTTGTGCATCAGAAAGGACAGAATGGCTTCATATAACGGATTGAGGTGCTGCTGTGTATCCTCATTAACGTAGATCGTGACTTTCTTCGCGGCGCCCTTGGCCAGCATACGTGTCTCCTATGATGTACTCTCGGGTCAACGCTTTGCCGCAATGATCGACCCCAACCAAACGGCCGCGTATCCAAGCAGAACACTTCCCACCACATTGAACAGCCCTAGCCAGCGGCCCCCGTCTTTGACCAGGCTCAGCGTCTCCCATTCGAAGCTGGAGAATGTCGTATATCCGCCGAGGAAACCCACCACCAGCAGGAAACGCCAATTGGGATGGGGTTGAAGCCGCTCGGTAAGTAGGGTCATCAACAAACCAATCAAAAAAGATCCCGAGACATTGATCACGAACGTACCAACAGGAAATCGGGGCCCCAGCCGATTCATGATGGCCGTGCCAAGGACGTATCGGGCCAACGATCCTGTTGCTCCGCCGAGCATCACCATAATGTAGCGATCCAAAGCTGCGCCTCCGCCGCAAAGTAAAGTTTCGTCGTATTCTATCCAGCGAGAACAAGAGCCAAGATCCGCTGGTCCTCAGACCACGCCCCCCTTGCATTCCGCATCATAGCTCTCCGCTCAAGGCGCTGCTTGAAGGACACGAACGCCGGGACGATCATTTCATTTCCTCGTCGGCCGGGACCGCCTCCGGGGCTTTCCCAGCTTGTCCCACATGCGGAAGTAGATGCTGGGGCATGAAGTACGAGTTCGCGACGGCGGTCGGAATGACCGCGCTGCCGATCACGGTGGCGACCAGATGAGAATATTGGGCATCGGTGATGATCTGATGATTAAGCCCGAACAGCGCCGAGATCGTGCCGAAGGTCAGGCCCGTCGACATCATCAGCGTGTAGTACATCCCTTCGTGCCCCAAATAATTGAACGCACGAACAGTGGGTACTAGCGGGATCATCTTCGAAAACATCTTCGCCGCGAA
>JAJPHS010000059.1 GCA_021325175.1 Terriglobia bacterium
CGATTCACCGCGCGCGGCGCCTGCTCCAGCCCCTCGACGACGTCGAGGCGGAATTTCAGGCGGCCGGATTTCATCCATTCCAGAAGCTTCGGAATCGCCTCCCCGGCTCGCGGCATATAATCGCTGACCAGAAATCCCTCGATTTTCGCGCGGCGCGAAATCAGGTTGGATAAGTTGCGCGGGCCGCGCATCTCCGCCGCGGTGTACTGCGAAATCGCGCCGCACATGGGAATGCGGGCGTGCAGCTTCAGCCAGCCCAGCGCGGCTTCGAGAATTTCCCCGCCGACGTTATCGAAATAAATATCGATGCCTTGCGGGCATTCCCGCTTGAGCGCGCCGGCAACGTTTTCCGCGCGATAATTGATCGCCGCGTCGAAGCCGAGTTCGTCGCGAATCCAGCGGCATTTCTCGTCGCTGCCCGCAATGCCGACGACGCGGCATCCTTTAATTTTTCCGATCTGGCCGACCAGCGATCCCACCGCTCCAGCGGCGGCGGAAACCACCAGCGTGTCGCCTTCCTTCGCTTGACCGACGTCAAGCAGGCCAAAATAAGCGGTCAACCCGATGTGCCCCAGCACGCCCATGAAGGCGCCGAGCGGAATCCCTTTCGGCAGCTTGTTGACCGCGTGCGCGGGAACGGCGGCATAAAGCTGCCATCCGAACATTCCTTGCACGAGATCGCCCGGCGCAAACGATGGATGGCGCGATTCCTCAACCACGCCGATTCCGCCGCCGCGCATCACCTCGCCCAGCGGAACGGCGGGAAGATAAGAATCCACCGTGGCCCAGACCTTGTGAGTCGGGTCCAGCGAAAGATAGATCACGCGGACGAGCACGGAGCCATCGGGAATTTCGGGCACGGGCTCCTCGCGCCAGGTAAAATCGGACTCCTGGAAGAGTCCCACGGGCCGCGCAACCAGGCGCCATTGTTTGTTGGTTTTCATGTTTTCCGGCACGAGCGGCTCTTGCCGCTTCCTTCGGGTCGCGATTCAGTCTGCCGCTCCCCGAACCGCGACCATGGGCAGCGGCGAGCGGTGATCCAAAAAAGGATCCTCGAATCAGATCTTCGGTGGCGCGAACTCCGACGTGCTGGGACCGAGGGTGGTTGCCCCGCCATCGATCACCAGCGTTTCGCCGGTGGTGCCGAGCGCATGCGCCGCAAAAAACAAAGTGGCCTGCGCGACATCTTCAACGGTCGCCAGACGCCGCAGCGGCGTGATCTTTTCCGCTTCATCGAAGGCCGATTGCGGCCAGTCGGCGAAGCGCGTGCGTACGAAGCCCGGCAGCACCGCGTTGACGCGGACAGCGGGAGCGAGCGCGCGCGCCAGCGACTTGGTCAACGTGACCATGCCGCCCTTCGATGCCGCGTATGCCATCGAACTTCCCTGTCCCAGCAGCGCGGCGACCGAGGCGATATTGACGATGGCCGAACCGCTCTGTTTCTTGAGCAGCGGCGCCGCGGCGCGCACGCAATAAAACGCGCCACGCAGATTGATGGCGAACACGCGATCCCAAATTTCATCGGTCAGCTCTTCGAATTTTTCATGCGGGACGCGCTTGGACCAACCGGCGTTGTTGATCAGATAATCGAGGCGTCCGAAACGGGAGGCGGCCGCGTTCATCAGCGCATCGGCATCGGGCTGCCTGCTGATGTCTGCCTGAACGGCGATCGCGGCGCCTCCCTTGGATTGAATTTCAGCGGCAGTATCCTCGGCCTCCTGCTTCGACCGGCTGTAATTGACGACGACCCGCGCGCCTTCCGAGGCGAATAGGGTCGAGATGGCGCGTCCAATTCCGGTGCCGCCGCCGGTCACCACAGCGACCTTGCCGTCGAGTAACGTTCCAGTACTGTAGGGCATCGTTTCATCAGCGAACAACGCGCGAGGCGCCGTGCGCTCCTTAGGTGATGTTAATACGAATGATACGCTTCGTTTTGTATCATCGGATCTTGGAGGAATTTGAATGACCGTTAGACTGCTTGCTCTTTTTTCGGCCGCGGCGATGCTGGCCTGCGCGGAAACCGACGCCGGCAAACGCCTTCAGGCGGCCGCGCAGGCGTTCAAGGAAGTGATGGACGTGCCAGACAAGACGATTCCCCAGGACCTTCTGAATAAGGCGCACTGCATCGTCATCATCCCTGGATTGAAGACGGGAGCTTTCATCGTCGGCGGAAAGTACGGCAAGGGATTCGTGGCGTGCCGGAAAAACGACGGCGTCGGCTGGACCGCGCCGGCATCGGTTCGCGTGGAAGGCGGCAGCTTCGGCTTCCAGATCGGCGGAACTTCTACCGACTTGTTCATGCTGGTGATGAACGATTCGGGGATGAACCGTCTGCTTTCGACGAAATTCACTCTGGGCGGCGATGCCTCCGCCGCCGCCGGACCGGTTGGCCGGGAAGCGCAGGCGCAAACCGACGCCGCCATGACGGCGGAGATTCTCACCTGGTCGCGCGCCAAGGGCCTGTTTGCGGGAATCTCCTTGCAGGGCGCGACGCTGCGTCCCGACGAGGATTGGAACAAGGAGCTGTACGGGCGCGATGTGACCAATCGCGAAATTCTTACCGGCAGCATCGCGCCTCCCGCCGCGGCTGCCGCGCTCGAGGCAAACCTGAATAAGTACTCCAGCCGGAAGTAGAGTTGCAGGAGGTCAGCAGCGCGAGGAACATGGCCGACAACATCTCCACCCGGATGCGCGAGGATTGGAACGCGCGCGCTCGCGAGGACGCCGGCTATTACGTCGCCTTCGGCCGCCGCGATTCGGACGACGCCGAGTTCTTCGCCACCGCCACGGAGGTGATCAACGGTCTGGAATGGGAGCTGAAACGCGTTCCGCTCGAAAAACGAGGCGCCTGGAAAGCGCTTGAAATCGGCTGCGGCCCGGGACGGCTGATGCGCCCCATGAGCCGGCATTTTCTTGAAATTCACGGTGTCGATGTATCGGATGAGATGATCGCCCGCGCGTGCCAGAAGCTGGGCGACATCGCCAATGCGTATCCGCGCGTCGGCGACGGATCGAGCCTCGGCATGTATGAGGCCGAGATGTTCGATTTTGTCTATTCCTACGCCGTTTTCCAGCATATTCCGTCCCGCGAAGTGGTTTTCGAATATCTGCGCGAGACACATCGCGTGATGAAAACCGGCGCGCTGGCGCGATTGCAGTTCAATGGTCTGCCGCGCGCCGGCGTGGAGTTCGACACCTGGGCGGGGGCGCGGTTTTCGTCCATGGAACTGATGGAATTCGCGCGCCTCCACGATTTTCAGGTGCTCGCGCTTGAAGGCGCCGGCACGCAGTATATGTGGACCACCTGGCGCAAACAGCCCGCCGGATGGATGGCCGCCCAGGAGGGCCGGAAAGTCGAGGCGACCATCGCGATCCGCCGCATCACCAATGCGAACAGTTCGGAGCCGGTGGCGCCATCGCGGGGGCGCTTCGCTTCCATTTCGATTTGGGTGGAAAATCTGCCGCCAGACGCGGGCCTGCATCATTTGCAGGTGACGGTGGGGAGCTCGTTTGGAACCGTCTGTTATATCGGGCCGCCGGACCGCGCCGGGCTCCAGCAGATTAATGTGATTCTGCCGGAGCTCGAAGCGACCGGATTGCTGCCGGTGGAGATTTTATGGCTGGGGCAAAAAATTTCCCCGCCGGCGACGTTGCGCGTGATCCCGCCGGGGCCATCCGTGCCGCGGATCCGGATGATCACCGACGGCGTCAACCTGGTGGCCGATCGTCGGATTGAAACGCGGCATATAAAAATGGTGCTCGAGGAGATTCAGCGGCCGCACGAGATCGAGGTCCTGGTGGACGGGCTGCCGGTGACCGATCTCGAATATTTCTGCACCGATCCCCGGCCGCAGCGGTTTGAGGTGAATTGCCGGCTGCCGGAAACGGTCGGAGCCGGCGTTCGATCGCTGGAGTTGCGCATCGGGCGCAGGAAGCTGCCGCCGGTAGCAATCGAAGTCGTCCAGCAATAGCAGCGCAGAGCGGATTCTCATCCGGGCAGGGATGCGGAAGCGGAAGCGGAAGCGGAAGCTCCGTGGACGCTCCAAAGCGCGCTAAAATGAAATTTGCAAACTTATGCACGGTATATAGATAAAGTTCTTGACGAACCACTATATATTGGGGCATCATTGCCCACAGCGGTTGAAGCGGACAAGAAGAGTTCCGCTTCGATCCTTTGACAGATCAAGAAAGGCAATTCATGGGACAATCAGGCGTGGGCGCGGCAATGAAGAGCAAGGAAAAGTTTCGCCAAGTACCGGTTTCTGAACGAGTTGGCGTGAAGTTCGAGCGTTATTTCACGGCTCGGCTGGAACCTGGCAAGACGCCATACGACGCCGTCAAGTGGGAACTGAGAACGGCCTCCATCGGTAACGATAGAGGCGCGGTGATTTTCGAGCAGCGCGATGTCGAAATCCCGGCGGAGTGGTCCCAGACTGCCACCAATATCGTGGTCAGCAAATATTTCTACGGGAAAATCGGCGCGCCCGACCGCGAGACGAGCGTCCGGCAACTGGTGCACCGCGTGGTGGACACCATCGCCGGATGGGGCACCGAGCAGCGCTACTTTCGCGCGCCGGAGGATGCCGCCAACTTTCGCGACGAGCTCGCGCATCTGATGCTGACGCAAAAGGCCAGCTTCAATTCGCCGGTCTGGTTCAATGTCGGGGTTAAGGAAGCCCGCGGCTATGGATGGTATTTCGATGAAGCGTCGGCGATGGTGAAGAGACTGCAAAAGGGGGAGAACCGGCCGCAGTGCTCGGCCTGCTTCATTAACTCGGTGGGCGATACGCTCGAATCGATTCTCGATTTAGTGAAGACGGAAGGAATGCTGTTCAAGTGGGGCTCGGGCACGGGGACTAATCTTTCAACGCTGCGCGAGGAAGAGGGATTGCTTTCGGGCGGCGGCCGGGCTTCGGGTCCGCTGAGTTTCATGAAGGGCTTTGACGCGTTCGCCGGCGTGATCAAAAGCGGCGGCAAAACGCGGCGCGCGGCCAAGATGGTAATCCTGAACGCGGATCATCCCGACATCGAAAAATTCATCTGGTGCAAGGCCAAGGAAGAGAAAAAAGCGCACACGCTGATCGACGCCGGCTACGATTCCTCGCTCGACGGCGAGGCGTACAGCTCGATTTTCTTTCAAAACGCCAATAACAGCGTTCGCGCGACCGACGATTTCATGGAAGCGGTGATCCGCGACGATGAATGGTGGACGACGACGCGGCTCACCGGCGAGAAAAAAGACCGCTACATGGCCCGCGATCTGATGCGCCAGATCGCCGAAGCGACGCATCAGTGCGGCGATCCCGGCATGCAGTTCGACACCACCATCAACCGTTGGCATACGTCGAAGAACACGGCGCGCATTAATGCATCAAATCCGTGCTCGGAATACATGTTTTTGGACGATTCGGCGTGCAATTTGGCGTCGCTGAATCTGATGAAGTTTGTCGGAGCCGACGGGCAGTTTGACGTCGAGGCGTATCGCCGCGCGGTGGATACGGTGATCCTGGCGCAGGAGATTATCGTCGATAACGCCGCGTATCCGACCGAAAAGATCGCGAAAAATTCGCACGATTTCCGGCCGCTCGGCCTGGGCTACGCGAACCTGGGCGCGCTGCTGATGTCGATGGGCATTCCCTACGACAGCGACGAGGGCCGCGATTGGGCCGCGGCGCTGACCGCCATCATGTGCGGGCAGGCGTATCTGACCAGCGCTCGCATCGCCGACGAAGCGACCGGCCCGTGCCCCGGCTACGCCGTGAACGAGGAGCCATTCCTGGACGTGATCCGGATGCATCGCGACCACACCTCGCGGATCGACAGCCGGCGCGTTCCGCAGGCGCTGTATGAAAACGCGCGCAAATGCTGGGAGGAAGCCTACGAGCTCGGGCGCAGGGCCGGTTTCCGCAACGCGCAGACGACGGTGATTGCGCCGACCGGAACCATCGGCTTCATGATGGACTGCGATACGACCGGAATCGAGCCGGATCTGGCGCTGGTGAAGTACAAAAAGCTGGTCGGCGGCGGCGTAATCAAGATCGTGAACAATACGGTCCCATCCGCGCTGCTCAAGCTCGGCTACACGCCGGACCAGGTCAATAAAATCGTCGATCACATCGATTCCACCGGCACGATTGAGGGCGCGCCGTACCTGCGCGAGGAGCACCTGCCCGTGTTCGATTGCAGCTTCCGCCCGCAGAACGGCAGCCGGTCGATTCACTACATGGGTCACGTGCGGATGATGTCCGCCGTGCAGCCGTTCATTTCCGGTGCGATTTCCAAGACCATCAACATGCCGGAAGAGTCGACGGTCGAGGATGTCATGAACGCCTACATCGAGAGCTGGAAGCTCGGCTTGAAGGCGGTGGCGATTTATCGGGATAATTCAAAGCGCGTGCAGCCGCTTTCAAGTGGAACGGCAAAGGGAGCCAAGGAGCCGGCGTCCATGACGGCGACGAAGGTGGAAGAAAAAATCGTGTACCGGCCGGTGCGAAGAAAGCTGCCCGATGAGCGGCCTTCGATCACCCACAAGTTTTCGATCGCCGGACATGAAGGTTACATTACCGTGGGCCTGTATGACGATGGCTCGCCGGGGGAGTTGTTCATCCGCATGGCCAAGGAAGGCTCCACGATTTCGGGGCTGATGGATTCCTTCGCCACCGCGATCAGTTTGGCGCTGCAATATGGCGTGCCGCTGAAGCTGCTGGTGGATAAGTTCAGCCATGTACGATTTGAGCCGAGCGGATGGACCGGGAATCCCACGGTTCCTTACGCAAAATCGATCATGGATTACATTTTTCGCTGGCTCGGCGTCCGATTCCTGGGTCCGGAGTACGCGGTGGGAGAAGCGGGCGACGCGCCCAAGCTCCAGGTCACCGAGCCGAGCCCGCAGCAGGCGCTGCCGTTCCCGCCGGTAGCGGCCGATGCGCCGACATGCTCGGAGTGCGGCGGCCTGATGACCCGCAACGGCTCCTGCTACAAGTGCGAGAACTGCGGCGGGACGAGCGGGTGTAGCTAAACAATCGCGCTTTGACGCGCAGTGTGAATCAACGGCTGGCCCAGGCCGGACCTGATAGAATCGACCACATGCCGCGTCCTTCCACCGCCCGCAATGGCTCGGCACCGCCGGTTTCGCGGCGCCCGTCGACAGAGCTGGTGATTATCACCGGCTTGAGCGGTTCGGGCAAAGGCACGGTACTCAAGGCATTCGAAGATCTCGGCTACTACTCCGTCGATAATCTTCCGCTGGATTTGATTCCGAAATTCGCCGAGCTGGCGCGGGAGTCGCACAAAATCCGGCGGGCGGCGCTGGTGGTGGATATTCGCGAAGGCGCGTCGCTCGACCGCTTTCCGGCGCTGTACAAGCGCATCCGGCAGCGCGTGCCGACGCGTCTTTTATTCCTCGAAGCCGACGACGCGGCGCTGATCCGGCGGTTTAGCGAAACGCGCCGCCCGCATCCGCTCGGCACCGACGATACCGTGGCGCAGAGCATCCGGCGGGAGCGGGAGCGCCTGGCGCCCATCCGCAAGCTGGCCGATCCGATCATCAATACCAGCAAATTCAACGTTCATGAACTGCGGGAAACCATCCACAAAACCTTCCGCGAAAATTCGCCGCAAGCCAAGGTTCTGGTGCAGGTGACCAGCTTCGGTTATCGCTATGGCGTGCCGGCCGATAGCGACCTGGTCTTCGACGTGCGTTTTCTGCCGAATCCGAATTACATTCCCGAGTTTAAGAAATTAAGCGGAAAGCATCCGAGCGTGGCCCGGTATATCCGGTCCTTTCCGCAGACCATGGAATTTATCGCCAGAATTTCCGATCTATTGATTTATCTCATCCCGCATTACATCGAGGAAGGCAAGAGCTATCTGACGATCGCCTTCGGCTGCACCGGAGGGCATCATCGCAGCGTGCTGATCGCCAACGAGATCCGCAAAAGGCTCGCCGGAGCGGGATTTCGCGTCAAGGAAACCCATCGCGACATCAGCAAGGGCTGACGCCCGTTTAATTCGCGGCGCCAGCCGGTTTAGACGCCAGCAGCTCGTTGATCTCCCGCACCGCGTAATCGACCTTCATGTCGATAAACTTCTTGCCCAGTTCGGCGCTGGCGCGGCGCGCGTCGCCGGTGATGCCGTTGTGCACCCGCGGCGTATTCGGATCACGCTTGCCGACCGGATCGCCGACCGCCGTCGGCAGCTTGTCCATCCGCACCCATCCCTTATCCTGGCCGAGATAAATCATCTCCGAGGTATCGGAAATGGCGCCGTGACCGCCGGAAGGATAGCCGTTGTCGGCGAGCCATTTTTCAAACGTCGGCTGCGCGCCGGGATGCTCCTTCGTGCCCGCGTACACCTGATCGCAGAACACCACCCGCATGCCTTGCGGCGAATATTTCGCATCCAGCTTCGTGGCCACTTCCGCCAGTTCCTTCTGCCCGCCGCCATGATCGCCCATCAGCACCACATTCTTGAATCCGATCGCCAGAAGCTGTTCGGCGATACGCTCATTGATCGCGGCGAAAAGTTCGGGCGTCAATCCGATCGTGCCCGGCAGCATTTTGTCGCGCTGATCGTTCACCGAATAGGCGAGCGTCGGAGCGACAATCGCATTCCCTAATTTTTCGGCGATGCGATGCGCGGTCTCGCGCGCGATCAAAGTGTGGCCGCCGTTTACGTTTTGCGGACCGCGATACTCTGTGCCGCCGTTATACACGATCGCCGTGGTCTTGCCCGAATCGATGGCCGCTTTAACCTCCTGGGCGGTCATCATCTCGAAATCCACCAGCGGTTCCCTGGATTGAGCAAAGGCCGCAGCGCCGGCCAGAGCAAGCGCGAGCAGTGACAATTTCATGAGGCTCTCCTTCAATTATTTATAACAAGCCCCGGCATTTATGCCGGGGTAAGCAGGCCAAAGAGAGAATATCACCGCGCGGGGCTTGAAAACAAGTTTCAGCCGATTTGTCTTGCCCGCTGGCGGAACGATGCCTGGATGGCGGCCCAGAAACGCGCCAGAGGACCCGCCTTTTCCGCGGTGTCGTCGCTCCATGCGCCGTGCGTGAGGGCTTGGCGAAGTTCTTGGATTTGCGGATCGCGGCGGAAACTCTTCAGCGCCTGCGCCAGGATCGGCGTCCGGGCCAATTTCTCGGGGGAAAGAGGAAGCGTAAAACGGTGCGGCTCGCTCCAGACGCCATCATCCCACTGCTGGAGATAGGCCAGATGATTGTCTTGCTCCACCAGGATGCTGAAATCGAGGTTCTCAAAGCTTTGGGTGGTCATGGTCCTCGCAGTTGTGGAATGCAAGTGCGGGACCTTCCTTTAAGTGGCTGAGCAGATGGAGAAACGGCCCTCCAGATCCATGGTAAGTTCTGGAGGGCCGATATTAATTACTTGTAGTTTATACGTGTTACCAGCGCTTGCCGCCGCGGCCGCCGCCGCGGTTTCCGCCGCCGCCAAATCCTCCACCACGGCTCTCTTTCGGGCGAGCTTCGTTGACTTTCAGCGGCCGTCCCTCAAACTCCCTGCCGTCGAGCTCTTCTATTGCGCGTTGCGCCTCCGCGTTTCCGCTCATCTCCACGAATCCGAAACCGCGTGACTGCCCGGTGTCGCGATCCGTAATAATGTTTACGCGTTCGATCGTGCCGTACGGCTCAAACAGAGCTCGAACGGAGTCTTCGGTTGTGCCGAAGGCCAAATTCCCAACAAAAATATTCTTCATTTACAATCCTTCTGGAGTTTTGAGAAACGGTCATTCGGGGCAGGTCCGGACCTATCCGGAGCGTCGAGCGCACCAGACGTTACGATACAGAAGATGCCTTCTTTCCGCAAAACTACGCCCTCAGTGTGCCATGATTCCTGGTGCAGGCGCAAGTCGTTTTCGGCTTCATTTTGGCGCGGAGTTAACGTTTCTTCCTTCGACTTACCGGCATCTTGCCCGCGTTGCCGCTCGCCGAGCCGCGAATACGATCCATTGTCAAGGACGGACGCGCGACTCACTTGCAGCGGCTTCCACCTGCTCCAAGAAACTCGCGGCGTCGATAGGCTTGTGAATATATCCATCCATTCCCGCGGCAAGGCAGCGTTCGCGATCGCCCGCCATGGTGTGCGCGGTCAAGGCCACGATCGGCGTGTAACCGCCAGACTGTTTTTCGCGTTCCCGGATTAACGCCGTCGCTTCGATTCCGTCCATATCGGGCATCTGCACATCCATCAGGATGAGGTCGAAGCGCGCGCGGTCGAACCAGTCGAGGGCCTCGCGTCCGGTCGCCGCCAGGGCGACGCGGTGGCCGCGCTTTTCAAGGAGCCGCATCGCGACCCGTTGATTGATCGGGTTGTCTTCGGCAAGCAGCACATGCAAACTGGACGGCCGCGCGGACTCGTCCACGGCGGCGATCATGTTGCGCAGGCTGACCAGGTCGGTCGTCCCGCAGGGCTCAGGCTGGCGCCTGGGCTCGGGGGCGACGCCCAGGCGGATGGTGAAGTGGAATGTGCTGCCTTGCCCCGGCTCGCTTTCGACCGCCAGAGATCCGCCCATGATCTCCACCAGGCGGCTGGAAATCGACAAACCGAGCCCGGTGCCGCCGAATTTGCGCGTGGTCGATCCGTCGGCCTGGCGGAACGCTTCGAAGATGAGCTGCTGCTTTTCGCGCGGGATGCCGATTCCGGTGTCGCGCACCGCGATGCGCGCGACAATCTGATCGGCGGTTTGAGAAACGCGCTCTACGCGCACGGTCACGCCGCCCGCGAAGCTGAATTTGATGGCGTTGCCGATCAGGTTGAGCAGCACCTGGCGCAGGCGGTCGGGATCTCCGATGACGCGCTCCGGCAGGCCGGAGTCGAAATCGATATCGAGCCGCAAGTTTTTTTCGGCGAGTGCGACGGTGAAAATTTTCGCGGTCTCCTCCAGCAGGAGCCGCAGCGAAAATTCGATGGGATTGAGCTCCATCCGTCCGGCTTCGATTTTCGAAAAATCGAGAACATCGTTGAGGACGGTCAGCAGCGATGTGGCCGAAAGCCGCGCCGTTTTTAAATATTCGCGCTGCTCGGCGGTGAGCGGCGTCGCAAGCACCAGGTCGGTCATGCCGATGACGCCGTTCATGGGAGTGCGAATTTCGTGGCTCATATTCGCCAGAAACTCGCTTTTTGACCGGCTGGCCTGCTGCGCCTCCTTGAGCAGGCGCTCGATTTCGAGATTCTGCTGCTCGACGCGCGCTTTTTCCTCGAGGACGCGTTGTTTTTCCTGAAGCAGCTCGTGCGTGCGCGCGGCCACGGCCGTCTCGAGTCTGTACCGCTCCAGTTCGAGCCGGTATGTCCGGCGCTGCCAGAGCAGCCGGCCGGTGATCAGGACAAACACCGCCGCGGCCAGGCGAAACCACCAGGTGAGCCACCAGGGTTCCTCGATTTCGAAACTTAGCCGCGCCGGTTGCGCGCTCCACTGGCCCTGCGCGTTGCGCGCCATCACTTCCAGGACGTATTGCCCGGCGGGAAGCTGCGGAAAATTCAGCTCGCGCTGCGTAGTGTCGATCCAGTTCCGGCCCAGGCGATACCGAAACAGAACCTCGGATTCCTGCACGAAGGTGAGCGCCGCGAATTTCACTTCGAGCGAATTGCGGCGATAGGGGATCCGCGCCGCGGCCGCGGGATCGGCCGTCTGATCGCCGAATTTGACGGAGGTAAATACGACCGGCGGCGGAACGCTTCCGCCGGGCATGGCGAGCGGAAGGAATCGCGAAACGCCGCGGCTGGTGCCGATCCACACGTTTCCGCCGGGTTCGGCGAGAAACGCGTTGGTGTTGCAATCGTCCCAGATCAGGCCATTCGATCGGCTGTAATGCCGCCAGTGCGCATGATCGAACACATCCACGCCATGATCGGAGCCGGCCCACAGCCATCCCCGCGCATCGAAACCGAGAAACAGAGATTTATCCGATCGCAGACCCGACGATGCGGTGAAATGATCAAGCGAAAGCCGGCCCTGATCGAAGCGCATCCGCGTGAGCCCGAACGCGTCGTAATAGCTGATCCAGAGGGAGCCGTCGGGATTTTCGGCAAGGTGCGCCACCACGTCGGATTTGAGGCCGTTGCCGGTGGTGAATCTTTTCCACTGGCCGCCGGAGAATCGCGCCAGGCCGCGCGCGCCCGCCGCCCACAGCGCGCCGCCGCGATCCATCATAGTCATATAAAACGTTTCGCCGGAGAGCGCCGCGCGGAATTTTTTTTCGCCCGGCTCGCGGACGAACAGACCATCACGAGTCGAAACCCAGACGCCGCCGGACCGGTCGAGCATGACGTGGCGGACATTGGAGCTTTTCAGCCCATCCGCCTCGCCATAGAACCTGCTCTCGCCCGTTCGCGGATTCAACCACCTCAAGCCTCCCGGCGATCCGCCGATCCAGAGCGAGCCATCGGGGGCCGGCGCGAGCGCGCGGATCATCTCCATGCCTTCGACCGGCTGCTTGCGCCAGACGAGCCGGCCCTGGCGATTTTCGGCGTAGTTCAAGCCGAATTGCGTACCCACCCAGAGCCTGCCGGACGCATCGCGCGCGATCGACCAGATCGACTCGCGGCTCAAGCCTTCGCGCTCCCCCCAGCTCTGCCATTCGTTGTAGCCGAGCCAGCGCGCCAGCCCCGATCCGAGCAGGCCCAGCCAGATCGATCCCTCGCGATCCTGCATCACCGCGGAAACATCGTTGGTGGTCAGACCCTGCTGCGCGTCGATCAGTTCCCACCCGCTGTTGGTTTGCCGGGCCAGACCGCGATAGGTCGGAACCAGGAGCCGGCCTGCCGGGTCGATGGCCAGAGTCGGGTAGGTGTTGGTCGCCTCCGGCAATCCGCGCCGCGGCTCGAATTTTTGCGAGCCCGCGGCGCGCAGGTAAAGGGATTTTTCACTGCGGACCCAGAGATTGCCTTCGAGGTCGCCCAGGATCGCCTCCCAGCGCTCCGGCGGCAGGCCCTGCTGCGCGGCCGCCGATCCATTTTCCAGGCGGCAAAGCTTGGCTCCGCATCCGAACCATACGGCACCGCCGGAATCGACGTAGACGCTGGCCGCGCCATCGGCCAGATCTACCAGCCTGAACGGCTGATCGCCGCCGATGGAGCCGATCGCCAGGCCGCGCTCGGTGGCGAGATAAAGATGTCCGGCGGCGTCGGAGGCGATCCCCTCGCGTCCGTTGATGCCGCGGGCGACTTTCAACGGAACGATTTCGAAGGAGCCGCCGCGCCGCCGCGCCAGCCCGTTCTGCGTTCCGGCCCACAGCGTGCCGTCGATCGATTCATGCAGCGCCTCGATCCGCGCGGCGGGAAGTCCTTCGTCCTTTCCGAAAGGGGCGAAGTGGCTGCCGTCATATCGATATAAACCGTTTTGCGTGCCGACCCACAAAAATCCCGCGCGATCCTGCAATACGGCCTGAACCGCCAGATTGGCCAGGCCCTCTTCTTCGCCGTAAAGCTTGAAATTAAAGCGTTGCGCAAAGGCTGCCTGGCAGGCAAGCAGCGCGAATAGCCCCATGGCACGCATAAAAAAATTAGATCGGCGGAGCGGTTTCAATGCCTTAGAGAGCCCGGGACGGAGAGCGCGATTGATATATACTTCCCAAACAGGATGAAAATGCTTGGATTCTGCCGCGACTTTGCAACGCTCGCGCTGTTTTTCGGCGGCTCGCTTTTCGCTGAAGTGAAAGTCTTCGAGAATTTCACGCTAATCGACGGAACCGGACGCGGGCCCGCCGCCAGGCAGGCAATGATCGTCGATGGCGGCCGCATTGGCTGGGTCGGGCCCGAGTCGCGACTGAAGAAACCGGCCGGCGCGGAATCGATCGACCTGGGCGGGAAATTCGTTATGCCCGGCATCATCAACCTGCACGGGCACGTCGGCAATACCATCGATCTGACACAGGATGCGAAGTATTTCACGCGTGAAAACATCGAAAAGAATCTAAAAACGTACGCAATGTACGGCGTCACCACCGTCGTCAGCATGGGCACGGACCAGAACCTCATTTTTAAAATTCGCGAGGAACAGCGCGGTACCGGCCGCCCATTGATGGCTCGCGTATACACCGCCGGGGAAGGATTCGTTTACAAAGGATCGTACGGCGGATTGGCTGGCGTGAACCGGCCCGTGGCGACCGTGGCGGAGGTGGAGGCGCGGCTCGATGAGCTTGCCGCGGAAAAGGTCGACCTGGTGAAGCTCTGGCTCGATGATCACATGAGCACGTTCAAGACCAAAATGCCGTACAACATCGCCCGCGCGATCATCGAAGGCGCGCACCGGCGCGGGCTGCGCGCGACGGCGCACATTTTTTATCTTGAAGACGCCCGGCAAGTGGTGGAAGCGGGCGTGAACGGCCTGGCGCACAATATCCGCGATAAACCAGTGGATCAGGCGCTGATCGACAGTATGAAGAAGCACGGAACATGGCTTCAGGCCGCGACCCTTTCGCGGGAAGCCTCGCAGTTCATCTACGCCAGCCAGCCCCCGTTCGCGGCGGCGCCGTTTTTCACGCGCGGCGTTTCGCAAAACGTGGTGAATACGCTGCGCGATCCGAAATATCAGAAATCCATCCGCGACGATCCGGAGTTTGAACGCTACCGCCCGATTTTCGAGATGGCGAAAAGAAACCTGAAAACATTGGCCGACGCCGGTGTGCACTATGGGTTCGGCACCGACACCGGTCCTCCGGGGCGTTTTCCCGGATATTTCGAGCAATGGGAGATGCAATTGATGGTGGAAGCGGGCCTGACGCCGATGCAGGTGATCGTGGCGGCGACCCGGAGCGGCGCGGAATTCTTGCAGGCCAAGGATCTCGGTACGCTCGAGCCGTCAAAGTGGGCCGATATGATCGTGCTGGAGCGAAATCCGGTGGAAAATATCAAAAATACAGAGACAATTCAGGCGGTGTACATCGCCGGGAACCGGGTCAACTGAATTGAAAATTTATAAGACCACCAGCGGCTGGATGCTGGAACACGATTCGCGCCATTTTTCGATCGCCGGAAATCCGACCAGCCGCGAGGATTTGGGCGACTATTTATTGCAAGCGGCGCATGCGGCCCCGTCGCGCGCCGCGATCCCGGCGGTGATCGCTCCCATCGACAGCCAGGAGGTGTGGGCCGCCGGCGTGACCTATTTTCGCAGCAGGACGGCGCGGATGGAGGAATCGAAAAGCTCCGGAGGCGGCGATTTTTACGACCGCGTTTATAGCGCCGAGCGTCCGGAGTTGTTCTTCAAGGCGACGCCGAGTCGCGTCGCCGGGCCGGGTGCCAAGGTGCGCATCCGGCGCGATTCGAACTGGAACGTCCCGGAGCCGGAATTGACGCTGCTCATCTCGCCGCGGGGAAAAATTCTCGGATATACCATCGGCAATGACATGAGCTCGCGTGACATTGAGGGCGAAAATCCGTTGTATCTTCCGCAGGCCAAGATTTATGACGGAAGCTGCGCGCTCGGTCCGGCGATTCTGGTTTGTTCCGAGCCGCTGGCGCCATCGACGGAAATCAAGCTTCAGATCCGCCGCGGAGGCGTTGAAGCGTTTTGCGGAACCACGACGCTCGCCTCGATGAAGCGCGATTTCAAGCTGCTGGTGGAGTATCTCTTTCGCGAAAACAGTTTTCCCAACGGATGTTTTTTGATGACCGGCACCGGAATCGTTCCGCCGGACTCCTTCACGCTGGATCATGGAGATGAGATTCGGATCAGCATCGACGGTATTGGGACTCTTGAGAATGCCGTGGAGTGAAAGATGACCGTTGCCGAAGCGACCATCGACCACGCGGTTCGCGCCGCGGATGCGGCCTTTGCGAGCTACGCGCGAACGCCGGCCGGGGAACGGGCCAGATTTCTGGAAACGATCGCCGGCGAGATCGAGAATCTGGGGGATGCGCTGATCGAAGTCGCCAACCGCGAGACCGCGCTGCCCGCGGCGCGGCTGGCCGGCGAACGCGCCCGGACCACGAATCAGCTCAGGATGTTCGCCTCTCTCATCCGGGAAGGATCCTGGCGCGACGCGCGAATCGATCACGCGATTCCCGATCGCAAACCCGCGCCCAGGCCCGATCTGCGGCGGATCTTAATTCCCATCGGACCGGTCGGCGTCTGGGCGGCGAGCAATTTTCCGCTGGCTTTTTCGGTGGCCGGGGGCGATACGGCGTCGGCTCTGGCGGCGGGAAATCCGGTGGTGTTGAAGGCGCATCCGGCGCATCCGGAAACTTCGGAAATGGTGGCCGGCGCGATTGGTCGGGCGATTCGATCCAGCGGATTCGAAGCCGGCGTTTTTTCGATGGTGCAGGGGGCGAGCCCGGAAACGAGTCTGGCGCTGGTGCGGCATCCGCTGCTCAAGGCGGCGGCCTTTACCGGATCGCTGCGCGCCGGCCGCGCGCTTTTCGACGCCGCTTCGCAACGCGACCAGCCGATTCCTTTTTTTGCGGAGATGGGCAGCGTGAATCCGGTATTTGTTTTGCCGGGCGCGATGCGCGAGCGCATGCAGGCGATCGCCGATGGATTAAGCGCGTCGGTCAACTTGGGCGTCGGCCAATTCTGCACCTGTCCCGGATTGATGATAGGCGTTGACGGCGAGGTTTTTGAACGGTTCGCCTCCCGCCTGCACGCCTTGTTCGCGGCGGCGGCGGGCGGAACGATGCTTTATCCCGGCATTCAAAAATCCTACGACGAGGGTATCGAAAAACTGCGGCAGCTTGGCGGAATGCAGGTGACCAGGTCGGCCGCGCAGCCGGCGCTATTTGAAACACGCGCCGCGACGGCGCTGCGCCATGAGGAGATTTTCGAGGAGGTCTTCGGCCCATCGGCGATCCTGATCCGCTGCGCATCGGCGGCCGAGATGGAGGAGATCGCGCGCCGCATGCCGGGCAGCCTCACCGCGACGCTGCACGGCACCAGCGAGGATATTCTGAATCACCGGAAACTGGTGGCGCTGTTGGAGCAGCGCGCCGGCCGGATTATTTTCAATGGATATCCCACCGGCGTCGAGGTTTGCGCCGCGATGCAGCATGGCGGCCCGTATCCGGCGACTACGGATTCGCGCTTCACCTCGGTGGGGACCGCGGCGATCCAGCGCTTCGCGCGCCCGATCTGTTTTCAGGACGCGCCACGCGACGTGCTGCCGGAAGAGCTGTGGGACGAAAATCCGATGGGCGTTTCCCGCATCGTCGACGGCGTTCTCACGCGGTAGCCGGCATTATTTGTCGGTGGTCTCAAGCGCCTGTCGATAGTAGCTACCCGACTTGTTATTTTCCCTGTAGAGCTTCCGACCGAAGCTCAGTTCTTCGAGCTTCAACCGGCCTTCCACTCCGGGACGTTTTCGCCGCGAAAGGGAGCGACGCCGGCGCGGGCGCCGAGCGCTTCCAGGTCGCGCTTGGAAAAACCATCCACCGCCAGCGAGACCCGGCCGTCCTTTTCGATCAAAAATAACGACGGCACATGCGAAATCCCGAAGGCGTTGCTGGCCGGATAATGGTCGCGCTCGCGATCGAGCAGGGTGGGAAGCGCGACCTTGAACCTCTCCTGGAACTTCGCGGTGCCGTTCTCGTCATCCTGCGATATGGCGATGACCGGCAGCGAGCCGGCGGCGATGCGGTCCAGAAACGGCAGCGTCAACTGGCAAACCGGGCAACTGATTTTATAAAACGCGAGCAGCACCGGGCCGCGCTTCAGAATCTCCTTGAGAGACTGCCGGCCGCCGCCCATGCGATCGAGCGTGAACTCCGGCGCGACGGAACCGGCGGCGATCATTCCTGCTCCTTTTCCTGGCTTTTCACGAACTGAAGAATATCGAAGTGCTTGATCTCGCGATCGGGGAAAAAGCTGTTGACCGCGTCCTGCTCGTCCGAGAAAACCTCAAAAATGGTGTGGAGCTTGGTCAAAAGCAGCAGCTCGATGTTGCGCTTGTTCAGATTCAGCAGTTTCAATGCGCCGCCCGATTTTTTCGCGGTGGTGAAGCAGATTACCATGGCGCCGAGGCCGGTGGAATCGATGTACTCGATCTGGCCGAGATCGAGAATTATATTATTACGTCCCTTAGCCATCAACTCGCTGACTTTTTCGCGAAGGGCCGGAGATTCATGGGCGGTCAGGCGGCCTTTCAAGGTCAGAATGGCGATGCCTTCGCGGTCGGTCTCGCGGATGTCGATGCTCATGGATTGTTTTAGTTTAGCGAAAATGCGGATTCCCCGAACGCGCAAGCCAAACGAGCATGCGGCAAACCACAATATCAAAACAAGCCCGGGCACTCATTAAATCCCCCCGGATCTTGGCATGCCGGTTGCAATTTCGATGCTGGAGAGGATGGGATGCCAACTAGCGAAGACCGCGAAATAAAACCAGAAAATTTCCGTATAATCAATACGATAGAGCTGCTTTTCCTGGCTCTGAACGACTTTGCGCAGTTTGAGCGGGAAATTCTTTCGCGAGCGGCAAGATGCTCAGATTCGTGCGATCTGGCGCGTAAAATCTGCTAACGCAATTCCCGCGAAGGCTCAAACATCTTCCGCGTCGGTGCGATCGAAAAGATGCTCCAGCGTCTGCAACTCAGAGGTGGTGGAGTGGGTGAAGGCGCCGGACAGGATCCCTGAAATGCTCCGGAAGGGCTCTCCCACATGCATTCCATGCGAATCGATGGTGTATTCCCGAATGCTGCGGTCGTGTTGTGATCCGCGCATTTTCAAAACGGCGATTCCGCGGCGCATCTCGCCAAAGGCTTCCACGTAGCGCAGGAGGATGATCGAATCGGTGACGCTGGAAATGTGTGCTTCCGTCACGGTCGATCCGCCCAGCAGGGAGGGCGTGGTCGATGTGAACAGGCCGGCGATTTGCTTGTCTTTGAGATACGAGGTAAGGGCGAGAACGAACTCGCGGAAAGTTCGCGGCGTGGAGATCCGCTCCAGAGCCGAAAGGCTGTCGACGGCGACGCGGGTGGGCTGAAATTCCTCGATATGTTTTTTGATCCGCAGCAGGTGGTCCTCGGGCGCGGCGACTTCCGGATATTCGCAGACGATCCTGAGCCGGCCGGCGCCTTCCAGCTTCGGAAAGTCCACGCCCCAACCCAAGGCGTTGCGATATAGCTGGTCCCTGCTCTCTTCGAAGGCGAACAGAAGTCCACGCTCATCCTCGCCCAGGGCGGCGAGAAATCCGGTCGCGGTGAGGGTCTTGCCCGTGCCCGTTGCTCCCGAGATCAGGACCACGGAGTCGCGATAAAAACCGCCCCCGCACATGTTGTCGAGCTCCGCGATGCCGGAGGTAATCCGTTTGTCAGAGGATTTTTGACGAAGCTCGATGGAGGACAGGGGCAGCAGAATGATTCCGCTGTCCTCGGAAATCGTAAACGGGAATTCTCCTCTTGAATGGGAAGCTCCTCTGAACTTCAGAATTTC
The DNA here is from genome assembly GCA_021325175.1 of Terriglobia bacterium. Taxonomy (GTDB): domain Bacteria; phylum Acidobacteriota; class Terriglobia; order Bryobacterales; family Bryobacteraceae; genus Palsa-187. Next base: position 19,381 of record JAJPHS010000059.1, read on the forward strand.
CAGAGTGCGGCGCCGCTTCTCGTCTTCGAGCGTGTTGCGAAGAATGATCACGTTGTCGGTGACGTACTCCTCAACGGGAGCTTCCGCGTGGCCTGCATGCTCGGCCGTAATGATGGAGGTGACGTTCATATCGCGAAGCTGCCAGGCGACGCGGTACAGTTCGCGTCGAATCACGGTGGGTCTGCCGAATTGAATGAGCATGGCGCCGATCGAGTCCAGCGAAACCCGCCGCGCGCCGGTTTTCCGGACCGCGTTGTCGATCCTGGCCATCAGGCCTCCCAGATCGTAATCGCCGATGGTGACCGGTTCGTCCTTGGGGTGAAGCGAGCCGTCGACGAAAACCCATTTGCCCTCCGCTTCCCACTTTGCGATCTCCCATCCGAGCGAAGACAGATTGCGGCGGATGTCTTCCGGTTTTTCCTCGAAGGTGACAAAGCAGCCGGCCTCGTTGGCGTGTTTGATGCCTTCGGCCAGAAACTGCCCGGCGAGAATAGTCTTGGCGCTGCCCGGACCGCCGCTGACGAGCGTCGTCCGGCCGGCCGGAAGCCCGCCATTACTGATGAGATCAAATCCCGGAATATAGGTTTTCAGTCTTTTCAGTTCTCGTGAAGCGCTCATTCCGCTCTCCTGGGGCGAACATACTCCTTTAGGCCTAACAGTTGAATGACTCGTTCCGGCTCGCACATATCCCCGACCAGGCGGCGCGGCGGGGAGGGAACCTGGCGAATCAGCGTGGGAGTGGCGAGGATTTTCTCGTGTTCTGCCTGATCCGGCGTCTCGCTGACGTCGACGACTTCCAGCCGCACGCCGTTGCCGAGGAATTCCTTGCACATCCCCTCCACGGCCTCAATCGCCCGCAGGGATCGTTGCGAACTGCCGGTTACGAACAACCGCAGGAGAACGTCAGGCGTGCCGCCGGCGAGTGGAGCTGATTCCATTTACTGCACCGCCTTTCTACCCCTGGCCTGCTCGCGATAATAGAGCGCCAGCTCGCCGATCATCTTGACCAGGAGCAGGCGGGAATGCCGAACGCAAGCCCTCGCCATCGGCTGGGGTTTGCTCCTGACGAGAGTGGCCAGAGCGGAGAGGTGAATGGCGATCAGGTCTTGGGGAAGCGAGTCCGCCTGGCCCAATTTCCGCGCCAGCTTGCGCACCCTCGAAAAAGTGTGCCGGTCGGTTACGGAAATGGACTCCTCAACGGCCAACTGCACGATGGCGGCGTATTCGTCGACGGCGGGTTTAAACAACTCCGGGGCCTTGCGGGCCAGCTCACAGCCGGCGAGCATCGAGGTCGCGTCGGGTTCGGTCATCGGTCTGTCGTTGCCGGAGGACGGCTAAATCCGGGGCAACTTCTCGATGCTAAGCGCAACGAAACGTCCCATTATACCGGTTTTTGGGCCGATTCGAGCCTGGCGGGAAGATTTAACGGCGATATTCCGCCCATGAAGGTCACTCCTCCTCTCCCACCACCAGCACGGGAGTGGCGATTTCGTGGCGAAGGGCGTTGATGGTATTGCCGAAGATCAAATCCTTGATCCCGCGATGGCCGTGCGCGCCCATCACCACTAAATCGGGCCGAATCTCGCGGGCGAGCTTGACGATTTCGTCTTTCGGCGTGCGCCCGTGAAGGATGCTGAGTTCGGCCTGAATGCCCTGCGCGGCGAGCGATTCGACGATGCTCTGAAAATATTTTTCGCCGGCCTGAATCTCGGCGGTTGAAGAAAGCGCGCCATAAAGCTGGCTGGTGGCGCCCTCCTCGACGTGAACGAAATGCAAAACGGCGCCGTGACGGCGGGCCATGGCGGCGGCATGGGCGATCGCGGCCCGATCATGTTCGCTGTGATCGAGCGGAACCAGAATGCGGCGATAGACGGGCTCGCGCAGGTCTCCTAAAAGCGGGCTGGCCGGCGCATGTTCATGCGGCGCGCGCAGCTTCGCCAGCGAGATCCAGGCGAGAAGGCCGGTGAGAGCGAGCATCACCGGCGCGACGACGGCGATCCGCCACGGCGACGCGGCAATCCAATCGCGCGACATATTCCAGGCGAGCCAAAAGTTCAGTGCGAGAATGAGGCCCGAAGCCGCCCACGATAAAATCGCGACCCACGGCCGGTTGGCGAAATCGCCCATGCGCCTTCGATCGCCGGTGAAGCGGACCAGCGGGATCACCGCGAACGGGAGCTGCATGCTAAGCACCACCTGGCTCAGGATGATCAGGCTGAGCGTGGCTTTCTCGCCCGCGATCAGGATGGTGAGGACGGCGGGAATGATGGCCAGGGCGCGCGTCAGCAGGCGCCGCAGCCAGGGCACCATGCGGAGATTCAAGAATCCTTCCATCACGATCTGCCCGGCGAAGGTGCCGGTAAGCGTCGAGGATTGACCGCTGGCGAGCAGCGCTATGGCGAACAGCACGCTGGCCATGGTGGTTCCAAGCAGGGGCGTGAGCAGCTCGTGCGCCTGCTCGATTTCGGTAACGGCGATGTGCTGCTTGAAAAACACGGCTGCGGCGAGCACCAGGATCGCTCCGTTGACGATCAGCGCGCCGTTCAGGGCGACGCAGGAATCGATCAGGTTAAAGCGGCAGGCTTCGCGGCGGTCGGCATCGGTGCGTCCGATGCGGCGCGTTTGCACCAGCGCCGAATGGAGATAGAAGTTGTGGGGCATCACGGTCGCGCCGATGATGCTGACGGCGATGTACAGGCTCGCGCTATCGATGCGCGGAACGATCCCGGAAATCACTTCGCGCATCACTGGATGAGCGAAGGCCAGCTCAACCAGGAAGCATCCGGTGATGATGGTGATCAGCGCAAGAATGACGGCTTCAATCAGGCGGATGCCGTAGCGCGAAAGCCACAGAACCAGAATCGTGTCGCAGGCGGTCAACAGCACGCCGGCAAGCAGCGGGAGCCGGAACAAAAGATGCAGGGCGATGGCCGCGCCGAGCACTTCGGCCAGATCGCAGGCGGCGATTGCGATTTCACACAGGATCCAAAGCGCGTTGCAGACCGGCCGCGAATAGGCTTCGCGGCAGGCCTGCGCCAGATCGCGCCCGGAAACGATTCCCAGTCGCGCGGCCAGGGTTTGCAGCAGAATCGCCATCAGGTTCGAGAGGACGAGAATCCATAGAAGGCGGTAGCCGAAGGCGGAGCCGCCGGCGAGATCGGTGGCCCAGTTGCCGGGGTCCATGTAGCCGACGCTGACCAGATAGGCCGGGCCGGAGAAGGCAAACATTCGCCGCCATAAGCTTGCGCGGGAAGGGGCCACGCTCGAATGAAGTTCGGGCAGCGAGGCGCCCGCGATCGCTGGTGGCCGGAGTGCCAAAATCCAGGATACAGAACTCCGGAGCGGGGGAGTCCGAATCGGCTCTGCCTTCCGGCTCCTGAGTTCAGTATTCTGAAGGAGATGTCGTTCGCCACGATTCCGGAGGCGCTCGAGGATTTTCGCGCCGGGCGGATGCTGATCGTCGTCGATGACGAGGATCGCGAAAACGAAGGCGATCTCACGATGGCGGCGCAGTGCGTCACGCCGGAAGCCATCAATTTTATGGCGACTCATGGCCGCGGACTGATCTGCCTGGCGCTGGCCGCCGAGCGCTGCGATGCGCTGCACCTGCCTCTGATTTCGCCGATGAATACGTCGCGCTTCGGCACCGCGTTTTGCGAGTCGATCGACGCGGTGGAGGGCGTGACCACGGGAATTTCCGCCAGCGATCGCGCGCGAACGATTCTTAAGGCGATCGATCCTAATACGGCGCCGCGCGATCTGGCGCGTCCGGGGCATATTTTTCCCTTGCGCGCGCGCGAAGGCGGCGTGCTGGTGCGCGCCGGGCAGACCGAAGCGGCGGTTGATCTGGCCCGGCTTGCCGGGCTCCAACCGGGCGGCGTGATCTGCGAAATTATGAATGCCGACGGCTCGATGGCGCGCGTGCCGCAGCTTACGGAATTCTGCCGGATTCATTCGTTGAAGATGATTTCGGTGGCGGAGCTGATCCGCTACCGCCTGGCGACGGAAAATTTCCTGGAGCGCCGCGAATCCGGCTGCATCGACACGGAATTCGGGTCCTTCCGCACGGTCCGCTATGTGAGCACGTTCAATGGCGAATCGCATCTGGCGCTGGTTGTGGGCGAGGTGAGCGGGAAAAAAGACGTTCTGGTGCGGATGCATTCCCGCTGCATTTACGGCGATGTCTTCGGTTCGACGCAATGCAGTTGCGGGCGCACCATCCGCGAATCGATGCGGCGGATCGCGGAGGAAGGCTCGGGCGTGCTGGTCTATCTGCACCAGACCGGATCGGAGCGCCGGCACCATCATCCCGCCGATCCGCGGCAAGCGCCGGCGCAGCATGAAACGGGAATCGGCGCGCAAATCCTGGCTGACCTGGGTCTTTCGACCATCCGTCTGCTGACCAATCATCCGCGAAAAGTGATGGGACTCGACGCGTTCGGCATCGAGATCATCGACCAGGTCCCGGTTTAAACGCTGCCGCGCGTATGCCGTCCAGCACATTTCGAGCGCCGCCATTCAGCACTGCCAATACGCGGAGAATTCTCCGATCATGGATTGTTAAACCCGATGACTCCTAATACGATTGAGCGGCCGCCTGTCCATGAGCCGGAGCTTCCGGTGAAGAAGGAAAAAAAGTTCCGGATCGTGCCTTGGCTGGTACTGCTGGCGATCGCCGGCGGGGCGACGTATCTGTTCCCGAAAATCACGCAGATGTCGCCGCAGGCCGCGGGTCCAAAAAAAGGCAAGGGAGCCGACGCGGGCCGGCCCGTTCCGGTGGTCGCGGCGGTGGCGAAACGCGGCGATATGCCGGTGTATCTGGACGGGCTCGGGTCCGTGCAGGCGTTCTATACGGTGACGTTGAAGACCCGGGTGGATGGCCAGATCATGAAGGTGTACTTCGAAGAGGGGCAGTTCGTAAAAGAGGGCGATCCGCTGATCGAGATCGACCCGCGGCCGTTCGAGGTGCAAAAGGAGCAGGCCGAAGCGCAACTGGCCCGCGATCAGGCGCTGCTTGCCAATGCCAAGCTCGATTTGGAGCGTTACCAGGTCCTTTTTAAACAGGAAGCGATTCCCAAACAGACGCTCGATACGCAAATAGCGACGGTGAATCAGGATCAGGCGGTGATCAAGAGCGATCAGGCGGCCATCGATAACGCCAAGCTGCAACTGACGTACGCGCACATCACCTCGCCGATTACGGGCAGGATCGGATTGCGTCTGGTCGATCCGGGCAACATCGTGCATGCCAGCGATTCGACCGGCCTGGCGGTGATCACGCAATTGCAGCCCATCGCCGTGGTCTTCAACATTGCCGAGGATAATCTGCCGCAAGTGAACAAAAAGCTGGCGGCGGGCGTGAAGCTGCCGGTATATGCATACGATCGCAACGTGAAGACGAAGCTGGCGACGGGGACGCTGGCGACCATCGACAATACGATCGACCAGACCACGGGTACGCTGAAATTCAAAGGCGTTTTCGAGAATAAAGATCTGGCGCTGTTCCCCAACCAGTTCGTGAACGCGCGCCTGCTGATCGACACCAAACACGGCGCGACGATCATTCCGACGGCGGCCATCCAGCGCAGCCCGGATTCGACCTTCGTTTATGTGGTGAAGGACGATAACACGGTGGAGATCCGCAATATCAAGCAGGGCGTCACCGAAGGCGACGAAGCTTCCATCGATTCCGGCGTCGAACCGGGCGACAAAGTGGTGATCGACGGGATCGACAAGCTCCAGCAGGGTTCCAAGGTCAGCGTGCGGATGGCCGGGGAGAAGCCGCAGAAGACCACGTAGCGCAGTCCATGAGTCCATCACGACCTTTTATTCTTCGCCCCGTCGCAACCAGTCTGCTGATGGCGGGGTTGCTGCTGGTGGGCGCGGTGGCCTACAAGCAACTGCCGGTATCGGCGCTGCCGCAGGTGGATTATCCGACCATCCAGGTGGTGACGTATTACCCGGGCGCGAGTCCGGATGTGATGGCCTCGTCGGTGACGGCGCCGCTCGAACGGCAGTTCGGGCAGGTGCCCGGATTGAATCAGATGACCTCGACCAGCTCTTCCGGTTCGAGCGTCATCACTCTACAGTTCACGCTCGATCTGAACATCGACGTGGCGGAGCAGCAGGTGCAGGCCGCCATCAACGCCGCGGGCACGTTCCTGCCGGCGAATCTTCCGAATCCGCCGATTTACAACAAGACGAATCCGGCCGACGCGCCGATCATCACCCTGGCGCTTACTTCGGAAACGATGGCGCTGTCGCAAGTGGAGGATTACGCCGATACGCGATTCGCGCAGAAAATCTCGCAGTTGCCGGGCGTTGGCCTGGTCAGCATCAGCGGCGGGCAGAAGCCGGCGGTGCGCATTCAGGCCAATCCGATGGCGCTTTCGGCGTATCACATCAACCTGGAAGATCTCCGCGCCGCGATCATGACGGCCAACGTCAACCAGGCGAAGGGCAACTTCGACGGGCTGCGAAACTCCTACACCATCGGCGCCAACGACCAGTTGCTCAAGGCCGACGATTACAAGCCGCTGGTGATCGCCTATCGAAACGGCGCGCCGGTGACGCTTTCCGATGTGGCGAACGTCATCGATGACGCGGAAAATGTGCGGCTGGCGGCGTGGATGAACAGCGATCCGGCGGTGATCGTCAACATCCAGCGGCAGCCGGGCGCCAACATCATCGAAGTGGTGGATCGTGTGAAGCGCCTGCTGCCCACCTTGCAGGCGTCGCTGCCGACCTCGATTCATGTTCACATCCTGACGGATCGCACAGTGACGATTCGGGCCTCGGTGGAGGATGTGCAGTTCGAGCTGATGCTCACCATCGCGCTGGTGGTGATGGTGATCTTTCTGTTCCTGAGAACGCTTTCCGCCACCATCATTCCGAGCGTGGCTGTGCCGCTGTCGCTGGTGGGCACGTTCGGCGCGATGTATCTGCTCGGCTACAGCCTGAACAATCTGACGCTGATGGCGCTGACGATTTCGACCGGTTTCGTGGTCGATGACGCGATCGTGATGATCGAGAATATCGCGCGTTACATCGAAGAGGGCGAGTCGCCGATGCAGGCCGCGCTCAAGGGCTCCGAGCAGATCGGATTCACGATTCTGTCGCTGACGGTTTCCCTGATCGCGGTGCTGATTCCGCTGCTGTTCATGGGCGACATCGTTGGGCGGCTCTTCCGCGAGTTCGCGATCACGCTGGCGGTGACGATTTTAATTTCGGCGATGGTGTCGCTGACATTGACGCCGATGATGTGCGCGCGCCTGCTGCATCACAAACCCGAATCCGAGCAGGGCTGGTTTTATCGCGCCTCCGAACACATGTTCCAGGCGATTATCCGCTTTTACGGCAAGACGCTGACATTGGTTTTAAAGGCCCAGCCGGCGACGCTGCTGGTGGCGGCCGGGACGCTCGCCGCGACGATTTATCTGTTCATCATCATCCCCAAGGGATTTTTCCCGGTGCAGGATACCGGCGTGATTCTGGGCGTCTCCGAAGCTCCACAGACCATTTCTTTCCCGGCGATGTCGCAGCGGCAGCAGGCGCTTGCCAGGGTGATTTTGCAGGACCCTGCGGTGGACAGCCTTTCCAGCTTCATTGGCATCGATGGGACCAACACCACGCTGAACAGCGGGCGCATCCAGATCAATTTAAAGCCTCTGGAAGAGCGCAAAATCAGCGCAAGCGACGTAATCCGGCGGCTCCAGCCGCAGCTTGCACAGCAGGTGCCCGGCATTACGCTGTTCATGCAGCCGGTGCAGGACCTAACGGTGGAAGATCGCGTGAGCCGCACGCAGTTTCAATACAGTCTGGAGGACGCCGACGCGCGCGAGCTGGCCGTGTGGGTTCCGCGCTTCCTGGAAAAGTTGCAGCAGATTCCCGTGCTGCGCGACGTGGCGAGCGATCAGTTGAATGGCGGCCTCCAGGCGGAGCTGGTGATCGATCGCTCCACCGCATCGCGTTTCGGAATTACGCCGCAGATGATCGACGACACACTATATGACGCCTACGGCCAGCGCCAGATCTCGATCATGTTCACGCAGTTGAACCAGTACCGGGTGGTGCTGGAGCTCAAGCCCGATTTGCAGCAGAATCCGGCCGAGCTCAAGGACATCTATATTCGCTCGCAACAGGGCGGGGAAGTCCCGCTGAGCGCGTTCACGCAGTTCCGTCCGGGCACGACGCCGCTGGTGGTTAATCATCAGGGGCAGTTCCCGGTGGTGACCGCATCCTTCAATCTGGCGCCGGGCGCATCGCTGGGCGACGCGGTGAAGGCGATCGACCAGGTGAAAAAAGAGCTGAACATGCCGGCCAGCATCCAGGCGGAATTTCAGGGCACGGCGGCGGCGTTCTTATCGTCGTTGAGCAACGAGCCGGTGCTGATCCTGGCGGCGCTGGTGACCGTGTATATCGTGCTGGGCGTGCTGTATGAGAGCTACATCCATCCGATCACGATTCTTTCGACGCTGCCCTCGGCGGGCGTCGGCGCGCTGCTGGCACTGATGCTGTGCAAGACCGACTTCAGCATCATCGCGCTGATCGGCATCGTACTGCTGATCGGCATCGTGGAAAAGAACGCGATCATGATGATCGACTTCGCACTGGAGGCGGAGCGCAAGGAAGGAAAACCGCCGCGGGAAGCGATCTATCAGGCTTGCCTGCTGCGCTTCCGGCCGATTCTGATGACGACGCTCGCGGCGATGGGCGGCGGCGTGCCCCTGGCGCTGGGAACCGGCACCGGATCGGAGCTGCGGCGGCCGCTGGGCATCGCCATTATCGGCGGCCTGATCTTCAGCCAGTTGTTGACGCTGTATACAACGCCGGTGATCTACCTTTTCTTCGA
>JAJPHS010000035.1 GCA_021325175.1 Terriglobia bacterium
ATATCGCGATGGCATTCGCCGCACTGCGCCGAATCGAGGAAAAAGTTCGCGGGAATGATTTTTCCCGTCGTGGTTTGGGCCGAGGACGGCGCAAACGGCGAATGCTCACCCGCTCCTTCGTCGTTCATCGAAAGCGGCGCGGTCGCGGGATTTTCGATGCGATCGGCCGGATCGGGATGAAGGCGCCGGTAAATCCCGGCGGACGCGGGCAGAAGAATAAACATCAGAAAGGCGGCGAAAAGCAGAAGCCGGTCCGCGCGCGATCGCGCGATGACAACGATAAGCGCCGCGGCCGCGATAGCGATATGCGCGATCAGAATAGCCCGATGATCGGAGGTGTTGCCGCGCGCGATCAGATATGCCGCGGGAATCGCCGATAGAACAATGATTCCGGCTTCGAACGGAAATCTGCGCAGCGCCGCGAGAGCCCAGATCGCCAGCGCCGCGCCGAGCGCGATATGAAGAAACACGTTCGCGACATAAAAGAGCGTGGCATGCGCGAAGGCGGCGAGATATCCCGCGTTCACAGCGAGCGCGGCCAGAACCCAGATTGCGAAACGGGGCGTCTTCATGGCTCGGTCAGGGGGCGGATCAGGCGCAGCGCCGGACGCGTGTTGTATTCGCGCAGATAATCTTGGTGTTCGGCATCGCGCGGGTAATGCTCGGTTTCGGGATAAGGATAGCGGCTCATCCCATGAAAGGGGAGCGGCATCACGGACTGCGAAAACGCCGTATTCGCGTCGGCGTCCTTTGCCCAGCCGTCCACCAGCAGAAGAAAATCGCGCGTCCAGCCGGATGGCGGCGGCGCCAGATGGGCCGCATCGAAACGCATCGCGATCTCATCGCCGGAGCCCATAATCACCATTCGATCATCGGAGGACGCCAGCAGCTTTTCGACTGGCCCGTACCGGGTGTAATTTCCCGGCGTGGGATTCCACATCGAAAACGGCGCGGCGTCCCGATAATCGTAATGCTCGGGCTGTTTCCGCCCGCCATCGATCGACGTCTTGGAGAATCCGCGGAAATGCAGTTCGGCCGCAAGCATCGGGATCTGCGCCAGGCGCGCGGGCGGCGGCGCGCTGTCTTCAACCAGAAAAATTTCATCCCAATAAACGCACAGATTCGTGACGATGCGGACTTGGCGCGACGCCGAAAGAAATTTGCCGGTCAAATCCACTGCGATCGGCTTGGGATCGCCCGACGGGATGCCCATATCCTCGATCACGGTTTTCCAGTTTCCGTCTTTATCCTTGACCTGCAGATACGGGAATGTCAGATCGCGATGTTCCTGCGCCGCTGCGAGAAAAGTGCTGCCGTCGGGCCAATCGAACCATCCATAAAGAACGAGCACGGCGCGATTGTCCGGCGCGGCGGAGCCGAAATCGAGATCGAGATGATGCATTTCCGCGGCCGCCGCCGTATCGCGCCGGAACGAATCGGGATAAACCGAATCGCGGCGCAAAAGCGCGGAGGTGACGTCTGCGCCGTTCTGATCGCGCGCCGCCACGGGGTAGATCCGATTCTTCACGCCGAACAGGCGAAATTCGGGAAACGGCGGCGATTTGAATTTTTCATTGGTGACGATCTCGATGTCCGAAGGATGATCCAGCGCCTGCAACTTGATCTGATCGATGAAGGAAACTTCCCGCAATTCTTCGGTCAGCCGGATTTGATATTCGCCGTTCCACCCGGCCAGCGCGCCGGCCGGAATCGCGACGTATTCCTGATGATCCACGGGAAAATATTGGCCGTCGCCGGAGCTTGCGCCAAGCGGCGATACTCCCAGCACATCCGTGATGAACTGGAATCCGCCGCCGTTCCAGGTGAAGATCATCGGGCAGGAGCCCGCCAGCCGCGGCGCTTCTTTTATCGAAACGATCTTGTTCGCGGGCGGATGGATTTCATTCTGAATCAGGCCGTTTGGCCACGTTATGCGCACCACGTCCGCCTGCGCGCGCGAACCGATGCGAAAAACCAGCGGAACGCCGTTGTAGATCTGTCTTTCGTAAAACGCGTCGGCTTTCACCTCCACTTTGGAGCCGATCGCGGTCTTGATGTTTTTGACGCCGGTGAGCGCAATCTCGATCCAGTTGCCGTAATCGGGCGTCGCGTCGCGCAGCAGCGCGAGGGTTTCTCCGCTGAACGACGGAATGCTAAGCCGTCCGCCGCCGTCGAAATCGACGCCGCGCGCGATGTAGGCCGGTTTTGGTGACGCTTCGAATTTTCCGCGATTCGCCAGATACAAGTCCGGATCAGCGATCAGGTCCGTGCGGCCGTCGCGATTGAAATCGTACGCGAACAGGTTCGCGGCCCCTGCGCGCAGCGCGTCGATCGCGACCGGCCGATACGCGCCGCCCAGCATATCCCGATACAAAACGCCCGCCCGATCGGCATAAGAAACGATCAGGTCGAAGCCTTGCGTGTCCGGCTCGAGATCGAATCGCGTAGCGGCGATGGCGTGGCCGGCGGCGAACGGGAAGCGGCGTGTCTCATCGCTGAATCCGGCCGATCCGTTGTTACGCAGCAGCTTCGAATCGTTGCCGATCAGAAATAGATCCAGATCGTAATCGTGATCGAAATCGAGCCAGATCGCCTGGCGAAATTTCCCGGAAGCGAGATCGGCCTGCTTGCGAAATTTTCCGTTCGCGTTGCGGTAAAGCTCCGCGCCGCGGGAGGTGATGACGCACAGATCGGGGAAGCCGTCGTTATTAAAATCGCCTGGCGCGATAAAAACAATATCGCGCAATTCTTCGAGTCCGGAGCCGCTCACTTCCGTCTTTCCGTTCTGAAGAAGAACCGCGCGCGAAGCGGACCAGGCGATCAGGTCGGGCCGCGCGGCCAGGTTCATGCGGACCGGCGCCGCGCCGCGAAATCCGCGCCCGACCGGTTCGGCGCGATAAACAGGAGCGGAAAGCGGAGCCGGCGGAGGCGGAGGATCGTAGATTTCCGCATAAGCGCTCCAATCCATATCCTCGGGCACCGCCGCGCCTTCCTGTTCTTTTTTGAGCTGCTGAAAAATGCGCAGCTCGCCAGCGGCATCGGCCGCCCGGTTGGCCTGGCGATACAAGCCATAGAGCTGGAAGTGCGGCGCAGCCAGATGCGGATTCAAATCGCGCGCCGTCTCGAACTCTTTGATCGCGCCGGTGGCGTCGCCTTTCGCCTTGAGAATCGATCCGATCTGGTAGTGCGTCACCGGCTGGTCCGGAACCAGCCGCTCCATTTGCCGGAATTGCACCAGCGCTTGATCGAAATCGCCCTGTTTCTTATACGCGATCCCGAGATTAAACCAGGTGTGCGGAACCCGCGGATCGAGCTTCTGGGCTTTCTGAAGCTCCGCGATTCCGCTGCTCGTTTCGCCGGCGCGCAGCAGCGCCAGACCGTAGTTCACCAGCTCGCGAACCGAATCCGGCGCAAGCGCCAGCGCTTTCCGGAACTGCTCCACCGCTTGTCTTTCGGTGGCCGGATTTTCGTAGAACGCCTTGCCGAGGGCGCGGTAGGCCGCCGCTTGCGCCTGGTTCGGCTCATCGCGCTGGGCGAAGAGCAGGAATGCGGCGCAGATCAGAATCGCGGCGGCGGGTCCGAATCGGCGCATTCCCTTGAGCATACTGCAAGTGGCGCAATTTTCGGATCCTGGCGGCGGTGCACTTTTTTGAAACATTTTTCTACAAACGTGCGAAAATGTACTTTCGCGGTGCAGGAAACTCTCGACGAGCGATTCAGCCAGTTGCGCCAGGCTGTGGACGTGGAAATCGCGCGGGCCCGGCGCGATGCCGTCGCGGAACTGGCTCGCGCGATGGCCCGGATGCGCGCGGCCTCGAATGAAAGCGAATGGACCGCCGCGGTTCTCGAATCCGGCCGGGCCGTTTCCTCCGGTCCTTTATCGGATTCAGGCGCGCTCGAACTGCTGGCCGCGCTGGCCGCGCTGACAGTCCCCTGTCCCGGTCCGATCGCGGGCGACGCGGCGGCACGGCGGTTCGCCAAGGTGAAGATTGCGGAGATGCGGCTATATCAGGCGCCCGCGGTCGAGTCCGGGCGCGCGGCGCGCGACCTGTACGGTTCTCTCCAGCCGCACATTGACGCAGCCAGAAAAGCTTTTGCGGAACGATTCCTACAAAACGGGAATCGATCGGCCGATTATCTGCATTCGGAACTGGTTCGGGTATTGGCAAAAAATGACGCGACCCTGTTGGGGCCGGATTATCCGGGGCCCATGGCTTAAAACGATTTTGGCCGCCGTTGCCGTCGCTGCCACCGCGGCGGACGAGCCACTGGCCGCGCTCAAGAGCGCCTCGAGCGCGATCGATGCCGGCAAATATTCGGCCGCGATCGCCACGCTCCAACCGCTCGCCCGGAAGTTGCCGCTGCTTGAGGATTACGTGGCGTGGTTTCTCGCCACGGCGCAGTTTGCCGAGGAAAATTACGCCGAAGTGCCCAAGTCGCTCGATCCGGTCTGGAAGCAGACGCCGCCGTCTCCGCTGGTCGCCAGGGCGGCGATGCTCGCGGCCAAGGCGTATGAGCAGAACGATCAGGCCCAGGCCGCGGTCGAGATTCTGCGGAAGAATTACGCCGCTCTGCCGCAGCCCACCGGCGATCTGGCGATGGCGTCGGCGTTTGAAGCCGCTAATGATCGCGTCAGCGCGGCGGTTTATTTTCAGCGCGCCTACTACGGCTACCCGCTTTCGATCGAAGCCGAGCGCGCCGGGGCGGAGCTTGCCAGGCTCCGTGCCGCTCTCGGCGATGATTACCCGCCGGCGATGCCGGAGGCGATGCTCGGGCGCGCGCTGAAGCTGCTCGACTCCGGCAATTGGGCCCGCGCCAAACGCGAGCTGGAGTCGATTGTTCCCAAGCTTGGCGGGGCCGGGCGCGATCTGGCGCGAGTGCGCATCGGCGTGGCCGATTATCGCGCCAACGAGACGCTGCGCGCGCAGCGTTATTTGCGCGAGCTGGAGCTTTCCTCGCCCGAAGCCGACGCGGAAAGAATCTGTTATCTGGCGATGTGCGCGCGGCGCCTGAAAAATCACGAAGAGGTGCAGGCCGCGCTCGATAAGCTGGCGCGAATCTATCCGCAATCGAAATGGCGGCTGGAGGCGATCGTTTCCGACGCCAATTCGCATCTGCTCGAAAACGATCTGGACGCCTATGAGCCGCTCTACCGGTCCTGTTATGAGTCGTTTCCGTCGGATCCCATGGCGGCTTATTGTCATTGGAAAATCGCCTGGGGACATTATCTTAGGCGCCGCCTGGACGCGGCGGAGCTGCTGCGCGCGCATCTGCGATTGTTTCCGGCGTCGGAAAATTCGCCTGCGGCGCTCTATTTTCTGGGCCGGCTGGCGGAATCGGAAAACGATCCGGGCGTCGCGCGGGCTTATTATGACGAAATTGTCCGCGAATATCCGAATTATTATTACGCGGTCGAGGCCCGCGAGCGTCTGAAAACGGTCACCGCCACTCCGGCCGTGGCGACGCGAGAATTTTTAAGCTCGGTCGCGTTTCCGCCGCGCGCTCGCAAGCTCAATTTCGAGCCGAACGGAACCACCCGGCTGCGCATCGCGCGCGCCCGGATGCTCGCCTCGGCGGACCTGGAAGATTGGGCCGAAGGGGAGCTGCGATTCGCGGGCCAAACCGAGGATCAGCCGCACGTGATTGCGCTGGAGCTGGCGAAGCTGGCCGCGGCGAAGGCCGGTCCCGATCAGGCGATGCGCTACATCAAACATTATGCTGGCGGCTATCTGTACATGCCGCTTGATTCGGCGCCGGAGATTTTCTGGAAGTTCGCGTTTCCCATGCCGTTCCGCCAGGACGTGGAGCGGTTCGCCAAACAAAACAGCCTGGATCCGTTTTTAGTCGCCGCGCTGATCCGCCAGGAATCGGAGTTTAATCCGAAAGCGGTTTCCCGGAAAAACGCCCGCGGATTGATGCAGATCGAGCCGCTGACCGGGCGCGAATTAAGCCGAAAATTGCAGATCCGGCCGTACTCCACGGCGCGCCTGTTCCAGCCCGCGATGAACGTGCAACTGGGCTCGTATTATTTCAAAACCATCGTCGCCGCCTTGAACGGGCATCTGGAAGCGGCGCTGGCGGCTTATAACGCCGGTCCCTCGCGCGCGCGATCCTGGCTGAGCTGGGGAGAATTTCGCGAGCCGGCCGAGTTCGTTGAGACGGTGCCTTTCTCGGAAACGCGGAATTATATTGAGACCGTTTTGCGAAATGCCGATGTTTATCGCCGCCTCTATGGCGAGCAGGTTGCTCGCTTGAGGCCGCGCGACAAGTGACGCCAGCGAATTCCGGCACACTGAAATCATGCATGAGTTTCGGATTGAAACCGACAGTCTGGGCGAAGTTCGCGTGCCCGCCGATAAATTGTGGGGCGCGCAGACGCAGCGCTCGCTGGAGCACTTCAGCATCGGCCGCGATCTCATCCCGCGCGAAATGATCGGCGCCTACGCCGTTCTCAAGAAAGCGGCGGCCCAGGCGAACCACGATCTGAAACTGCTCGATGCGTGGCGCCGCGATCTGATCGTTCGCGCGTGCGATGAAATTCTCGCCGGAGAGCACGAGGATATGTTTCCGCTGCACGTCTGGATGACCGGCAGCGGCACGCAGTTCAATATGAACGTGAACGAAGTGATCTCCAATCGCTGCTGTCAATTCGCCGGAACGCCGCTGGGCAGCAAGATTCCCGTTCACCCCAACGATCATGTGAATCTTTCGCAATCCTCCAACGATACCTTCCCGTCGGCCATGAATATCGCCGCCGCCACTGCGGTGAAGCAGAATCTGATTCCCGCAATCGCCGGCCTGCGCGATGCGATACAAGATAAATCAAACCAATGGAGCGGTATCGTCAAGATCGGCCGCACGCATATGCAGGACGCGACCCCGATCACGCTCGGCCAGGAGTGGTCGGGATACGCCGCGATGCTCGACGACGATCTCGGCCGGATCGAAAACGCGCTTACGGGCCTGTATCGGCTGGCGATCGGCGGCACAGCCGTCGGCACCGGCGTCAACGCGCCGCCCGGGTTCGGTTCCGCCGCCGCCGCCCAGATCGCGCGGCTCACCGGGCTGCCGTTTGCCAGCGCGGCCAATAAGTTCGCGGTGCAGGGCGCGCACGACGATCTGGTGCATCTTTCCGGCGCGCTGCGCACGCTCGCCGTTTCGCTCTACAAAATCGCCAATGATATTCGTCTGCTCTCCGGAAGCGGATTCCAGGAGCTTTCGATTCCCGCCAACGAACCCGGCTCGTCCATCATGCCGGGCAAAGTGAATCCCACGCAAACCGAAGCGCTCACGATGATCGCCGCACAGGTGATGGCCAACGACGTCGCCGTAGGATTGGGCGGGGCGGGCGGCTATCTCGAAATGAACGTTTACAAGCCGCTGATCATCTGGAACGCGATGCAATCGATCACGGTGCTGTCCGGCGGCGCGGCGAATTTCCGACGCTTTCTGGTGGACGGCGCAAAGCCGAACCTCAAAAAAATTGGCGAGCACGTGGAGCATTCCGTCGCGCTGGCCACCGCGCTCTCGCCCGTGATCGGATACGACCAGGCCGCGCGCGTGGCGCACTACGCCTCCGAGCATCAAGTCCCGTTGAAGGAAGCGGCGTTGAAGCTGGGCGTCCTGAGCGCGGAAGAGTTCGACCGCGCGATCGAAAAACTGGATCCGCGCGGGTCCAAAGCCGCTAGCTGAAAAAAACGCGCCACGCCGTTACCGCCAGCGAGTGCGTGACCATCGAAGCGCGGATGCTTCGGGTGGCGCGAAACGCGGCGCCGCAGCACAAGCCCAGGATGGCCGCCAGCGCGGCGATCCGCCAGTTCGGAAATTCGCGAAACCAGAGGTGGCACGCGCCGAAAATCAGCGACGCGGCGATCCAGCCGGCCCATCCATTTCTGAGCCAGCGCGTCATCCATTGCTGAAGCAGCCCGCGAAAAAAAAATTCTTCGCCGAGTGAGAGCACCCACAGCGCGCCGAAAAAAGTGGCGATGGCGAGCAGCGTGGTTCGCTGCCATCCGGCGGCGAGGTGCGGCCTGCCGACGAAGCCCATCCACTCGCCAGCGGCCGCGGCGGCCGGCAGAAAGATCGCGAACCACATCGCACCGATCATCCATTCGCGCTTGCGAGGCCAGAATCCGAACCCGATGTTCTGCACCCGCCGTATCACCACCATCGCGAACAGGCCGGTGCGAAACCACATCAATTGCAGCAACGCCTCGACGGGAATGCGCGACAGAGTGGGGTAATAAGGCCGCAGGATGCGGCTGATCCAGACCACCGCCATGAAAACGAGGAAGAAAACGTCCGCGGCGGGCGCGGGCGGCAGGAAAGCGAACCAGAAAGAAGCTACTCCGGCCAGCGCGGCGACCATCCAGAAGCCGCGCCATTCGAATCCGCCCAGCGCCAGGTGAGCGGCGGAATACGGCAACACGGCGGCGAAGGTGAGCGCCACCGCGATCCCCGCGCGGGAAAATTTTTCCAGCCGCGCGCGGACGCGTTCC
Source organism: Terriglobia bacterium (assembly GCA_021325175.1). Taxonomy (GTDB): domain Bacteria; phylum Acidobacteriota; class Terriglobia; order Bryobacterales; family Bryobacteraceae; genus Palsa-187. The sequence continues at coordinate 8,499 of JAJPHS010000035.1, forward strand.
CGCGCCAGCGCGTAATAAAACGCCGCTTCCAGCAGGAACGCGGGAAGTACGGCAAACGCCTTTGCAAGCGGGATATGCTGTTCAACAGCATAGAGACCGGCCGCAATCGCGCAGGCCGCCCATAGCAGCGGCAGGAGCATTCGGCCCATCGTAACATCCGGGGCAGGCCGGCCCGGCAAACGGGGCATTGCCGCGTAACCTTTTTACGGGAAAACGGTATCCATCTGCGAGACGTGAGCACCAGCGACAACGTACTGATGGCCGAGGTCAGCAGCGGCCAGGTCGGCAAAATGGCCGCGCTGTTTGAGCGGCACCACCGGCCGTTGTTCCGTTACTTCGTCTCGATGAATCGCAACCGGGAGCTTTCCGAGGACCTGGTGCAGGACGTTTTTTTCAGAATGCTTCGCTATCGAACCAGCTACGATCCGAAACAAAGCTTCACGGCCTGGATGTACCAGATCGCGCGCAACGCCAGCGTCGATCAGGCGCAGAAGCGGAAAGCGGAAGTAGTGGGGATCGACGAATTCGACGGGCAGCGGCGGCCGGAGCCGGCAAGCGAAGCGCCCGGCCCGGAGGAAACGGCGGCCAAGGGACAGGATCTGGCGCTGCTGCGGCGCGCCCTGGACCGGTTGCCGGAAGACAAGCGGGAGATTCTGGTGCTCAGCCGCTTTCAAAATTTGAAATACGAGGAGATCGCATCCCTGCTCGGATGCGAGGTGGGAACGGTGAAGGTGCGGGTGTTTCGCGCGATGCGCGCGCTGGAGCAGATTTATTTTGCGCTGCTCAAGGAGCAAACCGCGTGAGGATGCGGAGGGTTCAATCCGCCGCGCCGGGAGAAAAAAAATGACGTGCGAAGACGTGAAGGTTTTATCGGCCGATTATTGGAGCCACACGCTCGACGAAGCGCAAGAGCTGGCGTTCGAGACGCACACCGCCTCCTGCGAACAGTGCCGCACGGAGGTGGAGCGGCTCGGCGCAATGTGGAAGAGTCTGGCATTGCTGCCGGTCGAGGAGCCGGGCGCCAATCTGCGCAGCCGCTTTTACGAAACGCTGGCCGCCTACCGTCAAGGATTGGAATCGGCGCCGAAGCCGCGGCTGCGCGAAAAGATTCTTGCGTTATGGCCGAAGCAGCCGGCCTGGCAGATGGCGATCAGCTTCGCGCTGCTGGCCATTGGCGTCGGTCTGGGATATGAGATTCGTCCGGGAAAAACAGCGGAGCCGGCGGCGGATTCCGAGTTGTCGCAGCTTCGCGGGGAGGTAAGCAGTATGCGTCAAATGGTGGCTTTATCGTTGTTGCAGCAGCAATCGGCGGGCGAACGCCTGCGCGGCGTGACCTATGCCTATCAGGCGCCGCCTTCGGATACCGAAGTTTTATCGGCGCTGCTGACCACCATGAATCAGGATCAGAACGTAAACGTGCGGCTGGCGGCCGTGGATGCGCTGCACCGCTTCGGATCGAGCCCGGTGACGCGCGCCGCCGTGGTGCAATCGATCCGCAAACAGGATAATCCGCTGGTGCAGATCGCGCTGATCGACCTGATGGTGGATTTGAAGGATGAGGAGGCCGCGCCGGAGCTGGCCAAGCTGGCCGGCGATGAGAAGATCGATTCCGCCGTGCGGCAGCACGCCAAGTGGGCTCTGGGGAGGCTGCAATGAGCGGCGTGCGCAATGCCTGGCGGCTTGTGCCGCTGCTTGCCATCGCGCCCGTGGTGCTCGCTCAGGATGTCGAGGATCGCTCGAGCGAGCATCGATCCTACGCGGGCGTCCATGAGCTGGTGGTCGATCACGTTGCCGGATCGATTGAGGTGACCGCCGCGCTCGGCGGAGCGGTGGAAGTTGACGTCGAAAAAATCCTGAGGGCGTGGTCGGCGGACCGGCTGGCGTTGGCCAAGAAGGAAATTTCGCTCGCCGAGCGGCGCGAGGGAGGACTGCTCGAATTGATGGTTGACGGCCCGTTCCGCTGCCACTGTGGTGATCACTCGGTTCACAACGATGGAACCGACCTTTATCGGTTCACCTACAACTTCAAGATCCGGGTCCCGCGCGACACGAAGCTCGATCTGCGCGCCGTCAATCGCTCCGAGATTCGCGTAACTGGAACCTCCGGCGATTTCCGGATTCGCAATGTAAACGGGGGAATCGAGATGAATGACATCGAAGGCTCGGGAAGTATTTCCACCGTGAACGGTCCGGTGAAGGTGACGTTCGCAAAGAATCCGGCGGCGGCAACATCGTTTAAATCCGTGAATGGAACGCTCGACGTCGCGTTTCGTCCGGGGCTGAACGCGGACGTGAAATTCAGGACGATGCGCGGCGACATTTTTACGGATTTCCCGACTTCGGCCCTGCCGGTCGCGGCGGAGCAGCCGGAGCATCGCGGCAACATGATCGTCTGGCGAAGGAATCGGATGAGCGGAGTGAGGATCGGCGGCGGAGGACCGGAGTTGAGTTTTGAAACGCTGAATGGACAGGTTTTTGTACGAAACAGGGAGAAATGAGAATGAGACTGAGGACATGGACAACCGCGCTGGTGCTGGTGGGGGCCGCATTCGCGCAGGATACGGGGGATCGCGTCACCGTGCCGTTCCGCGATCCTTCCAAGCCGAAGACGCTGGTCGTAAAGCTGATCAACGGCGGGATCACGGTTCGCGGTTACAACGGCAATGAGGTCATCATCGAATCCCAGGGAGGCGCCCCGAAGCGCACCGTCCGGACGCGCCAGGAGCCGCCGCCGGGAATGCACCGCCTGGGCTCGGATAACTCAGGCCTGGAGGTGACCGAGGACAACAACGTCATGACAGTGCAGGCCGGAATCATGCATTCGGTCAATCTGACCATCCAGGTTCCGGTGCAGACCTCGCTGCGGCTGACCACGATGAGCGGCGGCAAGATCGAGGTGGAGAACGTCTCGGGCGAAATCGAAGCCGAGAACATGAATGGCGCCGTAACGTTGACCAACGTATCCGGCTCGGTGGTGGCGAATTCGATGAACGGGCGAGTGACGGTCTCGCTTGATCGGGTCACGCCCAACAAAACGATGAGCTTTTCGACGATGAACGGGGCGATCGACGTAACGCTCCCCTCCGATACCAAGGCCAATCTGCGAATGCGCACCGATAATGGCGAAATTTTCACGGATTTCGACGTGAAGCTGGACGGATCCCATCCGCCGCAGGTGGACGATCAGCGCAAGAACGGCGGCCGCTATCGGGTTCGCGTGGATAAGACGCTGTACGGATCGATCAACGGCGGCGGCCCGGAGATTCGATTCACGACCTACAACGGCAATATCACGATCCATAAGAAGTAGCCGGGATACCCGGCTGCCGACTCCTGTATTCTGGTTTCGATGGCCCGCTTCCCAGGTGTAGATTATCTTCTGATCGATTCCCAATTTTCCGAGCAGGAACTAATGGTGCGGCAAATGACGCGCCAGTTCGTTGACGAGCGTGTTCAGCCCGTGATCCGCGACGCCTTCCGCGAAGGCCGCTTCCCGCGCGAGTTGATCCCGGAAATGGGCCGGCTCGGTTTCTTCGGCGCCAATCTGGAAGGCTACGGATGCGCGGGAATGAGCAACGTCGAATACGGATTGGTGATGCAGGAGCTGGAGCGCGGCGATTCCGGAATCCGCAGCTTTGCCAGCGTTCAGGGCGCGCTGGTGATGTATCCGATCTACACTTACGGGACCGAGGAGCAGAAACAGCGCTGGCTGCCCAGGCTGAAATCCGGCGAAGCGACCGGCTGTTTCGGCTTAACCGAGCCCGGTTTCGGATCGAATCCCGCGGGCATGCTGACGCGCGCGGCCAGGCAAGGCTCCTGCTGGGTGATCAACGGAGAAAAAACGTGGATCACCAACGGATCGATGGCCGACGTCGCCGTGGTCTGGGCCCGCGCCGAGGACGGCATCCGCGGCTTCCTGGTGGAGCGCGGAACCCCCGGCTTTACCGCGTCGGAGCTGCACGGAAAAATGTCGATGCGCGCTTCGGTCACCTCCAGCCTTTCCTTCCATGATTGCCGCGTTCCGGAAACGGCGCTGCTGCCGAATGGAAAAGGCCTGAAGGCGCCGCTCGCCTGCCTCAGCCAGGCGCGCTACGGGATCGGCTGGGGCGTCATTGGAGCGGCGATGGATTGCTATGAAACCGCGCGATCCTACAGCGTGCTGCGCAAGCAGTTCGATGATAAGCCAATCGCGTCTCACCAGCTCGTACAGGAAAAACTGGCGGACATGATTACGGAAATCACCAAGGCGCAGTTGCTCGCCTTGCACGTCGGACGGATGAAGGACGCGGGCAAGCTGGAGCCCGCGCACATTTCAATGCTCAAGCGGAACAACGTAAGAATGGCGCTGGAGTGCGCGCGTCTTTCCCGGGATCTGCTGGGCGGCAACGGCATCATGGACGATTATCCGATCATGCGGCACCTCTGCAACCTGGAGACGGTGAAGACCTATGAAGGCACCGACCACATCCACACGCTGATCATCGGCGAGCGCGTAACGGGCATCGCGGCGTACAAATAAGGCGTGGTAGGATGAAATAGAAATCCGCAGTATGATCATTCTGATTACTACCATTCACGTCATTCTTTGCCTGTTTCTGATTGTTGTCGTGCTGCTGCAAAGCGGCAAGGCGGCGGATCTGGCGGGCGCCTTCGGCGGCATGGGATCGCAGACGGTTTTTGGACCGCGCGGTTCGGCGACGATGTTATCTAAGGCCACCACCGTCGCGGCGGCGGCGTTTATGCTGACATCGCTGACGCTTTCGATTATGGCGACGCGCGCCGGGAAAGCGGCGCCGGGCCTGCTTGAAAAGGCCTCGCGTCCGGCGCCGGGGCAAGTGCAGAAGAGCGCAGCGCCGCAGGGACAAACGCCGGCGACAATCCCGCTTCAGGTGCAAAAGAGTGTGGATGGGAAGCCGGTCGGGACGGAGGAAGTTCAGGCGCCCGTGGTGAATCCGGAGCAGGGTAAACCCGCGCCGGCGCAGCAGAAAAAGTAGCTTTTGCGGAGATGGCGGAATTGGCAGACGCACTAGCTTGAGGTGCTAGCGGGTAACACCGTGGGGGTTCAAGTCCCCCTCTCCGCACCAAGTTTAAAACGTTCATCGGCTTCTACAGGATCCTATTCAGGTTGCCAGGCCCGTTTTGGACCTTATGTTTCTCCAGACCGCTGGATCGTACAACTAAGCTGTTCTAGTTTAGCCTAGAAGGTAAACCTTGTTTGCAGTTCCAGTCTGCGATTGTCCGCAGACTCTGAAAATCCAGTGCCACCCAGGACCCCGACTCCGTAGGGCTGGTTCGCCTGACCAAAGAGCGGCGAGGCAATGTTGCCGATGATCGGTCCGGGATTGTTGTGATTCAGAATGTTTCTGACCGCCATGGAGATTGAGAGTGTGTAGCGCCGACTACCAGACGTGCTCGATTGACCTCCCCCGCTCGTCGAAAACGGTCCGGTGGTGACGCCTCTCGGAGCGCCACCTCCACCGCTGGAAGCCATCCTGCCTTCGCGCGATGGCCCAAAACTGAAGGTCCTTCCGACACGAAGGTTTAGCATGATGATTCCGGGTCCGCGTCCGTAATTCCTCGGAAGAATTTGTTCGCCAGCGGTGGGATTCGGACCGAGCAGACCATAGGTCGTTTGAATGACGCCGGGTTTATTGGGATCTGTGGCGATACCGGGCCTGCCGTTGAAGAGCGTGTCTCCATAAAGGTCGTGACCGACTGTGATGTCGAAGGGCTGGCCTGACATCAGCGTGAGCAGCGGACTGAATTGGAAGTTCCACTTCGTTTTGATTGATCCGCCGAATGAGAAGCGGTTGCGGATGTCTGTCAGCGCAGGGCCGTACTCTCCGGCCATGCTGTAAGGATTCGCCGGGAAGGTGTTTAAGCCGTCCGTGTTGCTCATCGCGTAGTTGCGGACGTAGGAGCCGAACAAGGAAATATTCGCGCTGACTTTCGAGTTCACGTTGACGATCAACTGGTTTTGGTTGTAAAGCCCGGAAGACTCCATCAGGAAAATCGGTCCAGTTCGATCATAAGGAAACACCCCACTCCCGGGAACCTGAGGATTGAACGTGCCCGGGAGAGGAGCATTGATGTCTTGGGAGCGGAGAAGATGAAGCCCGTGCGAGTTCGTGTACGTCACAGCGAGCGTTGTGTTAGCAGGGAGTTGCCGCTCGATGCCTACGGCAGATTGCATCAAGTAGGGAGCGCGCAGCCCGGAACTGACTTCCTGGATAATGCTCGCCGATGGCACTGCGCCGAGAGCCGGGAGTTCGGAGGTGGATGGCACATTCGGGAAGAAATCAGGGTCGGTTATGACATACTGCTGCTGTGCTATTCCGTTATAGTGCAGGGCTGTAATCGTGTTGGCCAGAGCGAACCGGTCGTAGAACGTGCCGAAGCCCGCCCGGAGTACGGTTTTGGGATGTGCATTGGCCCCGCCCCCGGCTGGCGCCCAGGCTAACCCGATGCGGGGAGCAAAATCGCTCCAGTTATGGATGTTCGTTTGCGTCTCGTACCGCAGTCCAAGGCTTAAGGTGAAGTTGGGCCGCACATGCCAGTCATCGCCAGCAAATGCTCCCAGATCGAATTGGCCTGCAAAAACGGAGGGAATCCCGGTGGAGATGCTAAATTGCGAGGCCCCGCCGCCGAGGGCCCGAATCTGAGCCGCGGGCAACCCCATGTTCCGGAATAGGAGCGTCCGCTGGTAGCTTTCAATCGAGCTAATGTTCACCAGCACAGGCTGGCCGCTAGCATCCAATACAGGTTGATAGTTGCTGCTCAGTTCTGGCGCCAGCCCGCCGCCGAAGGTGAAGGTGCCGGCAAAGTTCTGGCGCGCGACGTTCGCGTCTGTCGCGCCGCGCAGTCTTGCGCCGAACCGCCACGAATGTCGCCCATGAGCGATCGATGTATAGTTGTGAAGTTCGTAAGTATTTTGGATGTCTGAGGAATTGCCGATGACCGCGCCTCCTCCGACGAAAGAGCCGAGGACCTGAATTGCCGGACCGGGCGTGTTGGGCGTCATCTCGTTGTCGACGCGAAAATCCTGAAATCTCGTTTCGTTGATAGCTGCCTCGCCCATCACCATGGTCTCGGTCGCCTGGAGCAATTGGCTCCGCGTTCCGATGTCGTAGCCCTGCGATACGAGATTGAAGCTCCCGATTCCGGCGTCGGCGATATCGGCGCGCGTGTAGGTGTAGCGAACCGTCAGCGTGTTCTTAGGATTCAATTGGTAATCGATGCGCGGCGTTACGATGATCCGCCGCTGCGGCACCCGAAAAACCTGCGTATACGGATCGATGATGGCGAAAGTTCGCGGATCGAGAGTGGATCCGTTGATGATCGCGCCGTTGTCGATCGAATGCCGCTGGAAGTCGAAAGTGAATGAGGCGCGCTTGCTGAGCGGACCGGTGAGATTGGCGCCAGCCTCCCCCAATAGGAAGGGCGCCTTTTCGGCCGCATACGGGTTTCGAGAGTTCCAGAAATCGTCCCCGAAGTTGTAAAAGGCCGTGCCGTGGAACTTATCCGTGCCGGGCTTGGTGAAAATCTCGATCCGGCCGTAGCCGAGCGTGTCGTACTCGGGCGAGAAAGGATTGGCATTGATGCGAATCTCGCGGATGGATTCCTTGGGTGGCAGCTCGCCCGCCGTAAAGCCGTCAACAAAAAGCTGCCCGCCGTTCGGCCCTGCTGAGGGTCCGGCGAGGGCCTGCAAATCGGCGGCAAGATCATCCGGGTCGTCGGATAGGGCCTGGAGATCGTCGCCTCGGAGCACGAGAGCCCCCGCGTTGTTCGCGGGGTCCGTGCTCACAGTCGGTCCGCCATTTTCTTGGACCGTAACCTGTTCGGACTTGGATGCGACCTGAAGCTGAAGATTCAGCGCCTGGGTCCCCGCCCGCAGGGAGATCCAACGCGGCTGCGGCAGCTTGAGGTCAGGCGCAATCGCGTCGACGGAATAATCGCCGGGCGGCAGATTGGTGAAACGATAGGTCCCATCTTCGCCCGCTACGACGGTCCGGGCAGGCCCACTGGAGCCCTTAACTGAAACCTGCGCCTTGGGAATCACCGCGCCGCTCTGGTCCGTGACGATTCCCTGCAAGGTAGCTGTCTGGGCGCTCAAGCACCAGACGGAGGATACAGCGCAAAATATAAACTTCAGGCTCAGTCGATACCGCACTCCATGAAGTATAGAAAGGCAATCTGAGGATTGTGTGAGGCTCAGATCGCCCATTTTGCCTCACTTGGAGTCGTAGACGAGGATCTCAGCCTTGCTCGCCCCGATGCGGCACTGCGGGGTGGCAGATTGGTGAACAGATAGGCCCCATCTTCGCCAGCGGCGACTGTTCGCGCCAGCCCACTGGAGCCCTTGACTGAAACTTGGGCCTTGGGAATGACCGCGCCGGTTTGGTCCGTAACGACGCCCCGCAGCGTGGCGGTCTGCGCCCCCAGGTACCCGACGCAGAATAACAGGGCGAAAATGAACTTCACATTTGCTCGGGCGGCGCACTCCCACGAAGTATGAAGTATACGATGAATGAAGGTTGACGCGCCCAGCCGCGATTCGTCCAGCAACCCTCCCAGCCGACCTACTTGAAAGCGTCCCCGCCATTTGCAAACCGTAGCCCTGGTGATATGTAATTTCTTACCCACAGCACCGTTGCTCAATCCCTCGGCACATCCAACACAATACGGGCACGCATCGCGATGGCCTGCCATCATCGGATCGAGCAATATAATCCACTTATAGCCCCTGGAGCTACTCCCATAAAGCCAACAACTGGACCTGCAATAACCGGACTGCCTTGATTGCCCGAAGCCTGGATTCCAAGACCTCCATTCTGTTGGAGGGTCACTCCGATCGAGGGGCCTGGCATTATTGAAATGGGCCGAAAGTGTTGCGTGGAAACACCAAGCTGCGGCGGTCGCGGGTGCATCTTCCGCGCGGGCGGAGTAGAGGTAAGTTGACCCGGCAGCAGGTGCGCCAGGGTGATGGTCGCGAGGGCTAGCAGTAAGAGAATCGGGAGGCGGCGCATGTCTGGGTCCTTTACACGGCCAGGGTGACGGCGATTCGCTTCGGGTCCAGCCGCCACATATTTCCAAGTTGCGGATTGGAGAGCCAGACCGAGCCGTCACCTGTTATGATGGCTCCGCCTGCGTTTCAATTTAGTCGATCAGCGGATCGCCGTCGCCGCGGAACCTCGTACGCTGGCTGTGGGCAATGGCGCGGTGTGGGTCCGGCGCGCAGAGTAACGGCGACCGGCTTGCCGCGTCCTTGCGCGAGCACATTGGCGATCACGGTTTCCATCGGCAGCCGCGGAACGCCCGGAGCCGGAGGCGCCACTCGGAAATCGCCGTCTGCCCATTCCGTAATCTGCCGCTTATATGCCAGCACGACTCCAGTGACCGCCATGATCAGGATGACAGCGCCGGCAGCACACCCCGGCAGTCAGGTAAACCCAAAACAGAGCTTTTCGCATGTTTCGTCCGCCGGATTACACATCCGCCCATCGCCGCAACAGATTGTGATAGACCCCCGTAAGCTGCACCGAGACCGGATGGTCCGCGCGCTCGCTATTGATCCGCTGGATCGCCACGTCAAGGTCGAACAGCAGCGTCCGCTGGCCGTCATCGCGAATCATGCTTTGGATCCAGAAAAACGATGCGATCCGCGCGCCCCGCGTCACCGGCCGCACATGATGCAGGCTGGTAGCCGGGTAAAGAATCATGTGGCCGGCAGGCAGCTTGACTTGGTGCGTTCCGTAGGTATCTTCGACCACCAGTTCGCCGCCATCGTATTCCTCTGGTCCGGTGAAGAAGAGCGTGGCCGAAAGATCCGTCCGGATGCGGTGGGTAGTGCCGGTGACCTGCCGGATCGCATTGTCGACATGGGTGCCGAACAGTTGGCCCCCCTGATACCGGTTAAAGAGCGGGGGAAACACGCGCGCGGGCAGCGCCGCGGAGATGAACAGCGGATTCTGTTCCAGCGCGGCGAGGACCACAGCGCCCACTTCGCGCGCCGCGGGCGATCCCTCCGGGAGTTGCATATTGTTCTTGGCGCGAACCGATTGGTGGCCGGCCGTCACGCGGCCGTCCACCCATTCGGCATTCTCGAAAATCTGCCGCGCGCGCAAAACCTGTTCGGCCGTAAGTACGTCGGGAATGGCTAAAAGCATCTCTTTTTGTCCTCGCGATTTAGAATTTGAATTTCAGTCCGATTGTGGCCGAGCGCGAAGGCCCCAGAATAATGTGGGCCGGATGCGGGAGGTCATAGTAATAACGGTTGGCGATGTTATACAGGTTCGCTTGTAAGTCCACGTGTTCCATCAGCGGATGCTTCACCATCGCGTTAAATACCCAATAACCGGGTACCTCCTTCACCAGTCCGGTTGTGGGATCGAGCGGCGCGGTAGAACTCGCTGTCCGGCTGGACACGAAATTGCCGCCGATGCCGGTCTCCCATCGCTTCGGCAGCCGGTGCGTGCTCCAAAAATTCAACGTGTTGTTAGGGACATTGGCCAGCGCCGCGCCGATGGAAGCCGGATAGTAATTCGAACTGACCACTTTTCCGTTCAGATAGGCATACCCCGCTTGCAAATCCCAGCGGCTGGCGATTCGCAGCCTGGCGTCAAATTGCGCGCCATTCACGCGTTGGTTGCCCGCGAGAACGTTCAACAGCGGATTGTTCGGATCCGGCTCCCGCGCGTTAAGCTTCTCCGTCCGGAAGATCGCGGCATTCAGCGACAACCGCCCATGCGGCAAGTCCCACTTACTGCCTGCCTCGTAAGTACGATTCTTTTCGGGCGGCAGGTTCACGGTCGATGCGCTCAGCGAAAGCGATTCCGCCGACGGATTGAACGATGTCCCCGCGTCCACATAGATGGTTGCAGCCGCTATTGGCTTATAAGCGACTGCCGCGCGCCAACTCGGCATCTCATCCACGCGATGGAATGCGGAAGCCGGAGCAACCGACTGCCTGTAATTCGTATCGAACCGGTCCCAGCGAAAGCCACCCGTGATGCTCCACTTCTTGCCGAGCTTCATCGTGTCAAGCGCATAGGCCGCCGCGGTAATAGAAGTGGTATGGACGTTCGATGTAATCACGGCCGTTCCAGTGAGCTGCTGGTTGGGATCGGGATTCAGCAGGCTGGTTCCAGGTACATTCGACCACGTGGGCCGCTCCGGGTTCGACGTCTCCCGGCCCACTTCGATTCCGCTCACCAGCGTATGCTTGATAGAGCCAGTCTCGATGTGAGCCGTCACGTCCAACTGCTCATCGAGAAACGACTCCACGCTGTTCACGCCAATCTCGTGCCGCGTAATCGCGATCGTGTTGAGCGGCGTGGCCGGCGTAACGCCGGCGGGAATCTGCGGTTCGGTGATCAGGACATCGCGCGCGTAATTCGCGAAGCGCGCCTGGTCGCGAATCGTGATGTAGCTATTAACGTCGTGTTCCACTTTCGTCGTAACTATGTCGTCGTAAGTGCGAAGATAATTCCCATTCTTGAAGCCGTAATAGTTGTCGTGCGGAACCGGCGCCGGTCCATTGAAGAGCCACGGAATGCCGTAATCCGGGATATCATCGGCGGTCTGATGGAAGTAGCCGAAATTCCAGCGCGTCGGCGTGCCCAGCCCGAGCGCAAGCGACGGCGCCGCACCAAAACGCCGGTTTTCAGCCACATCGCGTCCGGCGACGTTGCCCTCATCGCCCATCAGGTTCAAGCGGAATGCCGCGCCTTCACCCAAGGAGGGCAACGGGCGGTTAATATCCAAAGTAAGCCGCCGCGTCAGATCCGTGCCGAAATCCAGATCGCCTGCTATGAACTTATCGAGACCCGCCGTCTTGGTAGTCTGGTTTACCACCCCGCCGGTCGAGCCGCGGCCGAAGGTCACCGACGAAGGGCCTTGCAGCACTTCTACCTCCTGCGTATTAAACGGATCGCGGTAATAACTTCCGAAATCGCGCATGCCGTCAATGAACAGGTCGTTGCGCGCGGTGAATCCGCGCACGGTCAGGTTGTCACCCTGTGCGCCGCCCTCGCCCGCGGCGAGGCTGATTCCCGCGACATTGCGAAGCACGTCCCGCAGAGTGGTCGCGCCCTGCTCTTCCATCTTTTTCTGTGAGACGGCCGTGATCGTTTGTGGTGTATCGCGGAGCGGCTCCGAGAATTTCGGCGACGAAACAACCAGCCCTTCCCCACCGGCTGTCACTTCGATCGATTGCGCAACCACCTTGAGATCGATCGAGACCGTTACCGGAGACGTGAACCGAAAGGCGACGCCGGTGCCTTCCAGCAGTTTCTGAAGCGCCTGGTCCGACGTATAAACTCCGGACACTCCAGGCGAGTGCACGGTTCGAATCTCGCTGTTTGCGAACGAAATTTTGATGCCCGTCACTTGTTCGAAGGCCGCGACTACGTCGCTTAGAGGCCCGGCGCCGATCTCGAAACGGTGTACCGGCAATGCCCCCTGTGTCTGATAGAGCGCGCCGGCGCGCGGCCAAGCGCCGCGAAAGTCTTGCGCCCGGGCAACGTTGATCGTCTTACTCCCTACCGCCGAGTAAGCGATCAACGTCCCCATCGCCGCCCACCGGTACGCGATCGGCCAGGCGCCCTGGCTGTCGCCGACATTCTTGTGCTTGCGATCGATCTTCGTTCTTCTCCTCATCTTCTTCTCCGGAACAGATCCCGGGCCGCGCCGGCCGGTTGCCGGCCGGAATTGGCCAGGGTGAATTTTGGTGTTGGCAGTTGCGGGAAAGAATCGTGCGTCCGCCGAAACTGGCGGAACACGTACCGAGGCGGGCTCCCGTATAATAAAGGGGTCGCCAGCCCTCTTGGCTGCCGATTCGCAGGTCTTCGCGGAGCCTTCGCCAAAAGTCAGCCGCGGAGACCTGTCCCTGTTTTCAATGGCCGGCTACAGCCAGTGCCTTTTCTGGTTTTCGATTTGCTCCAGCCTCCTCCGCCGCGGCGCATGCGCGGCAATTTCCTCCGACTTCCAGCCTCGCAATCCGGATCGCAAATCCAGCCTGCCTTGCGATCTCGTCCTTCAATTGTTCGAATAAGGCTGTTGAGAACTCTTCAATGCGCCCGCAACGAAAGCATGCCAGGTGAAGGTGCTCGCGCCTGGTCTTTACTTCGTAATAGTGCTTCTCGCCTTCCAGATGCATCAGGTCCAGTTCGTCAATCAGCCGCAGCTTCTTCAGAAGCTCGATCGTGCGATAGACCGTCGCGCGATCAATGCCCGGCTCGCGTTGGCGCGCCAGCGCCAGCAGTGAGGCCGCGTCCAGATGCTCCTTGGCCTCCTGAATGACTTCAATTAAAGCCCGGCGCTGCGCCGTCAGGCGGACTCCTTTTGCGTTGAGCTCTTCGATCAGGGAACGGCGTTCCAGCATGGACGGCTACCGGCCCCCGCTCCAGTTGCGAACCAGTCGCAACTGAAAACAAAATGAGGCTGTTTCTGAAGCCGCGCCATTTCTTGCGACTGTGTCGCAAGTGGATAAAGAATGAATCACTTGACCCTCTTCGGTCTATGTTACCGCGGGCCAATTTCCGTGTCAACCAAAAACAGCAACTGACTTGCAACTATTGGGACATTACGAGGGGCGCTCCCCGCGCGGCCCCTTGGTCCCGCTGCCTAATGCTCGATCGTCTCCAGGCCGCGATAACCGTGCGCCTCATCCGGCAGAAAGACCAGCTGCACGACTCCGCCGTTGCCGCGCACCGCTTCGTACATGCGCTCCGATTGAATCGGGAACGTGCCCGAATTATCGTCCGCCTCGCCGTGGATCAGCAGCAGCGGCGCCTTGATCTTATCTGCATACGCCCACGCGGTCCGGATCGGTCACGCCCATTTCACTCGCCTTGTCGATCGCCGCCTTGGCATCGGCCCACGATCTGTTCCACGTAGTGGTCGTTCACGCTATCCGGACTGTCCCTCACAATCGGCATTGCCGTATTCGCTAGTTTAAGACTAGGAGCCTGTCCGAGAAATCGTCAAGCCCGCAGCTTTTTCTCTGGCTTCTAAAACAGAAGTAGCCCATAATGTTTTATGGGCGAAAGCTACCGTCCGTACTACCCGGATGAGGACCTGCTGCTGCCGCCGAGCCTCCGCGACTGGCTCCCGAAGGACCATCTGGCTTACTTTGTAAGCGATGTGGGGCGCAATATCGATGTGGCGGGATCCACCAGCTCACTCGATCTCCCAACGACGCCGGGAACCATGCAATCTTCCACAATCGTGCCGCCGTGGAACAGTTTCGCACCCGCCGGCTTCGTCGCGCAGTTCGCCCCGGACGGCATTTCGTTGAAGTGGGCGAGTTATGTAATGAGCTCTGAACGCCTCGGAGCCTTATCCGAACTTCGACGTCGGCATTAGCGCACTTGCGGTAAGCGTGGCTGGCGATATCTACGTCGGCGGGCTGACCGGACCAGGAGTTGACATCTATTAAAGCATTCGATTGAATAGATGTATGACTGCATCCCGGAAGCGGCACTTCAAGACTGAGCTCTACGATCAGTTCGCCCGGCTTGCTAAAGCGATGGCGAGCGGGCGGCGTCTTGAATTAATCGATCTGCTAGCGCAGGGCCCGCGAACCGTCGAGTCTCTTGCGGAAGAGACCGATCAATCGGTTGCCAATACCTCACAGCATCTTCAGGTGCTCCGGCAGGCCCGGCTGGTCGAGACATCCCGGCACGGGAACTACATCCATTACCGCCTCGCGGACGATCACATTCTGCGGCTGTGGACCGCGTTGCGCACTGCCGGCGAACTGCGTCTGGCAGAGGTGGAATCGTTGGTGCAAGCGTTCATGAGCGACCGTGCGGCTCTTCAGGCCATCTCACAAGACGAACTCCGGCGTCGGCTGGAGGATCGGAAAGTCATCATCCTGGATGTTCGGCCCGCGTCCGAATACAACGCCGGTCACATTGCTGGCGCCCGCTCCGTCCCAATCGACGAATTGAATTCACGTTTGCGAGAATTGCCGAAGTCGCGCACCATCGTCGCTTACTGCCGTGGCCCGTTTTGCGTTTTCGCCGACGAAGCGGTCATGCGTCTCCGCGCTCGCGGCTTTAAGGCTTTTCTATTGCAAGGGGGATTTCCCGAGTGGAAGCTGCGCGGCTTTCCCGTAACTACTGGCCCTTCTTTTAGCTTAACGAATTGAGGTTCAAATGATTTTACGTCAGTTGCTTCACCAGCATCCCGCGGTAGCCGCTTCTTACGTTTTTGGTTGAGGCGGCCGATCTGAGGGCGCCGTGTGTGACCCCATCGATGATCCCGACCTGTACCTTCGTGTGGCACTGGAAAGCAACCTCAAAATTCGATACGTGATCGACACGCATCTGCACACCGACCACGTCTCGGGAGGGCGGCGACTCGCGGAGATTTCAGGCGCCGAATACGTGCTGCACGAAAGCGCCGACACGCGGTACCCATTCTGCCGAGTGCAAGACGGCGAAATGCTAAACCTCGGGAACCTCAAAATGCAGGTGCTCCACACTCCAGGGCACACGCCGGAGCATATTTCATTGCTTGTAACCGATAGGACCCGTGGACCGGAACCATGGTTCCTGCTAACCGGGCACACGCTGATGGTCGGCGATGTCGGACGGACCGAATTGGCCACACAACCGGAGATCGGCGCCAGACAACTGTTCGGAACCATTCAGAGGTTGAAGGAGTTTCCCGACTATGTTGAGATTTTTCCCGGCGCGTATGCAGGCTCGGTTTGTGGTCGAGCGCTCAGCGGAAAGGCTGTTTCGACGATTGGCTTCGAGCGGCGGTTTAACCGCGCATTCCAGATCGATGCCATTGAACAATTCGTTGCATTCATGTTGGAGAGCATTCCTGCCCCACCGCCGAACGCAGCGGCCGTGCGAGCTCGAAACCAGGGCCGGACCGAATGACGCGCCCCGACGGTTCGGCCGACGATACGCCAAAGCTTGGAATACGCCAGAACCTCGGACAGTTCTCGCTCCTCGTGCTGATCAACGCCTTTGTTGGCGGGATGGTCGGCCTCGAAAGAACGATCGTCCCGCTCCTTGGCAGTGAAGGATTTCGGCTCGCATCGACGTCCGCCATAACGGCTTTTATCGTGAGCTTCGGCCTGATGAAAGCGTTGGTGGACCTGGTTTCCGGACCAATCGCAGATCGGTGGGGGCGCAAGCCGGTGCTCGTATTTGGCTGGCTGTGTGGGATGCCGGTTCCGTTTCTCATCATTTGGGCTCCGACATGGTCCTGGATCGTTATCGCAAACGTCCTTCTCGGCATCAACCAAGGCTTCGCATGGTCGATGACAGTGCTGATGAAGATCGATTTGGCAGGACCGGCGCGACGCGGTCTGGCCATGGGATTAAACGAATTCGCCGGTTACGGGGCGGTTGGGCTAACAGCGCTTTTAACAGGATATATCGCGGCTTCTGCCGGGCTACGGCCCAAACCGTTCTATTTGGGCATCGGTTACGCTATCGCCGGATTTCTGCTCAGCGCCCTTTTTGTACGTGAGACCTTCCGGTACGCCCAACATGAAGCACGATTCGCTCGCTCCCACGTTCTTGCTTTGCCCGATGATTCTGAACCGCCGACGTTTTGGAACATTTTTGTTATAACCAGTTGGCGTAACCGTACCCTCTTCGGAGTTTGTCAGGCGGGGCTCGTCAACAACTTGAACGACGGAATGGCTTGGGGAATTTTTCCGTTGTTCTTTGCGGCCCACGGCTTGGCAGTAGCTGACATCGGAGTTATCAAGGCAGTCTATCCATTCGTCTGGGCCCTCGGTCAACTTGTGACCGGCCCGCTGTCGGACCGATGGGGACGAAAGGGCCTGATCGTCTGGGGCATGTGGTTACAGGCACTCGCTCACCCGGTGATTGCTTTCGGCGCGAAATTCAATGTCTGGGCCTCTGGAGTGAGTGGCGCAATCCTGCTGGGATTAGGAACGGCCATGGTTTATCCTTCACTTCTCGCCGCCGTCAGCGATGTCGCACGTCCGGTGTGGCGCGCGCGGTGTCTTAGCGTTTATCGCTCCTGGCGCGATTTGGGATACGCCGTCGGAGCAGCAATCGCGGGTTTGGTTGCCGGCGCCCTTAGTTTGGCATGGTCCATCCACGTAGCCGGGGGCCTGACCTTTATTTCAGGGCTGATCGCGTTGTTCACGGTTCGCGGGGCCAAGGTACACCACACGAGGTCATTGTCCGGCGGATCTTGAGTCCATGAATCGCGCTCGCGCCTTCTTATATCTGATGGTCTGAGGGCCGCAGGGACGAGAAAAATAATCAGTGGAACTTTAGTTTTGTCATCGGCACGTCGCCGGTTCGATCCTGGCGGATGGCTCCAATCTTTCCCATAACTCAGCGAATACGACCCCGCTCCGGAACCCTCTACTATGGGGATTTTTTTAAAACCACGCCGCAAATTCCGCGGCGCCCGCTGATCGCATTCACGGCTGCTTGTCGGCAGGTTCAACTGTGGAGAACTCAATTTCGCTCAGTTTCGCACGAAAAACTCACGAACAATTCCCAAAAAATTGATGAAAAAGCGGCGCGATCGGCGCGACAAAAATCGGGGCCAACAATTTCGCAAATCCGCTAAAGTTTCTCCAGGAATCGCCGGTGCACCCGTGAATCCTCCGTCAGCTCCGGATGAAACGTCGTCACCATAGTTTAGAGCAGGAATGCCACAGGTGTACCGGAACTCAATCATGGTGCCCGTGGTACGTCGCATGACAAGCGCCGCCGATTATTGTCCAGATTTCATCTTCGCGTCAATTCCGGCGATCTCCTGTTTCGCCTGTTCCGCCTTTTGGCGCAGTTCATCCGTATCGGGCATGCTCTGAGATCCGGGCATTCCCCCCGTAGGCGCCGGCGATGTAGGAGTCACGCTCGTTCCGGAGTCACCGCTCCCACCAGCCAACAGCATCATTACCACAAGCCCGACCAGGCAGAGAAAATTGGGCTCCAGGACTTTCAGCATGAGATTTCCTTTTTCGGTGTGCAGATTATCGCCGCAATCCACCCCGCAAGATAAAAAGCAACATCTTTTTTATCAAATGTTCCTGGAACAACGCGGCACAGCTGGCCCAGTTCGCTACCAACGCCCAAACAGAGGGCTATGGACAGCCAAATCCACCGATACCGGCGGTCACTTCCCAACAAAACCAGTTCAAACCAGGCGGCCATAGCATACATCCACAGTGCAGCAGGCAAGTTGAACAAAGCCCATGCGGGGAGGATCTTCCCATACGGAGCAAAAACGTGCCGAAGCCGGAAAACACCGGACGCGATCCCCAAGGCATCGGACCACTTGAATACCCGAAGCGTCGGAGTGCGCCAGAGGATGTAGATAAGGCTTCCGACGCCCAGCGGCAAGACAATGTGGAGCAAGACACGGCCAGGGCGCTGCCACGATCTATGGAGCCATCGCCGCCTCTGGTCATTCGCCTGCATAGAGGGTTGAAAATCGCAACTCCGAACAAGATATAGGTCATCGCATCACAGGTTGCAACGGCCCAGGGATATGTGGGAGAAGCGGTCATCTGTCCACGAACATATCGGACGCGATCTGCCCGGGTCTACTTTGCCGACTGGCTCCGGCTCCGAGGTCCCGATGATTTGAAGGGCGCGTTGACGTCAGAGGCCCGGTTTCAAAGCGATCCGTCTATCTGGCTTGCAGCTCTACGGCCTTCACTTCGAGCATCGGTGACAACAAGCAGGAAAAATTGAATGCGGGCAGGTCCGGCCCAGGGCCTTTCAGTAACGATATCTCCTTTGTCCGTTCACTTCCCGAATGGACACCTGCCCGGTGACCGTAATCGTGTCGCCCACGACGGGGCAGCGATTTTGCGCAAATAGCCCAAGGGGCGAGGCTATCGATACGAGCAGCACGGTCACTTTGAGGTTCATCTTCAACACTGTACGATAGTTCATGCCGTTTGCGAGGGCAAGGGTGGGCAGGCTGGCGTTAGAAGGCAGTGGCGAATCGGAGCACCGCAACCGGGGAAAGCTGCTAGTATCCTTCCACGCGCTCCGAATTAATCGAACCTGAGCCAGAATTGCGGTTTAGAATCTTGCCTGCGCCTGGTGAAGTCGTGGGTGATGCTGAATTCCAATCTGAGCTAACAGCCTTTGCTCGGGGGCTCACGGCAAATGGCATCGACGCTCGTTGGACCTGGCACACACAGGACGCAGTCGGCGGAGGCGGATGGAGCACGGGGGAATTCACTCTGTTGACAGTTCTCGGGCCTGTTGCTATTGTCCAGCTTCGCAAGCGACGCGGCTATCTTCGTGAAAAAAAATCTCCGCACCAGCGTCCCGAAAGGCCTCTGCCAATCCCTTCGTATATAGAGGGCCTTTTCATGGAGAAATACGCAGCACGGATCAGAGGCGCCCGCATCGCGGTAAGAGTGAGCACCGAGGATCAGCGCGAAATTGAAGCAGCGGCGAAGGTAAGAGGTTATGCCTGCCCCAGCTCTTTCATCCGAACTGCCATCAGAAATGAACTACATGGACGTAAAGAATTAGTCGGGATCGAGGGGAAGATCGCCGGCAGTTTGGAGCGACTCTCAGATGAGAGCCTCCGTCTTAGCCGCGCGGTGCCGGATTCTCCATTGACCTCATCCCGTTCCGCGGTGTCACAGCCGCCGACGGTGCCATCGAATGGCCGCCAAGCCGTTACATTGCAATGAACGTAGCGGGATTCGAAGAGGCGTTGGCTTCGTCTATTCCAATTCAGATCGAAGAAGGCCTGACCGTGCGCGTGGCGTCAATCCCTGGGCTGATGCTCCTCAAACTGGTTGCATGGTCCGACCGGGGACGCGAAACCGATAAAGACGCAGCGGACATCTACCGCCTCTTCCGTGCAGTCCCAAAGCAACCGAATGGAATTGGCCCTGCTGCGAGCCTACGATGCGGGGCGGTTGAAGATGCCCATGCTGGCCGTCGACTTTGGCAGCGAGGGAGCCGACTCGCTGCTGGCTGAAATTGGTCGCCTGACGGCCTTGGAAGTACCGCACCGAATGTGCGACGCGATTTTCCGCGATTCGCTGTATCAGGGGCAGCCGTTCCGAACGGCCGGTCCGGGTGAGAGGCTGAATTCCGCAAAACCCTCGAACGCTACCGCTGTGTTCCAACTGTGCCCGACGGCCCTGGTTTTCGGCTTCTGGGACTCCACCGGTCCCCGCGGCGGATTGGGAGCGAAAGTGCAGCGGGCGCTCGTCTCTGAAATCGTCGGCTACCAGATCACGAGCGACGGGAAGCGGACATCCAGCCGCATCGACCCATTGCAGATCGAAAACAATGTCGAGATTTACCGTAAAGGAAGGGATTGGACATTCGACGCCGACCGCGCGGACAAGAACAAGAACGAACCCGTCAGGATCAAGCCGTCCGAAATCAACCACGGCAACATCACGCCGTCATTCAAGAACAAAGAAGGCAAGCTGAATCACGGTGGGGTCACGATGGCGTATGCGGAGCAGCAAACGGTGCTTTCTCTTGCCGCGTTGAGGCGCCTGCGCTTTCCGGTGGACGGCCTTTCCAAGCCGGAAGCCGACCTGGCTGCACGGACGGTATTGGCGGCCTCGGCCTCGCGGCGATCTGCTTCCTGGACGAAGACGGGTTCGATTTGCGCTCGCGCTGCCTCCTCGACGGCAAGCCGGGCATCATGCAATTCATCGGCAGGGGTGAAACCTCGGATTTTTCGCTCGACGCCACCGGCACGGCTGCGCTACTGGCCGAGGCCGCAGCAGAAGCGAAGTCGCTCGGTTTGCCCTGGCCCGAAGAGCCGGTCATTCTTCAGCCCTCGCCCGACCTCAGCAAGTTGGTGGTCGAGAGCCGTAAGCGCTCCATGGCGGCCAGTGCGGGAGAATAGCCATGCTCGCGCTGCGCGTCACATACCTCATGGGGCGGGTTTACTCCGCCTCTTTCGACGACGGAGACGCGAAGGCCGAACCGGAGTGGCTGCCTCATCCATCGCGCTTATTCTCCGCGTTGACGGCGGCATGGGGGACGGAGGAGCCGAGGACGAACTGCGGCCCGCGCTCGAATGGCTCGAACAACAGGACCCTCCGGCGATTCTGTTTGACCCCCACACTACCCGGCGGCTGGTACAGGCGTTCGTTTCGGTCAACGATGCTGAGACCCTCCCCGAAGACCGGCCCCGCAAGGGGCGCACCTTTCCCTCCGCTTCGCTGAGCGACCCTGATGTCTACTTCATCTGGGACGCCTCGCCACCTAATGATGTGCGGACGAAACTGGACCGGATCCTGCTGCGGACAAGCTCCCTGGGCCATTCCTCGAGTCTGGTCTCGGTCGAACTCGCCGAAACGGTTAAGCCCGGCCGCTTGACAAAATGGCGCCCCGGCGCGTCGCGAGGGGTGCGCGTCCGAATCCCATATTCCGGACGCATCCATGAGCTGGTGGAACGCCACCGTCGCTTCGAGCAGAGCGGCGCGAAGATTCACCGGCCGGGAGCGGGACGAACGACCCTCTGCGCCGAACCGGCGACCAGCCGCGAGGGGCCCATTCGAGGGATGTTCGAACGGTTGATCGTTTTGAAGCAAGTCAAGACGAAAGAGAGTAAAGGGCCGAGCACAGGCCTACGTTCCACGCTCTCAGTGACCGCAGCGCTTCGCGGAGCGGTCATGAAAAACGCGCCACAGCCCGTGCCGGAGTATATCAGCGGCCACGCGCCGGGGAGCACGCCGGATGCCCCGCTACGCAGCGAGTCTCCGCATTTGGCGTTTATCCCCCTGGCAAACGTCGGCTCTCGATACTCGGGCGGCGAGCTACTGGGAGTTGCGGTTGTTCTGCCATCCGATTTCACGCGCGAACAGCGCGAAGTGTGCTGGCGCGCGGTGGAGTCCGTTCATGAGCTTAAGATGCCGTGGGGCTCCTGGAACGTCGAGATTGCCGACGCGGAGGAGGAGCGGCGGACGTTGCTTCCGGAGACGTGGACCAGGTCCGGCATCCTATGGTCGACCGTCACACCGTTCGTCTTCGACCGATACCCGAAGGATCTGTACGGCGCCGAAGCAGAAGAGACCGTGCGCCAGGCCTTCGCCCGCTTCGGGCTGCCGGAGCCTTGCGAAATCGACCTTCACTACAATCCCTGGCACTTCGGTGTTCCGAAGGCACCCGCTTTTCCACCCGCGCCGGCGTGTCCGGGCAAACCGCAGCGATACCATTGCCACGTTCGAGCTCGCTTTGAGCGCCCCGTCGCGGGACCCGTGATTGCCGGCGCCGGGCGGTTCTACGGGTACGGGTTGTTCCGGGCGCTGCCGGAAAACGGAGGTCCGAAATGACCTTCGAGCAGTTCTTTCAGGCGCTTTGGGAGCGTGAGCCTTTTCCGTGGCAGAAAGCGCTTGCGGAGGAGGTCCTGCACGGCGAGTGGCCGCGGCGAATCGGGCTGCCGACGGCCTCGGGCAAGACGGCGCTGATCGACATCGCCGTTTACGCATTGGCCATGCGGGCGCCGAAGGCCGCGCGCCGCGTCTTTTTTGTGGTAGACCGGCGGGTCATCGTGGATGAGGCCGCAGAACGAGCCGAACGCATTCGGAAGAAGCTCGCGGACGAGGTGGAAGCCGATACCGAGTTGGGAGGGTTGGCGCGCGCGCTGCGCGAGCTTGGAGGGAAGACCCCGCTCGAAACGGCGACGCTCCGCGGCGGCATACCGCGGGAGAGCTCGTGGGCGGATTCGCCGCTGCAGCCGGTGGTGGTCTGTTCGACGGTCGATCAGGTCGGGTCGAGCCTGTTGTTTCGCGCCTACGGAGCGAACGAATATGCACGGCCAATTCGGGCGGGGCTGGCTGCCTACGATTCGCCCATCCTGCTGGACGAAGCCCACACCAGCCAGGCCTTTGCCAAAACGCTCAAGATTGTCCGGAACTATCGGGGCTGGGCGGATCCGGATTCGAAAATCGAACTGCCGTTTACGGCGGTCGAGGTGTCGGCGACGCCCGGCGGTGATGCGCTGCGCGAGAGTGATGCCGACCTGGAGCACACAGTCCTCA
This sequence comes from Terriglobia bacterium, assembly GCA_021325175.1. Lineage (GTDB taxonomy): Bacteria > Acidobacteriota > Terriglobia > Bryobacterales > Bryobacteraceae > Palsa-187. The sequence goes on from JAJPHS010000035.1 coordinate 31,492, forward strand.
AGCGCCGGTGGCGGGCCAGCAAGCGGACACGTCTCGTTGCCGTGGAACCGAAGGAAGGAGAGGAGTCTGCCAGGGGCGGCTTCACGGCGCTTGCGGAATCGCTCGCGCGGGAAGCGCGCGCTCTGCGCGACGACCGCGGCGCGAAGGTAATCGGCGTGATCGCAAACCGTGTCGCCACCGCGCGCAAGACACATAATGCCCTGTCCAGGGACCAAAACGGCAACGCGATCCTTTTGACGGGCGGTCGCGCCCTTTTGACCGCGACCGGATCTGGAAGAAATGGAAAGACCGCATCGGGATGGACCGGGAGCAAGAGCCGGAGCGGCCGGTGTTCGTTGTGGCCACTCAATGTATTGAAGTCGGCGCCAATCTCGATTTCGACGGCCTGGTCACGGAACTCGCCAGCATCGATGCGCTGGAACAACGGTTCGGCCGTCTGGATCGGGAGGCGAGCACGCTGAAGCGGCCGGCGCCACACACGCGGCGATTGTCGCGCAGAAGGATCAGACGTCGAAAAAGTATGACGACGTTCTGTACGGCAGTGCGATGCCGGCCACCTGGGAGTGGCTATCCGATCATCTCATCACCGAGACGCGGGTGGAGGAAGTTCCCGCCGAAGGCAAGAAGAAACCGCGGAAGCGAAAGATCAAGGAGCAGCACGTCGAGATGGGCGTGCAGGCTCTCCGCAAAGCTCTGGAGGCGACTCCCGATCGGGAATTGCTGGTGAAGCAACGGCGGCGCCGGTGCTGATGCCCGCGCACATGGATCTTCTGAGCCAAACTTCCCCGGAGCCGGAAGTCAGCCCGGAACCTTCGGTCTATCTGCACGGACCGGAAACCGGACCCGCGGATGTGCAACTGGTCTGGCGCGCGGATTTCGGCTTGGTTCCGAAGTCAGAGACCGAGACCGCGGCGGATGGCCCGGCGGCTGAAACCGAGGAGCGCGAGCGGTTTCAGATCGAGATGGCGGCGCTCTGCCCCCCGTCAGCAGCCGAGGCCCTTGCCGTTCCGCTGCACGCGGTGAAACGGTGGCTGGCACAGGAGTCCGCCGGCGACATCGCCGACATTGAGGGAATGCCCGGGGACGCCAGCAGCAGAAAGGGCCCAATGCTCCCCGTCCTGTGCTGGCGCGGAGTCGATGACAGCGGGATTCTGACAAAATTCGAAGACCTGCGGCCGGGGATGACGCTGATCGTGCCGGCTGAGTTGGGCGGATGCGACGACTGGGGCTGGAATCCGGAGTCGAAGGAGCCGGTTCTGGATATCGGCGACGCGGTGAAGGCGTTGATGGGGTGCCCGATGCTCCGGCTGGATCAGTCGCTTGCCAGCCAGTGGAAATACGAGGCGCTGGCCCAGAGGCTGAGAAATCCGGACCACGGGAGCTTTGCGGAGGAATACGCCGCTAATCCGCCCGGAGCTGGGGCGGAGCCGTGGCTCGCGGAACTCCTGAACGATCTCCAGAAGAGAAACCCAAAGTGGATCCCCGACCCGCTGGGCAGCGACTTCAAGGTCGCGGTGGTTTCCCGGTCGGGCTTCGATCAGAGCGATTCCCGCGGATCTTACACCGGCACGGAAATCCGTCTGCCGGAGCACCTGGAGAATTGCGGTCGCATCGCTGCGGAGTTCGCTCGCGACTTGCCGGAGCGCTTGCGCCGCACCGTGTTGCTGGCGGCCTAATTGCACGATATCGGCAAGGCCGATTCGCGATTTCAGGCGTGGTTGCGCGGAGGGAATCCGGTCGCGGCGGACAAGCTGCTCGCGAAATCGGAGAAGAGCTGACAGAATCGCGCGGCGGTGGAGCGCGCCCGACAACTGGCCGGGTATCCGAAAGGGGGCCGCCACGAGCTGACGTCCACGGCGCTGCTGCTGGCGGGCGGAAACCGGTATGGCGAGGCGGACTGGGAGCTCCTGCTGCACTTGGTGGCAAGCCATCACGGCCGCTGCCGGCCTTTCGCGCCGTCCGTCCCGGACGACGATCCGGTCCGGGTGCAGTACGACGGGGTGTCCGCTTCGAGCGCCCACGGTCTGGATCGGGTTGGCTCCGGGGTAAGTGAGCGCTTCTGGCGTCTCACCAGGAGATACGGATGGCATGGTCTGGCGTACCTGGAGGCGATGGTTCGGCTGGCCGATCAACGGGTGAGCGAAAACGAGGCGGGGCAGACGAGTTCCGGAAAGGCGGCGCATGTTTAAAACGGAATTTACAGGATTGGACGGCGGTAACCTGCTCGCCTATCTTGCGGCTCTGGGCACGCTCCGTGTGCTGACGTTCGCCGATCCGCAGACCGACGTGCGCCTGGAATGGGTGGATCGGGGCGCGTGGACACCGGTTTTGCATCATCCGGCGGCAGGCTCCGCCGAAGAGATTTTAAAGCTCCTGGAGCCGCTGGTCTGCGGAGAGGGCACAATCGATCCGGGCTGGGAGATTGGCAACGACCTTACATTGCCGTGCGAGGAATTTGGCAAGGTCCTGGGCGATGCCGTGAAAAACGGCGGAGTTTGGAAGCGGAGCACACTCGACTTCCTGGCCGCGTTCGGGGCTGAAGTCTATGGCACGGGCCCGAAAAAGGATCTGATGTCCGATACCGCATTTCGCACGATGAGCGGTGCGAGAGATCAGCACTTCCTGGGGTCATGAAAGAATTGGCGTCGGGCACCACGCCCGAACACTTGCGGCGAACGCTCTTTGCGACCTGGGACTACGGCGACGAGCGCCCTTCTCTTCGTTGGGATCCGGCCGATTACCGGCCGCATGCGCTTCGTGCGGTAGATCCTTCCGGAGACCCCATCCGAACCATGCGCGGCGCGAATCGGCTGGCCATAGAAGCTTTGCCGCTGTTTCCGACCGCACCAATGGGACGGCGTGTCCGAACCACGGCATTTCGCGAGGGAGAAAGCGGAACAGAAATCCGGTGGCCGATCTGGACGGACCCGCTCGAACTCAGTTCAATCGCTTCGTTACTGGCGTCGCGCAACCCCGAGCTTCGGCCGGGAGTGGCCCAGGTCTTTCGTGCGGTCCGCTTCACCGAGGGTAAGTATCGCAATTTCAGTCCTTCCAAAGCGATGCTCTGACATGCGCACCTCTTACCTGGTTTGTTACGACATCTCGGACGAAAAACGGCTGCGCAAAGTATTCCAGGCAATGCGCGCCTACGAGACCTGCCAGGTGAACCTGTTCGGCAACGCGCAGATTTCGACGCAGGCGGTGCAGGCCCTCTGCGAAGCGGAAGTGCCGATCTGCTACTTCTCGATGGGCGGCTGGTTTTACGGAATCACGACAGGGCTCAACGAACGCAACGTTTTTCTGCGGCGGCGCCAGTTCCGTCTGGCGGAGGAGGACTGCTTCGCGCTGCGTCTTGCCCGATGCCTGGTGGAAGGCAAGGTCAGGAACCAAAGGACTTTGTTGCAGCGCAATCACATAGAGCCGAAGCGCAACACTCTGGCGGCGCTGAAAGAGATGGCGGATCGCGCGGAGTCGGCCACTGCGCTGGACGAATTGCTGGGCATTGAAGGAAACGCAGCGCGTCTCTACTTCGGCGACTTCGCGGGTATGATCAAACCCGACCAGGCGGAAGGCGATTCGCATCCGGTTGACAGCTTCTCGTTCGATTTCGAAGGCCGCAACCGGCGGCCGCCGCGCGACCCGATCAATGCGCTGCTTTCGCTGGGATACAGCCTGCTGGCGAAAGACCTGATGGTTGCGTGCTATGCGGTAGGATTCGATCCATATGTCGGCTACTATCATCAGCCGCGCTTCGGCCGGCCGGCGCTGGCGTTGGACCTGATGGAGCCGATGCGTCCGCTAATTGTGGATTCAGCGGTTCTGACGGCAGTGAACACGGGCATGGTGTCCCCGCGTGATTTCACTCGTGTAGCGCAGTCCGTGGCGCTCACGCCAACCGGGCGGAAAGGTTTCTTCAGGGCTTATGAGATGCGTATGGACACGCTGGTAACGCACCCGCTATTCGATTACCGTGTCAGTTATCGCCGGCTACTGGAAATTCAGGCCCGTCTCCTGGCTCGCGTGTTGGACGGAGAGATCGCCGAATATCCGGTGTTCACGACCAGATGAGGTGGACCATGATGTGCGCGAGCGGTGAGTTAATGCAGAAGGACCGGGCACCTCTCGCAAATCGTAAGCTCCTGATTCAATGGGCATTCCAGATTATCGTGCTATCCGCGGTGGACCTGTCCCCGAAGAAATCGGAGGCCGCTCGCAAAACGGGTAGAAAGATCCTTGAAAACTGAATAGGATAGAGGAACGGCTATTTCCGCGGCCTC
>JAJPHS010000074.1 GCA_021325175.1 Terriglobia bacterium
AAAGCTGGCTTCTTTTCCGGTGAATCCCTGGAACAGAACGCGCGTGTTTTCGTCAACCAGGATGCTCATTTCGCCAACCTCACCACTTTTTCCGCCGCGTCGCGCATCCCGTCGGCGACCGTGAAATTCAATCCGGATTCCATCAGTATTTTCCGGCCGAGCTCAACGTTGGTTCCTTCCATCCGCACCACGATCGGAACGGGGATCGATAGCTCCCGCGCGGCGGCAACCACTCCGCTGGCCAGTGTATCGCAGCGCAAAATACCTCCAAAAATATTGATCAAAACCGCCTTGACCGCCGCATCCGACAGCAGGATACGGAACGCGTTTTTGATCTGTTCGGCGTTGGCGCCGCCGCCGACGTCCAGAAAATTCGCGGGGCTGCCGCCGGCGTATTTGATAATATCCATCGTCGCCATTGCCAGGCCCGCGCCATTGACCATGCAGGCGACGTTTCCATCCAGCTTGATGTAATTCAACCCGAACCTGGACGCCTCCACCTCCAGCGGATCTTCTTCGTTCAAGTCGCGCAGCTCGGCGAGGTCCTTGTGGCGGAACATCGCGTTATCGTCGAGATTGATCTTGGCGTCCAGCGCGTAAACCCGCTCGTCCCTGGTCACGATGAACGGATTGATCTCGGCAAGCGAGGCGTCGAGCGATTCATTTGCCCGCGCCAGCGCCACCATCGCCGTGGCCGCCGCGTTCACCGCCGCGCCCGTCAATCCCATCCCGAAGGCGAGCTTGCGCGCCTGAAACGGCAGCAATCCCAGGCCCGGCTCGATCGCTTCCCTCAAAATCCGTTCCGGAGTTTTCGCCGCGACTTCTTCAATCTCCACGCCGCCGTCGGCCGACGCCATGAAGACGTTTTTGCCGATCGCCCGATCGAGCACGATGCCCAAGTAAAGCTCTTTGGCGATCGGCAGCGTCTCTTCGATCAGCAAGCGCTGCACCAGGCGTCCCTCGGGTCCGGTCTGATGCGTCACCAGCGTCATGCCGAGCATTTTTTCGGCGATGGCGCGCGCTTCCGCCGCATCTTTCGCGATCTTGACGCCGCCGCCTTTTCCGCGGCCGCCCGCGTGAATCTGCGCCTTCACCACGACGCTGCCGCCGATCCGTTTCGCGGCGGCTTCCGCTTCGCCGGCCGTGAGCGCCACTTCGCCGCGAGGCACGGGAACGGCGTGCCGGGCCAAGAGCGCCTTAGCCTGATATTCATGAATTTTCATTGTGAGGAGTGCTGAAAGATTCTAATATATCGCACTCCGCGCAGCGCATAATCGATGCCGCTCCAGCCGGTGAGCGCGGCGGTGATCCACGTCATCAATCGCGGCAGGCGCCAGTCCGCCCATCCGCATAGGAACAGCAGCAGAACGAAAATAAAAATGATCTGCGCCGCCGTGCTCGCCTTACCCCACATCGAGGGAGGAAAATTTCGCAGCGCCGTGAACGCGAACGCGCCGCCGGCGAAAAGAAGAATCATCAGATCGCGCCCCAGCACCAGGATCGCCAACCAGGGCTGGATGGCGTGGTCGAGCGCCAGCGTCAGAAATGCGCCGCTCAGCAGAATTTTGTCGGCCACCGGATCGAGGTACGCGCCAAGGCGCGAGGATGCTTTCAGCCATCGCGCCATCCATCCGTCGAGCGCGTCGGTGAATCCAGCCAAAAAACATACCGCCAGCGCAATGTTGTACTCGTGCCGCCACAGCGCCAGGAAAAGATAAGGAGCCAGGGCCAGGCGCGCGGCGCTCAACACATTCGGGATCGATTTCACGAGATGCTTTCATCCTAGCGTGGCGCAGCGCGCGCCGCCGGGAAACGGCAGCCCTGAGCATCGGCGATCCGGCGGAGAGCAGCGGCATGCTAATCTATTTCTGAAAACAACCTATGCCCGCGCGGGTGAGCGAGACTTTCGTCCTGCGCACTTATCCCTTTCGGGAAGCGGATCTGATCGTGAGCTTCTTCACCCGCGATGAAGGGAAACTGCGCGGCGTAGCCCGGCGCGCGCGCCGTCCGAAAAGCCCGTTCGGCGCGGGATTGGAGCGGCTGTCCCACGTTCGGATGGCGTATTTTCAAAAGGAGAACGCGGAGTTGGCGAGCCTCAATTCGTGCGAGTTGATCGAATCTCAATTCGATCTCGGCGCCGATTACGCGCGCGGCCTCGCGCTCGATTTTTTCACCGAAGCAGCCGAGCATCTGCTGCCGGCCCATGAGGTGAACGAAAAATTTTTCCGGCTGATGATAGCCGTCATCGGGTATCTGCGATCGGGCGGCGATGTCTGGGCCGCGGTTTTATATTTCAGCCTGTGGGCCGTGCGGCTCACCGGAATCCTGCCGGAAATGACCGTCAGCGAGCAATCCGCCGTCATCGCCACCGAAATGCTGGAGCGGCCCATCGCCTCCCTGACGCCGCGCGCCTGGTCGAAAACCATCGCGAGCGATCTGCGCCGCAAGCTCATCCGCGCCATGGAGCAGCACGTCGAACGAAAATTTCTGACCGTACCTCTTCTGGAGGCTTTGTAGAGTGGACTGTTTTCAGGACACCGTTTTCAAGCTGAAGCGATACTGGGCCGATCGCGGCGCCATCATTCAGGAACCCTACGATATCGAAGTCGGAGCGGGCACGATGTGTCCGGAAACGTTTCTGCGCGTGCTCGGGCCACAGCCCTACCGCGTCGCCTACGTCCAGCCCAGCCGCCGTCCGGCCGACGGCCGCTACGGCGAAAATCCGAACCGGCTGTACAAGCATCAGCAGTTGCAGGTGATTCTGAAGCCGTCGCCCGAGGATGTGATCGATCAATATTTGGGCAGCATCGAAGCGATCGGGATCGACCTCAAAAAGCACGATATTAAATTTGAGGAAGACAATTGGGAAGCGCCGACGCTGGGCGCCTGGGGCATCGGCTGGCAGGTGATGCTCGACGGCCTCGAGATTTCGCAGTTCACCTATTTTCAGCAGTGCGGCGGATTTGATCTGGAACTGGTTCCCGCCGAACTGACCTACGGGTTGGAGCGAATCAGCGCGTTTTTGCAGGGCGTCGATAGCGTTTATGAGATCGAATGGGCGCCGGGGGTCAAGTACGCCGAGGTGCGTTTCGCCGATGAGCTGCAATCGTCGGTGTATAACTTCGAGGTCGCACAAATCGACCGGTTGCGGCTTTTATTCAACGAATACGAAGCCGAATGCAAACGCCTGTTGAGCCTGTATGACGGCAAATCGGAATGCAAGAAGCGGTTCCCGGTGATCCCGGCCTATGAGCAGGTGCTGAAGTGCTCGCATCTTTTCAATCTGCTCGATGCGCGCGGCGCGATTTCGGTGACGGAGCGGGTGGGAATGATCAAGCGCGTGCGCGATCTGGCGGTGGGCGCGGCGAAAATGTGGGTGGATCAGCAGGCATGAATTTTCTTTTGGAAATCGGGACCGAAGAAATTCCGCACTGGATGATTCCCCAGGCGCTTGATCAGCTTGCCAGGATCGATCTGCTGGGCGCCCGGCCGGAGGTGGATGCGACGCCGCGCCGGCTGGTGGTTCGCGCCTGGGGCGTGCCGGAGCGCACTCCGGATCAGGAGCAAATCGTCAAGGGTCCTCCGGTTTCGGCCGGGGAGAAAGCGGCCGCGGGGTTTGCGAAGAAGCACGGCGTGGATGCTTCGGCGCTGCGGAAACTCGGCGATTATTACGAGCTTCACAAAGTGGTTCCGGGGCGGGACGCGTTCGAAGTCCTGGCGGCAACCCTGCCGGCGGCGATCCTTGCGATTCAATGGCCGAAAACCATGTACTGGACCTCTAAGCAAGGTCCACGGTTTATTCGGCCGATTCGTTGGATTGTGGCCTTGCTTGGCGACGGCATCCTGGATTTTGAAATTGCCGGGGTGCGATCTGGCGACCGGACACGAGGCCATCGGCGACTCGGCGCCGCCCAGATTCAGGTCACCCCGAAGAATTATGAATCCGAGCTTCGAAAGAATTTCGTAATCGTCTCATCCAAAGAGCGGCGCGACAAAATTCAGAAGGAGGCTGCCGCCCTGGGGGCGCGATTAGATCCCGAGATTCTCGAAACTCTGACGTTCATCACAGAATACCCGACAGCAATTCGTGGCGCTTTCGAAACCTCCTATCTGAGCCTGCCGGAGGAGGTGCTGGCGACCGTGATGAAACACCATCAAAAGTATTTTTCTGTTGAGTCGGCGGGCAAACTTGCGCCTGCGTTCGTCGCCGTGATGAATACCAACGGCGACCCGGAGGGTCTGGTCAAGCGCGGAAATGAGCGCGTGCTTCGCGCCCGGTTCAACGACGCGCGTTTTTTCTGGGACACCGATCAACACAGGAAACTCGCCGATCGCGTGGAGGATCTGAGAAAAGTCACCTTCCATGCCAGGCTCGGATCGTATTTCGAGAAAACGCAGCGGGTTATCGCGCTGGTCGAGGAGCTTGCAGGCAACGAACACGCCCGGCGCGCCGCGCTGCTTTCCAAAACCGACCTCACCACGGAAATGGTGAAGGAATTCACGGAGCTGCAAGGCGTCGTCGGCGGGCTTTACGCGCGGGCGCAGGGCGAGCCGGAAGCGGTGGCGCGCGCGATTTACGATCATTACCGGCCGGCCGGCATGGAGGATGAAATTCCTTCGACGCGCGAAGGGCAAATCGTCTCTATTGCCGACAAGCTCGATACGCTGCGGGAATGTTTCCGGATCGGCCTGATTCCGACCGGATCCAAAGATCCGTTCGCGCTGCGCCGCGCCGCGCAGGGCATCGTCAAGATTCTGGTCGAGGCCAAGCTTGAGTACGATTTTTACGCGCTGCTCACCCCGGAATTGACCGATTTCATGCTGGAGCGGGTGCAACATTATTTCCGCGAGGTTCGCGGATTCAAATATGACGAAGTCAACGCCGTGCTCGCTTCGAGCCGCGGTACCTTGGCTGATGTCGAGCAGCGGCTTATCGCTCTGGCGCAGGTGCGGCCGACGGAGAACTTCGAGCCGCTGGCCGCCAGCTTCAAGCGCATTCGCAACATTTTGAAACAGGCCGGGTTTGAGGCCGGCGCATCGCTTCAGGAATCGCTGCTCGAGCCCGGGCCGGAGCGGGATTTGTATGACGCCTACCAGCGGGTGCGGCAGCGCATTCAGGGCGCCGGATACCGCGCCGCGCTGGAGGGAATCGCCTCGCTGCGGCCCAGCGTGGATCTGTTTTTCGATAAGGTGCTGGTCAACGCCGGCGATCCGGCGGTGCGCGTCAACCGGCTCACGCTGCTGTCCGACCTGCTCACCGAATTTTCCACGGTCGCCGATTTTTCGGAAATAGTCACTTCAGGAGAACAGAAATGAAAAAATATGTTTTTAGCTTCGGAAATGGCGCCGCCGATGGCGACGGCGCGATGAAAGACATCTTGGGGGGCAAAGGCGCGGGACTCGCCGAGATGTCCCGCGCGGGAATTCCGGTGCCGCCCGGATTCACCATTTCCACCGAAGTCTGCAATATTTATTTTCAAAACAACAACAGAGTTCCTGAAGAGATCGAGCGGCAGATTTGGGAAGCGCTGGAAAAACTCGAATCGCAGATCGGCAAACGGCTGGGCGATCCGGAAAATCCGCTGCTGGTCAGCGTGCGCTCCGGCGCGAAGTTTTCAATGCCGGGAATGATGAATACGATCCTCAACCTCGGCCTGAACGACGAAACGGTGGAGGGCTTGGTGGGCCGCAGCGGAAATCCCCGGTTCGCCTACGATTCTTACCGGCGATTCATCCAGATGTTCGGCGAAGTCGCGCTGAACATCGACATGGCGAAATTCGATCAAATCTTCGAGGAGCGGAAGCACAAGGCCAAGGCGAAGCTCGATACGGAGTTGAGCGCGGCAGACCTGAAGGCCATTATCGAGCGGTTCAAGAAACTGGTCGAGAAGGAAACCAAGGCTCCGTTTCCGCAGGATACCCGCGTGCAACTGGCGATGGCGCGCGATGCGGTGTTTCGTTCCTGGTGGAATCCCAAGGCGGTGTATTACCGCAAAATGGAAAAAATTCCGGACGAGATCGGCACCGCTGCCAGCGTCCAGGCAATGGTGTTCGGCAACATGGGCGACACTTCGGCCACCGGCGTGGGCTTCACGCGCGATCCGGCGACGGGCGAAAAAACGTTTTACGGCGAATTCCTGATCAATGCGCAGGGCGAAGACGTGGTAGCCGGAATCCGCACGCCGCAGCCGATCTCCGAGCTGGAAAAAGTGATGCCGGAAGCCTGCGCGCAGCTTCGCGAAATCACCACCCGCCTGGAGCGCCATTATCGCGATATGCAGGATTTCGAATTCACCATCGAGCAAAACAAGCTGTACATGCTGCAAACGCGCAACGCCAAGCGGACCGGACCTGCCGCCGTGCGCGTCGCCGTCGACATGGTCGAGGAAGGAATGATCGACAAGCGCGAGGCGGTGCTGCGGGTGCAGCCGCAGCAGCTCGATCAGTTGCTGCATCCGGTGTTCGAGCCGAAATCACTCAAGGAATTGACGCTGCTTGCGACCGGAATCGATGCCTCCCCCGGCGCGGCGGTGGGGCGCGCGGTGTTCACGGCCGACGATGCCGTGGAGATGGGCAAATCCGGTCCGGTAGTGCTGGTGCGCAAGGAGACCACGCCGGACGATATTCACGGAATGGACGTCGCCAAGGGGATTTTGACGGCGGTCGGCGGAAAGTCGAGCCACGCGGCGGTGGTGGCGCGCGGCATGGGGCGGCCGTGCATCGTGGGCGCCGGTGCGATCAGCATCAACGAGAAAGCAAAGCAGTTTACCGTTTCTTCGGGCGGCAAAACGTGGACGGTAAAGGAAGGCGACTGGATCTCGATGGACGGATCGAGCGCGCAGGTCTATCTGGGACAGGCAAAAACGACGCTGCCCGACCCGAAATCCGGCTATTTCGCGAAATTAATGGCCTGGGCGGACGAATTTCGCGGCAAATTCGGCGTCCGCGCCAACGCCGATATCCCGCGCGACGCCAAAGTGGCGCGGCTCTATGGCGCCGAAGGAATCGGGCTGTGCCGCACCGAACACATGTTCTTTGCCGAGGATCGTATCCCGCACATGCAGGCCATGATTCTGGCGCGCGACGAAAAATCGCGGAAAGAAGCGTTGAAAAAGCTGCTGCCGATGCAGCGCAAGGATTTCGCCGGACTATTCGAGGCGATGAACGGACTGCCGGTGATCATCCGCACGCTCGATCCGCCGCTGCATGAGTTTCTTCCGAAGCGTGAGGACCTGATGGTCGATCTGGCGCGGCTTCCCTTCGTCGACGTCAAAGTTAAGAAGGAAATGTCGGCAAAATACGGCATTCCGGTGGCGGAATTGAAGAAAAAGCTGCCGGAATTGTTGCATCGCGTGGAGGAGCTGCACGAATTTAATCCCATGCTGGGCCATCGCGGCTGCCGTCTGGGCATTACCTATCCGGAAATCACCGAGATGCAGGCGCGAGCCATCTTCGAGGCGGCCGCGCAGGTGAAGAAAAAGGGCGTCGAGGTGATTCCCGAGGTGATGATTCCGCTGGCCGGAAGCGCCAAGGAGATCGAGCATCAGAAAGACATCATTGTCCGCGTCGCGGGCGAGGTTCTGGGCAAGGCGGGGCTCACCGATCTGCATTACCTGGTCGGCACCATGATCGAAATCCCGCGCGCGGCGCTCACGGCGGACAAAATCGCGGAAACGGCCGAGTTTTTCAGCTTCGGCACCAACGATCTGACCCAGACCACCATGGGGCTGTCCCGCGACGACTATACGAAATTTTCAAAAGAATACGAGAACCTGAAGATTTTCAAAGCCGATCCATTTGCCGCCATCGATCAGGAAGGCGTCGGCAAGCTGATCGAAATGGCCATCCGGCTCGGGCGCAAGTCCCGCCCGGATCTGGAGATCGGAATCTGCGGCGAACATGGCGGGGATCCGAGTTCGGTCGAGTTCTGCTATCGTGTGGGGATGAATTACGTTTCCTGCTCGCCGTACCGCGTGCCGATCGCGCGGCTGGCGGCGGCGCAGGCGGCCATCACGGGCGATAAATCGGAGATGACTCGCACTGCATGAGCCTCGGGCAAAAGCGGGTTAGGTAGGATTTTACTGGGCGAAGATGTAGCGTAACAATGTTCCGGCCATACTGGAAATACTGCGGCGACGGTATTTTTTTTCGATTCAAACAGCGCTAAATCTGGATCTAACGTTGTTAGTGTGGAGGTTGAGCTACGGCGCAAATCTTCCATCGCAGTTCGAACAGTCTGGCGAAAGTCAGTATTGTCGCGGTCGTGCTGACGGTGAGTTTCATCATCTGGGCGGCGTACCGGATCAACAACGGAGCGTTCATCACGGCCGATTACGTGGCCAAGGACCAGCCGGTTCCCTTCAGTCATAAACATCATGTTGGCGATGACGGCATCGACTGCCGTTATTGCCACACCTCGGTGGAGACGTCCGGGTACGCGGGATTGCCGCCGACGGAGACGTGCATGAGCTGCCACTCGAATCTTTGGACGAACGCCGAGATGCTCGAACCGGTGCGCGCCAGCTATCGCACCGGCGAATCGATTGCCTGGACGCGCATTCACGACCTGCCCGATTTCGTTTATTTCAATCACAGCATTCATGTGAACAAGGGTATCGGCTGCTCGACCTGCCACGGGCGCGTGGACACGATGCCCCTCACATATAAAGTGAACACGCTTTATATGAACTGGTGCGTGAACTGCCACCGGGACCCGTCGAAATATATCCGGCCGCGTTCGGAGGTTTTCAATCCGGCGTACGAGACGCCGGCTCCCAACCAGGATGAGATCGGGCCGAAACTGGTCGCCGAATATCACGTAAAAAGCCTGACGGATTGTGTGACGTGTCACAGATAGAGAAAAAATATTGGCGCAGTCTCGAGGAACTGGCGGAAACCGAGGAGTTTCGCAAGTTCGTCGACGACGAGTTTCCCAATCGCAAGCCGGATTGGAACGATCCGCAGTCGCGCCGCCGGTTTCTGACGCTGATGGGAGCTTCGGCCATGCTTGCCGGGGCGTCTTCGTGCGTGGTCCAACCCAAGGAAACGATCGTCCCCTACGTGCGCCAGCCCGAGGATTTCATTCCGGGCGTGCCGCTGTTTTACGCGACGGCGATGACGCAGCAGGGCGTGGCGACGGGCGTACTGGTAGAAAGCCATCTGGGCCGGCCCACCAAAATTGAAGGCAATCCGCGGCATCCGGCGAGCTTAGGGGCGACCGATCATTTCACGCAGGCGAGCATTCTCGAGCTGTACGATCCGGACCGGTCGCAGACCGTGCGGCGGAATGGCTACATCAGCACCTGGGGGGACTTTGTCAACGCCTTCGCCCGGCAGCGGGATCTGGCGGCGTTAAAGAGAGGCGCGGGACTTCGTATCCTGACCGGATCGATCTCCTCGCCGACGCTGGTCGCGCAGATGCAGGAGTTTTTCGCGGCGAATCCGGAAGCCAAGTGGCACCAGTGGGAGCCCTGCGGGCGGCATAACGTGTTGGCCGGATCGGTGGCAGCGTTCGGCAAGCCCTACAACACGATCTATCGCTTCGATCAGGCCAACGTGATCGTATCGCTTGACGCGGATTTTCTGTGTGCGGGAATGCCGGGCGGCGTGCGTTACGCCCGGGATTACGCGGAGCGGCGGCGGAAAGCGGCGGAAGATGCGAACGCCAAACCGCCTCGCCTGTATGTGGCCGAAGGCACGCCGTCGATCACCGGGGGAATGGCGGAGCATCGCTTCCGGATGCGAACCGGCGAGGTTGAAGCTTTCGCCGCTTCGCTTGAAAGCGGCGCGGGCGAGGCTCGCATCAGTGCGATCGTCAAAGACCTCCAGGCCAATCGCGGCGCGAGCATCGTCATCGCCGGCGAACATCAGCCGCCGCGCGTCCACGCCATCGCCCATGCGATGAACGCGGCGCTGGGCAATATCGGCAAAACGGTGATTTATACCGACACGGTGGAGTACGCTCCGGTGGATCAGGTCGCCTCGCTCGGCGAGCTGGTTCGGGACATGAACTCCGGCGCGGTGGAAACGCTGGTCATGATCGGCGTAAATCCGGTGTACGACGCGCCGGCCGATTTTGCTTTTCTCGATGCGCTCAAGAAGGTGCCCTGGCGCGCGCACGTCGGATTGTGGGTGGATGAGACGGGTGAATGGTGCCATTGGCACGTGCCGGAGGCGCATTATCTCGAATCCTGGAGCGATGGCCGCGCCTACGACGGGACCATTTCGCTGGTGCAGCCGTTGATCGCGCCGATTTATGGCGGCAAGACGGCTCACGAAATTTTTAACGTGCTGCTGATGCGCGGCGACCAGACCGCTTATCAGACGGTGCGCGCTTATTGGCAAAAACAGCATCCAGCCAGCGATTTTGAGGATTTTTGGCGAACGTCGCTGCATGAGGGCGTGGTCGAAAATACGGCCTACAGGGAGACAACCCCGCCGCAGGCGAAGGTTCCGCCGGCGCCGGCCGCGGCCGGTAGCGGACTCGAAGTGGTTTTCCGGCCCGATCCGGCAATCGGCGACGGGCGCTATTCGAATAACGGCTGGCTCCAGGAAATGCCCAAGCCGCAGAACAAGATGACGTGGGACAACGCGGTCTGGATCTCGCCGGCCTCGGCGCGAAAGTACAAGGTCGAAGAAGGCTCCATCGTCGAGATTACCTCCAATGGCCGGAAGATCAGGGGTCCGGTGTGGGTGATGCCGGGGCAGGCCGACGAGTCGATCACGGTGCATTTAGGCTTTGGACGCACGCGCGCCGGCCGCGTGGGGAACGGCGTGGGATTCAACGCTTATCCGCTGCGAGCTTCCAATGCCATGTGGACGGCGCAGGCGCAGGGGTTTGAGCAGAAAGGAATGCTCGGTCCGATCCGCGAATATGCTCAGGCCGGCGGATATAAATTCGCGACCACGCAGCATACGCAGACCATGGAGGAGCGCGATCCGTTCCGCGCCGGGACTTTCGCCGAATATCACTCCGATCCGCGCTTTGCGCGTCCGGAGGAAACCATCGTGCCCGACGGGCATTCGCTGTTTCCGCTGTGGGAGTACAAACAGCACAAATGGGGCATGTCGATCGACCTGACCGCCTGCGTCGGCTGCCAGGCTTGCGTGGTGGCCTGCGTCGCCGAAAATAATATTCCGGTGGTGGGAAAAGAGCAGGTGTCGCTCGGACGGTACATGCACTGGATTCGTGTCGACCGGTATTACTCCGGGCCGTTGGACGATCCCAAGGCGATCAATTTTCAGCCGGTGCCGTGCATGCACTGTGAGAACGCGCTGTGCGAGCTGGTGTGTCCGGTGGCGGCGACCGTGCATTCCAACGAAGGCTTGAACGAGATGGTGTACAACCGCTGCGTGGGGACGCGGTACTGCTCGAACAACTGCCCATACAAGGTTCGCCGCTTTAATTTCCTGCTCTACTCCGACTGGTACACGGAAAGTCTCTACGGAGTACGCAACCCGGACGTTACGGTGCGCAGCCGCGGGGTGATGGAGAAGTGCTCGTACTGCGTCCAGCGGATCAACCGGGTGAAGATCGAGGCCGATAAGGCGGACCGCCCGATTCAGGATGGCGAAATCCTGACGGCCTGCCAGCAGGCCTGCCCGACGCAGGCGATCGTTTTCGGTGATCTAAACGATCCCAACAGCCGCGTGGCGAAGCTGAAAAAACAGCCGCGCGATTACGGCTTGCTCGAAGACCTGGACACGCGGCCGCGCACCACATACCTGGCGCGGTTGACGAATCCGAATCCCGATTTGGAGAAGGCATAAGTGGCGGACGAACGGGACAATAGCGCATTGATGGACAGCGCGGTCGATCCGGGCCCGGATAAAGTTATCGGCTCCGGCTTCGACATGGGCTCGGCGACGGACAAGATCGCCGGGGTGGTTTACCGGCCGTTCCTCAAAACGCCGAAGCAGATGTTTATCGGCTTCGCGGTGGCGTTCGCGCTGGTGAACCTGTTTCTGGTGGCGGTGACGTTCCTGTTTTACAAGGGCGTCGGGGTGTGGGGCATTGTCATTCCGATCGCCTGGGGATTCGCCATCGTCAACTTTGTATGGTGGATCGGTATCGGCCACGCGGGCACGCTGATTTCGGCGATTCTTCTGCTGCTCAAGCAGGACTGGCGCACCTCGATCAATCGATTTTCGGAAGCCATGACGCTGTTCGCGGTGGCCTGCGCGGGAATGTTTCCGATCCTGCACCTGGGGCGGCCGTGGCTGGCTTACTGGCTGCTTCCCTACCCGAATCAGATGTGGCTGTGGCCGCAGCCGCGCTCGCCGCTGATCTGGGACGTGTTCGCGGTCTCCACCTACGCGACGGTTTCCTTCATTTTCTGGTTTACCGGCTTAATCCCCGATTTCGCGACGATGCGCGATAAGCGCCCGAACACGGTTGCCGGGCGGATTTACGGGATGCTGGCGATGGGCTGGCGGGGATCGGCGCGGCATTGGGCGCGTTATCAGAAGACGTACCTGCTGCTGGCGGGTTTGTCGACGCCGCTGGTGGTGTCGGTGCACTCGGTGGTGAGCTTCGACTTCTCGGTGGCGATTCTTCCCGGCTGGCACACCACGATTTTCCCGCCGTATTTCGTGGCGGGGGCGATCTATTCCGGATTTGCGATGGTGCTGTCGCTGGCCATTCCGGTGCGGCGCTGGTATCACCTGGAAGATCTGATCACGATGCGGCACATCGAGGCGATGTCCAAGGTGATGCTCGGCACCGGGCTGATTGTGGCTTACGGATACGCGATGGAAGCGTTCATGGCGTGGTATTCGGTGGGCACCTACGAGCGGTACGCCTTTTACAATCGAATTTTTCCGCAGCGCGGCACCTACTGGTGGGCGTACTGGCTGCTGATTCTGAGCAATATTCTGATCCCGCAACTGCTGTGGTCCAAGCGGGTGCGGCTGAATATTCTGGCGGTGTTTGCGATCTCCATCGTCGTGAACATCGGGATGTGGCTGGAGCGGTTCGTGATTGTCGTCACCAGCCTGACGCGCGATTTCGTGCCGTCGAGCTGGGGCATGTACTATCCGACCTTCTGGGATTGGGCTACGTATTTCGGAACCATCGGCGTATTCCTGGCGCTGATGTTCCTGTTCATTCGCGGCATTCCGGCGATTTCGATTTTTGAAACGCGCGAAGTGCTGCATCATGAGGTCGCGCCGAGCCATGCTGGAGACTAGAGCGACAGGGCAGGTCGAAATCTACGGGCTCATGGCGGAGTTCGACAATCCCGAATCTCTGCTGGCGGCGGCGGAGCGGGCGCGCGAGGCCGGCTATTGCGAAATGGACGCCTATACGCCGCTGCCGATCGAGGGCTTAGCCGAGGCGATCGGCTTCCGCCGCACGCTGATCGAAAAGATCGTTTTCGCCGCCGGGCTTCTGGGTGCGACCGGCGGCTTCATGCTGTGCTGGTGGATGACGGTGGTGGCCTATCCGCACATCGTCGCCGGCCGGCCGCTGAACAGTTGGCCGGCCTACATCCCGATCACTTTCGAGTCGATGGTGCTGGTTTCCTGCATCGTCGCCGTCATCGGGATGCTGATGCTGAACGGATTGCCGCAGCCCTATCATCCGGTGTTCAACGTGAAGGAGTTCGAGCGGGCCTCGCGCGACCGGTTCTTTTTGTGCATCGAAGCCAGAGATCCGCGATTTCATACCGACGCAACCCGGGAGTTTCTGGAATCACTGAAACCGCTGGAGGTGATGGAAGTTGAATCGTAGTCCGGCGTCTCGGAACTGGCGGAGAATCGCGCGGCTCGGGCTGGGCGTGTCGCTCGCGATGCTCGCGTCCTGCCGGCGCGATATGCAGGATCAGCCGCGGTACAAGCCGCTTGCGGCGACCAATTTCTTCGGCGATGGGCGCTCGGCGCGTCCGGAGGTGGAAGGGACGGTGGCCTGGGGGCGATGGACGAATAAACCGCCCGATCCGGAATTTCTGCGCATTGATCAGGCGCGCTTCACCGGCCGGGTGAATGGCGAGTACGTCGATTATTTCCCGTTCCCGATCACGCGCGCCGATCTCGACCGCGGCCGCGACCGGTATAACGTCTACTGCTCGCCGTGCCACAGCCGCGTGGGCGACGGAAATGGGATGGTGGTGCGGCGCGGATTCAAGCAGGCGGCATCGTATCATACCCAGCGGCTGATCGACGCGCCGGTGGGGCACTTCTTCGACGTGATGACCAACGGCTTCGGCCAGATGCCGAGCTACGCCTCGCGTGTGGAGCCCGACGATCGCTGGCGCATCGCGGCCTACATCCGGGTTCTGCAATTGAGCCAGGATGCGCCGGTCGAGGCGGTGCCGGCGGCGGAGCGGGGCGATCTGGATAGGAATCCGCCGACTCCGCCGATTCCCGAGCCGCAGCCGGTGGGCGATCAGGTGCCGCCGAACGCGCCGCAAAAACTTCAGGAGCCAATCAAATGACCGCCGCCGATCCGGTCAACGTTCGCCTCGGACAATGGCAGCGGCGCGCGCTGCTGGTGGGCATCGCCGGCGTGCTGATCGCCATCGCCGGGTTGTTGCTGGAAGGATGGACGCAGTTTTTGCGGTCGTATCTGTACGCGTACATGTTCTGGACCGGCATGGGGCTGGGCTGCCTCGGCATTTTGCTGCTGCATCACACCGTCGGCGGCAAGTGGGGAATGGTGATCCGGCGGATGTGCGAAGCCGGGGCGCGCACGCTGCCGTACATGATCGCCGGCATGATTCCGATTCTGCTGAGCCTGCCGGTGCTGTATATCTGGGCGCGGCCGGAGGCGGCCAACGACCCGATCATTCACGGCAAGGCGGCGTATCTGAACATTCCGGGCGTGGTGGCGCGCTCGATTTTTTATTTCGCCGTGTGGACGTTCTACGCCTATCGACTCAGCAAATTGTCCACGGATCAGGACGCCAGCGGGGATGCGTCGCTGATTGATAAGATGCGGGCCTTGAGCGCGCCGGGGCTGGTGATTTTCACTTTTGTCACGACGTTCGCCTTCATCGACTGGATCATGTCGCTGGAGCCGCACTGGTACTCGACGGTTTACGGCGCGATGTTTCTGATCGGCCAGGTGCTCGAATCGTTCGCGTTCGTGATCGCGCTGGTGATCGTGCTGTCCTCGCGCTCGCCGCTGCGCGAATACATGACCAGGCAGCACCTGCACGATCTGGGCAACATGATGTTCGCGTTCATGGTGCTGTGGGCCTATCTTTCGTTCTCGCAGTTCATCATCATCTGGAGCGGCAATCTGCCGGACGAAATTCCCTGGTACCTGAACCGGCTGCGGGGCGGATGGGGATGGGTGGCGCTCAGCCTGGTGATTTTTCATTTCGCCGCGCCTTTCGTGCTGCTGCTGATGCGCGGGATCAAGCGCCACGGCGAGCGTCTGTTGAAGGTATGCCTGATGATGCTGGTGATCCGCGTGGTGGACGTGTATTGGATTATCGAGCCGGCCTTTTACGGGCAGAAGATTCAGATTCACTGGCTGGATTTCGTGACGCCGGTGGCGATCGGCGGGTTGTGGATCGCGGCATTTTTGTGGCAACTGCGGTCGCGCCCGCTGGTTCCGCTGCGCGATCCGAGACTGGAGGGCGCGCCGCGAGAAACGGTCGCATTCTGATATGTCAGCTCACGACAATACTGCGGGAGTGATTGCCGGGCACGAGACGCGCGACGCCAGCGTGCGGATGATCGTCGGCGTGCTGGTGCTGCTGGCGGTTGGAGCGGGTCTGGTTTGCGCTTTCGTCTATGGGGTGTTCGTTTATCTGTCGGACCATCCCCTGACCACCACGCCTCCGAATCCGCTGGTGGAGACGGCGCGCGAGCAGTTCCCGCCGCAGCCGCGTTTACAGGAGCATCCCGCAATCGAGCTGCAACAACTGCGCGGGGAAGAGGACCAGATCCTCAACACCTACGGCTGGACGGATAAGAAGGCGGGCATCGTGCGCATCCCCATCGATCGCGCGATGGAACTGGCGATGCAAAGAGGCTTCGCCACCAAGGCAGGGTCGAAATGAAGTTTTTGTTGACGGCAATCCTCGCGGCGAGCCTGATGGCGCAAACCGCGTCCAAGACGGCGTATAAGCCGGCGGTGCTGCGCAACGTCGGCATCGATCAAAAAATGGGAGCGCAGGTTCCCCTCGACATTCCTTTTGTCGATGAAGACGGGCGGCAGACGAGCCTGCGGCAGTTCACCGGCAAGCCCATTGTGCTCGCCCTGGTTTATTATTCCTGTCCGTCGCTGTGCAATATGGTGCTGAACGGCGTGGTGCGCAGCGCCAAGGAACTGAAGATGACGGCGGGCGGCGAGTTCAACATCGTGGCGGTCAGCTTCGATCCGCGGGAGACGCCGGAAATGGCGAAAGCGAAAAAGGCGTCGTATGTGCGGGAATACAACCGCTCCGGCGGCGAGAAGGGTTTTCATTTTTTGACCGGGGAGGAAGCCTCCAGCCGCTCGCTCGCTGACGCGGTCGGTTTCCATTACGCCTACGATTCGGTGAGTAATCAGTACGCGCACGCCAGCGCGATCCTGATCCTGACGCCGGAAGGCCGCGTCGCCCGCTATTTCTACGGCATCGATTATCCCTCGCGCGATCTGCGCTTCGGAATCGAAGAAGCCTCGGGAGGGAAGATCTCGACGCCCGTCGATGCCGTGCTGCTGTACTGCTACCATTACGATCCCTCCAACGGGAAGTACGGATTGGTGATTATGAACGCGCTGCGCATCGGCGGCGGCCTGACGCTGGCCGTTCTGCTCGGCTTCATGGCGATCATGCTGCGACGCGATTTCCGCGCCGCGCATCCTCCAGCTCACCCGAGGACCAGCTAAATGTTTCCGGCTGCCGCTTCCACCGCCGCTCCGCAGGTCGACGCGCTGTACGTTTACCTGGTGCTGCTTTCGGTGGTGATGACGACCCTGATCTTTATCGCCATCGGGTTCTTTGCGTACAAATACCGGCGGCGCAGTCCGGACGACCCGATGCCGCGCGCCATTCACGGCTCGATTCCGATCGAGCTCACCTGGAGCGTGATCCCGTTCCTGTTCATGCTGGTCATGTTCGCCTGGGGAACCAAGCTGTATTTTGAAAATTACACGCCGCCACGCAACACCCTGGATATTTACGTGGTGGGCAAGCAGTGGATGTGGAAGGTGCAATATCCCGACGGCCAGCGCGAGATCAACGAGCTGCATGTGCCCACGGGGCGGCCGGTCAAGCTGACGCTGGCGAGCGAGGACGTAATTCACAGCTTCTATATCCCGGCATTTCGACTGAAGCACGACGTGGTTCCCGGCAGTTATCAGACCTACTGGTTCCAGGCGACCGAGCCGGGCCGCTATCATCTGTTCTGCGCCGAATACTGCGGTACGAACCATTCGCGCATGATCGGGTGGGTGGACGTGATGGATCCCGTTTCCTATCAGAATTGGCTGGCGGGCGGCGCCACCGGCGCGACCATGTCGCAACTGGGCGAAAAGCTTTTCGAGAAATATGGCTGCGTCACCTGCCACGTGACGAATCATAACGGCCCGCCGCTGAACAACGTGTTCGGACATCCGGTGCAGCTCGCCGACGGGCGCACCGTGCTCGCCGACGAGCCGTTTCTGCGCGAATCGATTTTGAATCCGAACGCAAAAGTGGTGAAGGGATATAAACCCAACGTGATGCCGGTCTATCAGGGGCAGATCGATGAGGAGGGATTGCTGCAACTGATCGTTTACATCAAGAGCCTGTCGCAAACCAACCCGCAGGCCATACCTTAATGAGGTCCTCATGAGCACGACACTTCCGCTGCCCGAAACCACGGAGCGGCCCAACTATCTAAACGTCGATTACAGTTGGAAGTCCTGGCTGTTCACCACGGATCACAAACGGATCGCCCTGCTCTATCTTTTCTCGATCACCGCGTTCTTTCTTGTGGGCGCGGTCTTTGCCGGGCTGATGCGCTTGAATCTGCTGTTCCCGGATGGCCTGTTCGAGCACGATACCTATAACAAGTTTTTCACCATGCACGGCGTAATCATGGTGTTCTTTTTCCTGGTCCCGTCGATTCCGGCGACGCTCGGAAATTTTCTGCTGCCGATCATGATCGGCGCGCGCGATCTGGCGTTCCCGCGAATTAACCTGCTGAGCTGGTACATCTACATCGCCGGCGGTGTGTTCGCGGTGCTGGCCATCGTAAAGGGCGGCGTTGACACCGGCTGGACGTTTTACGCCCCTTTCAGCACCACCTATTCCAACACGCACGTGATTCTGGCCGCGATCGGCGTGTTCATTTCGGGCTTCTCCTCGATTCTCACCGGCTTGAATTTCATCGTGACGGTGCACAAGATGCGCGCGCCCGGAATGACCTGGTCCCGGCTGCCGCTGTTTGTGTGGGCCCACTACGCCACCAGCCTGATCCAGGTGCTGGGCACGCCGGTAGTGGCGATTACCATCGTGCTGCTGATGCTGGAACGTATCCTGCACGCCGGCATTTTCGATCCGAACCTCGGCGGCGACCCGGTTTTGTTCCAGCACCTGTTTTGGTTCTATTCGCACCCGGCGGTCTACATCATGATTCTTCCGGGAATGGGCGTGGTGAGCGAAATTATCGCCTGCTACTCCCGAAAGGGAATTTTCGGATACGGATTCGTGGCGTTTTCAAGCGTCGCCATTGCCGTGCTCGGATTCATGGTGTGGGGACATCACCTGTTCGTCGCCGGCCAGTCGATGTATGCGAGCATGGTGTTCTCCTTCATCAGCTTCCTGGTCGCGGTTCCTTCGGCCATCAAGGTTTTTAACTGGACCGCCACAATGTACAAGGGCTCGATTACGTTCGACACGCCGATGCTTTACGCGCTCGGCTTCATCGGACTGTTCACCATCGGCGGCCTGACCGGGCTTTTCCTGGCGACGATGGCGATCGACGTCCATCTGACGGACACGTACTTCGTCATCGCGCACTTTCATTACGTGATGGTCGGCGGTATGGTGCTGGCGTTTTTGGGAGGGATCCATTTCTGGTTCCCGAAGATGACCGGCCGCCTTTATCCGGAGATGTGGGCGCGGCTCGCCGCGGCGATTATTTTCGTCGGATTCAACCTGACGTTTTTCCCCCAGTTCATCCTGGGTTATTTGGGCATGCCGCGCCGCTATGCGACCTACGCGCAGGAATTTCAGGTGCTGCACGTGCTTTCCACCGCCGGCGCCTCGATTTTGGGCGTCGGCTATCTGCTGCCGCTGATTTATCTCACCTGGGCGTGGCGCAAGGGCGAGCGCTCCCCGCAAAATCCATGGCAGGCCAAGGGACTTGAATGGGAGCAATCTCCCACGCCGCCGCCGACCTTCAACTTCGATGTGCCGCCGGTGGTGACCGAGCGGCCTTACAATTATTCCGAGGAGGTGGAAGTTGGCGGATACTGATCTGAGCGTCGCCGCGCACGCCGCCCCCACGACGCTCAAGCACCACTTCGACGACCGCGAGCAGCAGCTTGAATCCTCCACGCTGGGGATGTGGGTTTTCCTGCTGACGGAAATCATGTTTTTCGGCGGTATGTTCGGCGCCTATACGGTGTATCGCAACCTTTATCCGGCGGCGTTCGCTTCGACCAGCCACTACATGAACGTCACGCTGGGCGCGACGAATACCGCGGTGCTGATCTTCTCCAGCCTGACGATGGCCCTGGCGGTGAGGTCGGCGCAGCTTGGCCAGAAGCGGGCGCTGATCTCGTTTCTGACGTTCACGCTGATTCTGGGTCTCGTGTTTTTGAGCATAAAGTACGTCGAATATCACGAAAAGTGGGTTGATCATCATATCCCGGGACCCGGCTTTCATTACGCCGAACCGCAGTATTTCCATCAGGCGCAGATCCTGTTCTTCCTCTATTTCGCCATGACCGGGCTACACGCCCTGCACATGATCGTCGGCGCGGGCCTGATCATCACGCTCATCGCCATGGCGGCGCGCAACCGCTTCAGCTCCGGCTGGTACACGCCTGTCGAAATGATCGGCTTGTACTGGCACTTCGTGGATATTGTCTGGATTTTCCTGTTCCCGCTGCTTTACCTGATAGGACGAACAATGCGATGACCCATGAAGTCGTTCCCGTTCGAAAATATGTTGCGGTTTTTGCCGCTCTGATTGCGCTGACCATCGCCACCGTTCTCATCTCCGGAATCGATTTGGGCGAATATAATTTCGTCATCGCGCTGACAATCGCGGTCACCAAGGGCAGCCTGGTGGTGTGGTTTTTTATGCACGTCAACCAGTCCAGCTCGCTGACGCGGCTGTTCGTCGGCGCAGGATTTTTCTGGATGCTGATCCTGCTGATGTTCGTTCTAAGCGATTACCTTAGCCGAGGATGGCTGCCGGGTCCGCGTTGGTGGTAATTCGCCTCGGGCTGGAATAACTTCTTTTTAAACCGTGTCATGATATAGAGGTGATACGGTGTGGCTGTACTATTCCCACATTTGCCGGAGTAGTAGGGAATAACCGAGCCGATTTCCCATTCAAAGATTGCGCAGGATGGACGATACTCCATTTGTGGGGATGCAGTGCCCACAAACTGTCATGAAGGTAAACGATAGCAATCTCGGCGGCCTCGTTTCAACGCAAACCAACGGCACTCAGGCGGCGCAGCAAACCGGCCAGATCGCCCGCGGCAGCGTACAAACCTCAGGCGCCGGCTCCAGCGACGACGTCCATCTTTCCGAGTTGGTGCGCAGTTTGCGGTCGCTCGCGGCGGATTCGCCGGAGCGGCAGGCGCGTCTCGAGCAGATCGCGCGAGCTTACGCCAACGGCAGCTACCAGGTGGACGCCCAGGCGACAGCCGCAAAGATCATCGACGATGCGCAACACCCTTAAAATCGCGCGCCATCACGTCGCCAATTTGCGTCAGGCTTTGCTTTCTCCCTCTCCCGAGGAGATCGAACGCTGTCTGCCTGGTCTGGCCGAGGCTGCCGTGTGTCTCGGCCAGATCGAAGGGGCGCTGCGCGGCGAGGCGGCGGACCCGGCGCTGGCGGGCGAGCTTCAAGCGTTGAAGCGCGACCTGGAAATGATCGGGCGGATGATCCGGCACAGCGCGGCGTTTTATCGCGGATGGGCTAACCTGCTGGGCGCCGCGGCGGGCGGATACACGGCGAAGGGGCAGGCGGCCGAAATTTCGATCGCGGGCGCCGTCGCAGTGCGAGGATAATCGATGGGCACCATCAACAGCGCGCTTTATAATGCGTCGAATGCGCTGGGCGTGCTGGGGCAGGCGTTCAATGTTGTCGAGAACAATATCAGCAACGCGAACACGCCGGAGTACGCGGATCAGACGGCGTCGTTCGAGCCGATGCCGTTCGATCCCGGGCGACTTCCCGGCGGAGTGGAAGCCGGGCCGCTGATCAGCTCGCGGAACGAATATCTGGAGCAGGCGGTCCGTTCGCAGCAGACGGCGTTGGGTTACGCGAGCCAGCGCGCCGGCGATCTGGGCCAGGTGCAGTCGAGCTTCAGCCTGACTTCGACGAACGGCATCGATACCGCGCTGAACAATTTTTTCAACAGCTTTTCGCAGTTGAGCGTGAGTCCGAACGATACGGTGAACCGGCAGGCGGTGCTGGACGCGGCGAATTCGGTCGCGCAAAGTTTTCAGACCGCGGCGGGCGCGATCGTGCAGGTTTCGACCAACGTGGTGAGCCAGACCAATGGCGTGGTCTCGCAGATCAACGATCTGGCGGCGAAGATTGCGGAACTGAATCAGGCGTATGAGTCGAATCCCGACGCGGCGGACGATCCGTCGCTCGACGCGCAGTTGCATTCGGATCTGTTGCAGCTAGCCGGATTGGCGAACTACTCGCTGATCAAAAACGATCAGGGCGGATACAACGTCTTCATCGGCGGGCAGACGGCGCTGGTGATCGGCGGCACGGCGAAAGCGATCTCGGCGGACAATAGCTCGAATCAAACCGCGATTTTCGACGCCAACGGCGGCGATATCACGTCGCAGATCACCGGCGGGCAGCTTGGCGCCCTGATCGTGGAGCAGAACACGACGCTGCCCGGCTATCTCGACAGTTTGAACACGCTGGCACAGAATTTTGCCGACACGATCAACGAGCAGCTTTCGCAAGGCGTCGACCAGAACGGCAACACGCCTTTGACGCCGCTGTTCAGCTACGATGCGGCGGGCGGC
Source organism: Terriglobia bacterium (assembly GCA_021325175.1). Classification (GTDB taxonomy): domain Bacteria; phylum Acidobacteriota; class Terriglobia; order Bryobacterales; family Bryobacteraceae; genus Palsa-187. Next base: position 22,148 of record JAJPHS010000074.1, read on the forward strand.
GCGGCGGCGACATTGACCGTAAACGACCTGACGCCGGATCAGATCGCGGCGGCCTCGGCGGGCGCGCCGGGTGGAAACGGCAACGCGGTGGCGATGGCGCAGCTCGCCAATATGCCGGAGATCAATGGCGCGACATTCACGCAATTTTTCGGGAACCTCGGCTCGACGATCGGAAACGACGTAGCCGGGGCGCAATCGGATCAGCAGCAGGCGCAGGCGCAGTTGACGCAGGCGCAAAGCGAAGTTGCCAACGCCAGCGGAGTCGATTTGAACGCCGAAGCGGCCCGGCTGCTGCAATATCAGCAAAATTACGATGCGGTCGGCAAACTGGTTAGTGTGCTGGACGGCCTGACGCAAACGCTGATAAACATGGTGAACGGCACGGCATGACGATTTCAACTCTCACCCCCTCGCGGCAGCAGTTCGTGCAAGACGTGAACAACGTGATTCAGGAGATCAATACCGATACCTTGAATATTTCGAGCGGGATCGATATTCGCAATTTATCCGATCAGCCGGACGAGGTTTCGCCGCTGCTGGAGGCGCGCGCGCAGCTTTCGGCGGCGCAGCAGGTGGCGACGAATCTGGGAAGCTACACGACCGAAGTCCAGACCGCCGATCAGAGCATCAGCAGCGCGATTCAGCTTTTCGATCAGGTGCAGACGCTGGCGGCCGAAGGGGCCACCGGGACGCAAACGGCTTCGACGCGGGCGCAGCTTGCTACGCAGCTCCAATCGATCGAGCAGCAGATGGTGGGCCTGGCGAATACGCAGGTGAATGGCCGCTACATTTTCGCGGGCGACGCCGACCAGACGCAGCCCTACACCTTCGACCCCACCCAACCCGATCCGGTGAGCGCCTATCAGGGTTCGAGTTCGACGCGGGTGGCCATGGCCGCGGACGGCACCACGTTTCCGGTGGCACTGACGGCGCAGCAGATCTTCGATTCGCCGGATTCGTCGACAAACATGTTCACGGCGATCAATAATCTGGCAACCGCGCTGAACAATAACGATCAGGCGGGAGTGGCGGCAGCGGCGAACGGGTTATCGGGCGTTGCGTCTTATATGAATGAGCAGCTCGCGTTTTACGGGAATGCCGAAAGCAATCTGAGCGACGCCTCCGATGCCGCGCAGACGCGAATCACGCAGTTGCAAACGCAGATCAGCGGTCTGGAAGACACGAATATGACCGCGGCGATCACCGACATGACGCAGGCGCAGATCCAGGAGCAGGCGGCGCTCGGTTCGGAAGCGCAGATTCCGAGGCAGACGCTGTTCGACTACCTCGCCTGACCGCCGGCCGAAGCGCTGCGCTCGAACAGCCGGCTGCAACCGCGAGGCGCGAAGGTACGTCCAAATTCTTGGCCTCTCTTTGCGGAAAGAGTGCGTTTGTTATGCGGCGTAGCGCGGGTCTTTTTTTGTTAGCGGCCAGCGCATTCGCCCAGCAGCCGATCGATACCACGAAGAGCACGATTGCGATTCATGTCGGCAAAGCGGGACTCCTTTCCTCCGCCGGACACGAGCACTGGGTGACGGCGCCGATCGCTTCCGGAACGATTCGCGAATCGCCGCCTTCGGTCGAGTTCACCATCGACACGGCGGCGATGAGAGTGAAACCGGACCCCAAGATCGACGCCAAAACACAGGAGCAGATCCAGAAAGACATGGACGAAATGACGCTGGAGACGGCGAAATATCCGCGCATCGAGTTTCATTCGACGCGCGTCGAGAAAACGGGCGAAGCCGAATGGAGGGTCGCCGGCGAGTTGAGCCTGCACGGCGTAACGAAGCCGGTGACCATCAACGTCAAACGCAGCGGAGGTGCTTACGCCGCGCACACGGTGCTGAAGCAAACCGATTACGGGATCAAGCCGATTCGCGTGGGCGGAGGCATGATCCGGGTGAAGAACGAAGTCGAGATCGAGTTTGAAATCTACCCGCGGCCGTCGTAGCTATGCGGATTTCGCTGTTCGCTTTTCTGATTTCATCCGCCTTCGCCTCTGAGTTGACCTCGCCTCCGCCGGATCTTTATCGCGGATGGCTGCGGATGTACGATCTGGATTTCGCCGCGGCGCATTCGAGCTTTGCTCAATGGAAGCAGGCGCATCCCAGCGATGCGCTCGGGCCGGCGTCGGATGCCGCGGCGTATTTATTTTCCGAGTTGGCGCGTTTAGGCGTGCTCGAAGCGGAGCTGTTCACCGACGAAACGCGCTTTGAGAACCGCGGGAGATTGCATCCCGACCCGGAGGTCAGAAAATCGTTGGAACGCGAAATTCAAGAGGCGGATCGTCTCGCCGATCAAAGCTTAAAGTCTTCGCCCGGCGACGGCATTGCGCTTTTTGCCAAGACGCTGACGTTGGGGCTTCGCGCCGATTTCGCGGCGTTGATCGACAAGCAGGATCTGGCCGCGCTGAAGTTCACCAAGCAGGGGCGAATCTACGCGGATAGACTGCTCGCGATCGAGCCGAACGCCTACGATGCGTATTTGGGCGCGGGCATCGAGAATTACCTGCTGAGTTTGAAATCGGCGCCGGTGCGATGGATCCTGCGCATCACCGGGTCGGCCGCGGACCGGGAAAAAGGCATCGAGGAGTTAACGGTCACGGCGCGGCGCGGAA